>JANMNF010000196.1:0-1682 GCA_031373765.1 Chloroflexota bacterium
CGGGCGACGGCCTTCGAATCGATGACCGGGCCGAGCCACGCATCGCGGGACATCGGGTCGCCGACCGCGAGCTTCTCTGTCTTCTCGACGAGCAGTCGAATGAGCTCATCGTGAACCTTCGATTCGACATAGACGCGGCTGTTGGCCGAGCACTTCTGGCCCCCAAACCCGAAGGCCGAGCGCATGATCCCCTCGGCCGCCTCCTCGAGATCCGCCGAGCGGGTGACGATGGCCGGGTTCTTGCCGCCCATCTCGACGATGCACGGCCGCGGGAAGAGCGTCGAGAACGACTTATACAGCCGGTAGCCGACGTCGTACGAGCCGGTGAACACGATGCCGTCGATGCCCTTGCTGGTCTGGAGCGCCTCACCGACCGTGTCGCCTGGGCCCATGACAAAGTTCACGACGCCGTCCGGCATGCCGGCATCCTGGAGTGCCTGGACGAGGTTCACGCCCGAGAGCGGCGCAGCCGAAGCCGGCTTGTAGACGACGGTGTTGCCGGCCATGACCGCCGCCGAGACCGGACCCGCAGCCAGGGCCATCGGAAAGTTGAACGGACTGATCACACCGAAGACGCCGTGCGGGCGGAGGACCGATCGCGTGTGGACTGTGACATCGCCGAGGTTGTCCATCGGGTGGTCGTAGCCCGCGTTGTCATCCATGGTCTTGGCGTAATAGCGGATCAGGTCGGCGGCTTCCTCAACCTCGCCAAGCGCCTCCATGCGGGTCTTGCCGACCTCGAAGGCCATGTCCGCGGAATAGACCATGAGCCGTTCGGAGATCAGGTCGGCCGCGCGGCGAAGGATCGCAAGCCGATCCTGCCAGGGCGTTCGGCGCCAGTCCGGCTGGGCGCGCCGGGCCGCCTCGATGGCACGTGCCACGTCATCCGCGTCGCCCTTCGCGAAGGTGCCGAGGACGATGTCCTGATCAATCGGAGAGCGAACCTCAAATGTCCCGGCGCCACCTTCGACCCAGTTGCCGTCGATGAACATCTTGTGATGTCGCCCCAGACCGGCTCGCGACGTCTCGACGCCGGCCTCGTACATCGCGTGCAGCTCCTCGTTGTCGTTGCGGAGCGTCGCGTACGTGATCTTGAAGCGCGGAGCGTTGGTGGTCATCGAGGTCTCCAGGAGGTGCGGGCGAGCGATGGCATGTCGCCGACCCGGACGGACGAAAAGGTTCTCAGACGGCCAGTCTAGCGCGACGCGGTCACGGCCTCGACGACGGTTCCAACATCGGGCGCCACGGCATCTGGGCGAGCGGACCCGCGCAGACGGCCGGACGCCGCCGCCGCTCCCACCTTCGCCGAATCGGTCTTGCCGGACAGGACCAGGATCCCCCGCAGACCCGCACGGCGCGCTCCGGCAACGTCCGTCTCCAGATCGTCCCCGACCATCGCGATGTCGCGGAATCGCAGGCGAGGACCGGGCCCGGCCGACGCGACTTCGGCAGCCAGTGCTGCAGCTGCCTCCCTGAACACGACCCGCGACGGCTTCCCGGTGATGATGGCCCGGCGCTCCAGCGAATACTCGAGGCCCGCTACCAGGGCACCCGCGTCGAGCGTGACGCCCTTCGCCGTTACCCACCACGGGTTGCGGTGCATCGCCACGAACGCCGCCCCCGCCCGGATGGCTCGGAACGCGATATTCAGGTTCCGGAAGGAAAGGTCATCGCCGGCATCG
>JANMNF010000081.1:0-3483 GCA_031373765.1 Chloroflexota bacterium
ATGCGCCGGCACCGCCTCGGCGCCCGCTCCCTCTGCTAGCCTCCGACTCGTGCGTCGCCCTGCCCTGATCCTCGTCGCGGTCGTTGCCGTGATCGGCGCTGGCTTCCTGGTCCAGGGACAGATGGGCGGCGGGGCCGCTGCCGGCGAAACCTACCGGGTCGTCAAGAACCTCGACGACTTCTTCGCACCGAATGTCATCCGCGTCGAGGTCGGGACCGAGGTGGAGTGGCAGAACAGCGGTCGCAATCCGCACACCGTCACGGCCGACGACGGGAGTTTCGATTCAGGCGTCCTCCAGAACGGCGTTGAGTTCCAGCACACCTTCACCGAGGCGGGAGTTTTTCCGTTCACCTGCCTCCTCCACGGCCAGAAGGGCGGCATCGGGATGACGGGCATCGTGGTGGTCGGGGATGCCGAATTGCCGTCGGGTGGCGGATCCGGCGGCGTCGGTCCCGGCCGCGAGCCGGTGCCGGCAGCACCCGGTGGGACGATCCACGTTCCCGCCGATCAACCGACGATCCAGGCAGGGGTCGACGCCGCCGCTCCAGGGGATCTGGTCCTCGTGGCGCCCGGCGTCTATCACGAGGCCGTCCTCGTCACGACGCCCTACCTGACGATCCGGGGCGAGGACCGGAACACGGTGATCCTCGATGGGGACTTCACGAAGTCCAACGGCGTTCACGTGGTCGAGGCCGACGGCGTCGCCGTCGAGAACATGACGGCGCGGCATTACGGGCTCAACGGGTTCTACTGGGCCGGAGTCAACGGCTATCGCGGGTCGTACCTGACCGCGTACGGCAACGGCGACTACGGGATCTACGCCTTCGACAGCGTCTGGGGTCGGTTCGATCACGACTATGCATCGGGCAGCCCGGACAGTGGCTTCTACATCGGTCAGTGCCAGCCATGCCACGCCGTGATCAGCGACGTCGTTTCGGAGCACAACGCCCTGGGCTATTCCGGGACCAATGCCGGTGGCGATCTCCTGATCATCAATAGCGAGTGGCGCAACAACAACGCCGGGATCGTTCCGAACACGCTCGATTCGGAGTTGCTGGCGCCTCAGGCCGGAATCACGATCGCCGGCAACTGGGTTCACGACAACTCGGCGACCGACGCTCCACTCAAGCGGCTCGAATACCCCGCCTTCGGGACCGGGATCCTGATCGCGGGCGGTCGCGACAACCTCGTGGAGGGCAACCTCGTCGAGGGTCACGCGGTCTTCGGGATCGCCCTCCTCCCGAACCTCGATGACAATTTCTGGGCGACCCGCGGCAACGTGGTCAGCGGCAACGACGTGTCCGGGTCCGGGCGGGCAGATCTCGCGCTCGGAGCGCCGTCCGTGAACCGCGACTGTTTTAGGGATAACACGCATGTCACCAGCCTCCCGCCGGCGATCGAGACCCTCGTTGCGTGCGGGCGCCGGATCGGTGGCGGGGGAGACCCGGCGGCGACGCTCGGGCTCCTCGCCCGATTTGCCCAGGCCCTTGGTGGCCACTACACGAGCGGCGATTGGCAGTCCGAGCCAACGCCGCCATCGCAGGCGCAGCTGCCCGGCGGGGCGGAGGCTCCAGTGGAGCTGGCGATTCCCGGAGCTGCTGTGCCGGGTCCGTACGCCATTCGGTCCATCGACGAGGTCAAGGCCGCCGCCGGCGGCGCTGTAGCTGGCGCTGCCAGGGAGGTGACGATCATGGGAATTCCGCTCACGTCGACGCTGACGACGGTTCTCGGCCTGTACGCGTACGTCTTCCCGCTCGCGCTCTATGCCGCGTGGATCGCGATCGCCATGTGGGACCTGGTCCGACGCGAGGAACTGTCGAGCCGGCGCCGAATCGGATGGATGGCGATCGTCCTGATCCTGCCGCTCGTGGGGCCACTCGCGTACTTCGCGGCCGGCGGTTCGTCGATCCCGCGATCGGCGCGCTGGTTCCTGGTCGTTGGCGGGCTGGTCATCTACCTGGGCATCGCCACGATCGCGATGCTGGCTGAGGCCCTCTGACCGTGCCCGTCAGTGGTGGTCCGCGCGCACGCGACCTGGGCATCGTGATCGGGACGATGACGCCGGGTCCGCTGAATGCCATCACGGACGTGCCCGGAGTCCGGGTTGGGCACGCCACGATCATCGATGGCGATGGTCCGCTGGTCGTCGGGAAGGGCCCGATCCGAACCGGGGTCACCGTCGTCGTCCCACACGGCGGCGATGTCTGGAAAGAGCCGGTCTTCGCCGCTCCGCACATCCTGAACGGCAACGGCGAGATGACCGGACTCGAGTGGATTCGGGAATCGGGCATGCTCGGCGGAGTCATTGGGATCACCAATACGCACTCGGTCGGCGTGGTCCGTGACGCGCTCGTGGCCGTTGGCATTCGATCCCAGCCCCCCGGAGCGTTCTTCTGGTCACTGCCCGTCGTCGGCGAAACCTGGGATGGCGTCCTCAACGACACGGACGGGTTCCACGTGAACGCCGGGCATGTGGCGGCGGCCATCGAGGACGCTCGAGGCGGGCCTGTGGCCGAGGGCAACGTCGGCGGCGGGACGGGAATGATCTGCCATGAGTTCAAGGGCGGGATCGGGACCGCTTCCCGACGGCTCACGGCAACCGATGGCGGCTGGACGCTCGGCGTCCTCGTCCAGGCGAATTACGGAAGCCGCCGCCTGCTTCGGATCGATGGCGTTCCGGTGGGCCGGGAGATCGGCACGGACGAGATTCCGTCTCCGTACGCCAAGGAACGCCGAAGTGGGGCCTCGTGGGACGACGGCAGTCCGCGCGACTCCACCGAAGCCCGAGCACGCGATGGCTCGATCATCATCATCGTCGCAACCGATGCGCCTCTGATCCCGACCCAGTGCGCCAGGGTCGCCCAACGAGCCGGCCTCGGCCTGGCCCGGGCCGGGAGCACCGGAGCCACCACGTCCGGCGACATCTTCCTGTGTTTCTCGAACGGCAACCTGGATCTTCCCCAGCCGGAACGCGACGGAGCCGGACCGGGCCTCGCGACCATCCGGACGCTTCGGGACCGAGCCCTCGACCCGCTCTTCGAGGCCACCGTCGAGGCGACGGAGGAGGCAATCGTGAATGCCCTCGTCGCCGCCGAGACGATGACCGGCCGGGACGGAATGACAGCGCACCGCCTGCCCCACGATCGACTCCGCGAAGTCATGGCCAAGTACGGGCGCCAGCGCGGCTGAACGGTCGACGACTTCGCGGCCCCCGGCCGCCTCGCGCCTGCGCGGGCCCGGGCCGCCTGCCCGCGGCGCATCCGATCGCACCCTCGATGCGTATCTGTGGTTGACAGGCAGGAGCCTGATTGCCACGCTATTGCAACTCGTTGCATCAAGGACCTCTGACGACCCATGCCGCTCCATGCCGCGCTCGATTTCGCCATTGCCGGAGGCGCCGGACTTCTCGGCACCGCGCTCGTCCTTGGAATCCGCCACGGGTTCGACTGGGATCACATCGCGGCCATCACGGACGTGACCTCG
>JANMNF010000085.1:0-16593 GCA_031373765.1 Chloroflexota bacterium
GGAACCCGCACTGGCCGAGCGCGTCCTGACGCGTCTCGCGGGACCTGGCCCGGCGCTGGACCTTGCGACCGCGATCCGGACCGCGGCGAGTGCCGGGCGCCCGATCATCGTCGTCGGCTGCGGCACGAGCGAGCACGGCGCAGTAGCCGTCGCGGAGATCCTGCGCGACGCCCATCGCGTTCTCGGACTGCCGTCAGAGCTCGGCGTCGGCGGCTCCCCGATCTCAGTGCAGGCGTTCGAGGGCGGCCTCGAGCCCGCGCTCGGCGGGCCTGGCGCGGTCGTCATCGGCGTGAGCCATGAAGGGGGTACGCAGGCGACCTATCGGGCGATGAGTGCGGCACGCGAGACCGGGTCGACCGTCGCGATGATCACGGCCGCCGCCGGCTCCCCGGGCGGTGTGTTCGCCGATATCGTCATCTCGACCGAGGAGATGGACCAGAGCTGGTGCCACACCGTCGGCTACCTGTCCCCGATCCTGGCCGGTATCGCGGTTGCCGGCCACCTGACCGGCGATCCCGCCGCGTCGGCCGATGTGCGCAACCTCCTCGGCGCCAGCCTCGCAGCGGGCACCACGGCCGCCCTCGCGGGTATGGCCAAGGAGCTATCCGGGCGCCGGCACCTCGTGATGATCGGCAGCGGAATCGACCGCATCGCCGCGCGCGAACTCACCCTCAAGGTGGAGGAAGGGGCGCAGATCCCATCCTCGATGCGGGACCTCGAGACCATGCTCCACGGCCACCTGGCCGGGACCGGGTCGGACACCGGCCTCGTCCTGATCCTCGCCGACGCAGCCGCGCGCGGACCACGAACTGCGCGAGCGCTCGGGCTGCTGCGCGCCTGCCGTGAACTCGGCATCTCGGTTGGACTGATCGGGTCTGCGGTTGTCGCGGGCGAGATCGATGTCGACCTCACGCCGGCCGGTCGCGCCTTGATCCCTGATGAGGCCGGATTCGACGGGGCGGCAGCGGCACTCGTCGGGACGACGATCCCGCTGCAGCGACTCGCGGAGCAGCTGGCGGTACAGCGGGGCGTCAACCCCGATGCCATCCGACGCGACGATCCGCGCTACCTTGCGGCGGTGGACGCAGCGGGTTGACCCGGGCTACGCATCGACCCCAGAGATAATTTGTGCTTGTGCTGCACAAACATGTGCTACGCTCGCCCTCTCGTGAGGGAATACAGATGAAATCAAGCGGCGCGGAGGGCTGACGGATGGCGCAGGAATTCTTCCCCCAGGTCAAGGGTCGCATCCCGTTCGGAGGGATCGGATCGGACGATCCCCTGGCGTTCAAGATCTATGAGCCCGACCGAATCGTGCTCGGGAAGCGGATGGAAGATCACCTCCGCGTTGCCGTCTGTTACTGGCACTCGTTCAATTGGCCGGGCTCCGATGTCTTCGGCGTCGGGACGTTCGATCGCCCGTGGCTGGCTCCCTCGATGGAGCCGATGGCTGCGGCTCGCCTGAAGCTCGCGGCTGCGTTCGAATTCTTCGAGAAGCTCGGTACACCTTTCTACACGTTCCACGATCGGGATATGGCGCCCGATGGAGCGACCTTCACCGAGGCCACCGCGAACCTGCACGCGATCGTCGACGAGGCCGAGGGACACATGGCCCGAACCGGTGTCCGGCTCCTGTGGGGCACGGCCAACCTGTTCAGCCATCCGCGATACGCGGCGGGCGCGGCCACCAACCCGGATCCCGAGGTCTTCGCCTATGCGGCCGCGCAGGTCAAGGTCATGCTCGAGGTCACGAAGCGACTCGGCGGTACGAACTACGTCCTGTGGGGCGGCCGCGAGGGGTACGAGACGCTGCTCAACACGGACCTCAAGCGCGAGGAGCAGCAGCTCGGGCGATTCCTGGGCCTGGTTGCCGAACACAAGGCCCGCATCGGGTTCACCGGCAAGCTGCTCCTGGAGCCCAAGCCGCAGGAGCCCACCAAGCACCAGTACGACTACGACTCCGCCACGGTCCACGGCTTCCTCGCCCGGCACGGTCTCGAGACCGAGTTCGGGACCAATCTCGAGGCGAACCACGCGACCCTCGCCGGCCACAGCTTCCAGCACGAAATTGCCACCTCGATGGCGCTCGGCCTGTTCGGCAGCATCGACGCCAACCGCGGCGATTACCAGAACGGCTGGGACACGGACCAGTTCCCCAACTCGGTGGATGAGCTCGCGCTGTCGCTCTACGAGATCCTGCGCGGTGGCGGGTTCACGACCGGCGGGTTCAACTTCGATACCAAGCTCCGCCGCCAGAGCATGGACCGGCTCGACCTGTTCCATGCCCACATCGGCGGGATCGATACCCTGGCGCGGTCGCTGCTCGTGGCCGCGACGATGATCGAGGAGGGCAGGCTCGAGGCAAACCTCGAGACGCGTTACGCCGGCTGGCAGGGCGACCTGGGCCGCTCGGTCACCGAAGGTTCCGCCACGCTCGAGTCCCTTGCGGCGGCGGTACTCGACGGCAGCATCGATCCGACGCCTGTCTCGGGCAGGCAGGAGTACCTCGAGAACGTCGTGAACGGAGCGGTCTGGTCAACGGACGCGCGCCCTTCGGCATCGAACGGGAACTGATCCATGGGGTTCGTTGTCGGGATCGACGTCTCGACGACGGCCACAAAGGCCGTCCTGATCGACCCAACCGGTAACGTCGTCGGGATCGGCACGGCCGAATACGGCGTCCAGAGCCCGCACCCATTCTGGAGCGAGCAGGATCCCGCGTCCTGGTGGGACGGGCTCCAGACGGCACTCCAGTCGCTCCTGGCCTCAACAGGCGCCACGGGCGAGGACATCGAGGGCATTGGGCTCACGGGGCAGATGCATGGGGCTGTATTGCTCGACGGGGACGGCAGGGTCCTCCGGCCTGCAATCCTCTGGAACGACCAGCGGACCGCCACCGAGTGCGATGAGATCCGGACGCGGGTCGGCGCAGAGCGCCTCATCGAGATCACCGGGAACGACGCAATCACCGGGCTGACCGCGCCCAAACTGCTCTGGGTTCGCGGACATGAACCGGACATCTGGGCACAGGTCCGGCACGTCCTGTTGCCGAAGGACTACCTCCGCTTGCGGCTGACCGGGGACTACGCCATGGACAAGGCCGACGGCTCGGGAACCCTCCTCTTCGATCTCGCGACACGGGACTGGTCGTCGGAGATGCTAGGGACCCTGGATCTGGACCCGTCGCTGTTCCCCCGGACCCATGAGGGACCGGCGATCACGGGCGTGGTGACTCAATCCGCCGCCGCGGCCACAGGCCTCAGCGCCGGGACGCCGGTCGTGGCGGGCGGTGGCGACCAGGCTGCCAATGCGGTCGGCGTCGGTGTCGTGGATGAGGGCGCGGTCGCGCTGTCCCTAGGGACCTCAGGGGTCATATTTGCCACGACCCGGTCGCCCATACACGACCCGACGGGCCGGGTCCATGCCTTCTGCCACGCGGTCCCTGAACGCTGGCATCTCATGTCGGTGATGCTCTCGGCGGCCGGGAGCCTGCGCTGGTTCCGCGACGCCGTCGCGCCGGATACGGCATTCGGCGACCTCGCAGCCGGCGCGGCTGACGTCCGGGCGGCCGCGGACGGGCTGTTCTTCCTGCCGTACCTGACCGGAGAACGGAGTCCACATCCGGACCCGCTTGCCCGCGGTGCGTTCGTCGGTCTGACCCTCCAGCACGACCGCCGCCATCTCACCCGTGCCGTCCTCGAAGGCGTCGCCTTCGGCCTGCGGGACGGGCTCGATCTCATGATCGCGGCGGGCATGGCACCGCCTGCGCAGATCCGCGCTTCGGGCGGCGGCCTGGCGAGCGAAACGTGGCGTCAGATCCTGGCCGATGTTCTGGACGCCGAGCTGGCGATCCCGTCCACCACGGAAGGTGCGGCATTCGGTGCGGCCGTCCTGGCTGCAGTCGGGATCGGCTGGTTCACTGACGTGCCGTCGGCGACGTCAGCGCTCGTGCGCACTGCCCCTGCGGCAAGCCCCGGTCCGGGGCGCGCGGCGTATGCCGAGGCGCATGCCGCTTACCGAGACCTCTACCCTGCCCTCGCGCCGATCTTCCACCGGCCATGAGGGCCGAGCGCCTCTAGTCGAGCGCGTTTAGCCGCGCAGCTCGATGGCAGCCTTGTCCGCCTCGGTGACTTCCTCGGGTCGCTTGCCCATGATGATCATCCCGAGGACCTCATCCGGGGTGACGGAACCCTTCTCGACCGTGCCGACGATCTGGCCGTGATACATCACGCTGATGCGATCAGACAGGTCGAAGACGTCGTGGATATCGTGGCTGATGAGGAAGATCCCGATACCCTCGCTCTTGAGCTGCCGAACGAGATTCCGGACCTGGGCCGTCTCCGCGGGACCGAGCGCTGCGGTCGGCTCGTCCATGATCAAGATCCGGGCATTGAAGTACACGGCGCGAGCGATGGCGACAGCCTGGCGCTGGCCACCGGAAAGTGACTTGACTGGCATCTTGAAGCGGGTGAAGTTCGGGTTCAGGCGGCGCATCACCTTGCGCGTCTCGGCCTCCATCGCCGAGTCATCAAGCGACCCGACACGGGTCGTCTTCTCGCGACCCAGGAACAGGTTGCCGGGGGCGTCGAGATTGTCGGCGAGCGCGAGCGTCTGGTAGATCGTCTCGATCTTGTGGTCCTTCGCATCGCGCGGGCTGCGAATGTTGACGGGCCGCTCGTCGATGAGAATCTGGCCGCTGTCGGCAGGATGCGCGCCTGCCAGCACGCGCATCAACGTCGACTTCCCCGCTCCGTTACCGCCGACCAGTCCCACAACCTCGCCCGGATACAGGTCGAGCGTCACGCCTTCGACAGCGTGCACGCCGCCGAAGGACACGAAGATGTCGCGCATGCTGACGAGCGGTGTTCGCTCTGCAACGGTCACAGGTCAGCCCTCCTTGCCGCTCATGAACCGCGTCGGCGGTTGAAGGTGTCGAAGCCGACCGCGACGATCAGCACGATGCCGGCCACGACGTTCTGGCCGGGTGCGTTGACGCCCATAAAGCTGAGGCCGTACGCGAGTGATTGCATGACGAACGCACCGATCACGGCGCCGGGAATGGTGCCGATACCGCCCGCGAAGGACGTCCCACCCACGACGGCAGCGGCGATCACGTAGAGTTCGTAACTCTGCCCCACGTCGAGCGTCGCGCCATTGAGCCGCGCCGACGCGATGGCCGCGGCAAGGGCGCACAGGATGCCCATCAGGACATAGGTCTTGAGGATCGTCAGGCGGGTGTTGATACCGGCGAGTTCCGCGGCGTCGGGATTTCCGCCATAGGCGTAGACGTATCGGCCGAACCGACGCCTAGTCGCAATCACCGACATGACGATGGTGACGCCAACCAGCAGGATGATCGGATCCGGGAAACCGGTCGGGATCACCCAGCCACCCGCGGGTGCGTCTCCCCAGCCCTGCTCGCGGGCGATCCGGTTGGCCAGGCCCACCGGCCAGAGGTTCGCGTTCGCGAACGCGGCAACGCCGAGCATCACGATGCAGCCGATCCCGCCGAGCAGGATCTCGGCCCACATCGGCCTGACGGGGAAATCGAATCGCCGTCGTTGGCGGCGACCATTGAACAGGAGCGCGATGATCGCGACGCATCCGACGACCGCGACGACCCAGGTCAGCGTGCCGCCGATCGATCCCTCCGCCCCGCCCCCGATCAGCTGGAAGGTGGGATCCAGGCCGGACACCGCAGCGCCGCTCGAGAGGTACCAGACGACGCCCCTGATCGACAGCAGACCACCGAGGGTGACGATGAATGAGGGCACGCCGACGTAGGCGATGATGAATCCCTGGAGCGCGCCAACGGCCGCCCCGAGCCCGATCCCGAGGCCAAGTGCAATGGCCCAGCGGAAGGGAAAGTCCGGACCGAGCCCGAAGACGTTCGGCAGCCAGTCGGTCATAAGCAGGGCGTAGGTCATGGCGATGAGGCCGACCAGCGATCCGACCGAGAGGTCGATGTTTCGCGACACGATCACCAGGACCATGCCCGTCGCAATGATGGCGACACCGGATGCCTGCACGGCCAGCGTGACCATGTTGGTCGGCGCGAAGAACTTGCCGCCACTGAGAATGTTGAAGATGAGCAGGATCGCCCCGAGGGCGACAAGCATGCCGAAGAGCCGGAGATCGATCTCCGTCTGGGCGATGAGGCCGCGTATCGAGCGTCGCCCGGGCGGCTGCGCCTTTGCGGAAACCGGTGTCGCGTCGGCCATGTTCGTCACGACGGCTCTCCTGGCCCTGGGGGGGTAGAGACCAGCGCCCCCAGGAGGATCCTGGGGGCGCTGGTGAGTGTGACTAGGTCAGCAGTCGGAGACCCCTACTTGCAGGCAGCCGGCGCCGTGGCGGCGTCAACGCCCTTGCACAGATCAGCCTTCGAGATGAAGCCCGCGTCGATGGCCACCTGGAGGGTGTCCGCCGTCAGAGGCGTCGGCTGAAGGATGAAGGACGTGACCGATACGCCACCGGGGGTGGTGAACGGCTGGGCGGCCAGCCCCGGGACCGGAGCGACGGACGCCTCGATCAGGCCATCCGGAAGCTTGAGGTCAGCCATCTTGGTGCCGGCGCAGAGGGCAAGCGCAGCGGCGCCTGCGGCCTTGCCGAGCTCATTGGAGTTCTTGAACACATCGACATACTGCTTGCCCAGGGCGACGTTGTTCAGGTTGGCGGAGTCGCCGTCCTGGCCGCTCAGGGGTGGGAAACCGTACGACTTGGCGGTGAGGGCGGCGACGACGCCGAGCGCCGTGCTGTCGTTCTCCGCGAGGATGGCGTCGATCTTCGTACCGTCGGCGACGGCCTTGTCGATGATCGCTTCCATGTTGGACTGGGCCTTCTCGGTCTTCCAACCGTCGGTGTACGTCCCGTCAGGCCCATTGAGGATCTTGATGTCGCCGGAAGCGACCTTGTCCTTGAGGCCGGCCTCGTCCCAGCCCTGGGGCAGGAACGTGGACGCGTTGGCATCACCCTGGTCGCCCTTGATCAGGACGTAGTTGCCCTTCGGCACCTTGGCGATGATGGCGGCCGCTTCGGCCTTGCCGACGAGGACGTTGTCAAAGGTGATGTAGAGGATGCTCGGATCCTCGATCAGACGGTCGTAGGCGATGACCGGGATGCCGGCATCGGCGGCCTTCTTGAGCGCCGGTAGGATGGCCTTGCCGTCCTGCGCAAGCAGGACGAGGACCTTCGCGCCCTTCGAGATCATGGTGTCGACGTCGGTCAGCTGCTGCTCGCTACTCAGGTTCGCGTCAGCAGAGATGTACGTGCCGCCACCGTCCTCGATGGTCTTCTTGAGGTTCGGCTCATCGTGGGCCGCCCAGCGGGGCTGCTGGAAGTTGTTCCAGGACACACCAACGGTGCAGTCCTTCGGCGCGTCGGTCGGCGCGGCGCTGGTCCCGCCGGTTGGCGCGGAGGTGGTTCCACCCCCACCTGAACATGCCGCGAATACCATCGCGGTTGCGGCCATCAGGACCGCTGCTTTACGAATGATCATTGACTGTTACTCCTCCTCCGGATTGACGACATCGAATGCGGTGTGACGGCTCGTAGGCTAGCACCCTCCTCGTCGAATGTGGTTACTTCCTGGTCTCGGGCGACACACGGTGCCCGAACGATGAAATCTGGCGAACTTCGATGCCCCGGATCGAGCCATCAGGCCGGAACCAATGGGGAGGGCACACTGCGAGGGCCGATCCAGGCGACCGGGTCGACGAGCAGTGGCTCGAACGCGAGCTCCGCAGCACCGAGGAGCGGCGCGTCGACCCCGAGAGCCGCCGGTACCACCGATACGTTGCGCCGCGTTGCGACGAGGGCGCGCCCTTCGAGGGCGGCGGTCATCGATGGCGCAAGGTACGGAAATGCCGGCGAAAACAGGCCGCCAAGCACCACGATTCGCGGGTTGAGGACGTTCACGAGGCCCGCAAGCCCGATGCCCAGCCATCGGCCAACAGCATCAAGCGCGGCAAGCGACTCAGGCCGGCCATCGGCGGCATCGGCGATGAGTGCCGAGACCGACATTCGCCCGCCCTCGAGCGGGTAGCCCGCGCGCTCGAGCAGGGCCCGTTCACCGATCTCGGTCTCCCAGCAGCCGACCGACCCACATCGGCACGAACGGCCATCCGGATTGATCGGCATGTGACCGATCTCTCCGGCAAACCCCGAGATTCCCGACAGCGGCCGACCACCGACGATGATGCCGCCGCCCACCCCGACCTCGCCATGGACGTACAGAACATCATCGGCCCCGCGTGCCGCGCCACGGCGCGTCTCCGCAAGGGCGCCCAGATCCGCCTCGTTGGCGATGGCGATCGGGACATCGAGCCCGAGCGCGGACGTCAGCCGTTCGCCAAGGGGAACATCAATCCATCCCAGGTTCGGACCGACCGCCACGACTCCATCGGCAGGTCGCACGAGTCCAGCGACCGCGACACCAACACCGATCGGGGCGTCACCACTGGGCTGCTGGGTTCGGGCACGTGCGACGAGGTCGGCGAGGTCGTTGACGATGTCGTCGACGGATGAATGCGCCCGTGGTCGATCGACGCGCTCCTTCCAGTGGACCTGGCCGCCGAGGCCGACGATGGCCACGGCCAGTGAATCGACGGCAATTTCGAGAGCGATGACGACGATCCGGTCGGCAACCAGTCCAACCTGCGGGGACGGGCGTCCCGGGGTCCCGAGCCGAACCGCGCCGGCCTCCACGACGAAGTCACCGGCAACCAGATCCCCCACAAGGGATCGGATGGCACTCCTGGTCAGCCCGGTCCATGCCACGAGCTCAGACCGGGACAACGCGCCACGGAGATGCAGCTCGCGGACGATGGCGCTCAGGTTCGCCCGGCGAACCGATTCGCTTCGCTGTCCAACTTCTTCGCGACCGACTGGCAACGGTTTGTATACCTCTCTTGCAAATGGCTGTGCTAGGCTCGGTCATGGGGACCGACGCTGTCAAGCGGGTTGTCCACCACAATCGACGCAGATCGGACCGGTTTTCCGCGCAACCGCCCTTTGGACAGCCGTTTCCCGTTCGAAACGGCCCCGTGCGACGCATCGCGCCAGGCGTAACCGGCTTGAAGGAGGACCGCCCATGCAATCACTCGAGGGACGAGTTGCACTCGTCACGGGGGCCAGTCGGGGCATCGGGGCGGCGACGGCGCAGGCGCTTGCACGCGCGGGCGCGCACGTTGCCGTCGGGTCGCGGAGCGGCGACAACCCGGGCATCGACGGGGCGCTCGCCCAGTCCTGCGACGTCCGCAGCCTGGCTTCGCTGCAGGAGATGGTCGCGGCGACCGTCGCGCGCTTCGGCCAGCTCGACATCCTCGTCATCAACGCCGGCGTCGGTGCCTACGGTTCGTACCTCGACCTGCCGATCGACGACCTCGAATCCATGATCGATGTCAACGTGAAGGGTGCCCTGTATGCGGTCCGGGCCGCGCTGCCCGAACTCCTCAAGAGCGACGGGGCCGACATCGTGACCATCGCGAGCGAAGCTGGCCGACGCGGCCTGCCGTTCGAGGTCGCCTACTCAGCCTCGAAATTCGCCCAGGTCGGCATGACCCGAGCCCTCGACCACGAGCTTCGGGAGCAGGGCGTTCGCTGCACGAGCGTCTGTCCCGGTGGCGTGGCCACCGACTTCGCGATGGGTCACGGTCGGACGCCCGACATGCCCCAGCTCGCCGGCATGATGGCCCCCGACGATGTCGCCGAGGTCGTCCTGTTCGTGGTGACTCGACCGCGCAATCACCGTCTGCTCGAAGTCAACCTGCGGCCCGTGACCGAGACCTCCTGGGGCTAGCCGATGACCGACCTTCGCTGGGGGATCCTCTCGACAGCCGATATCGGCCGGAAGAAGGCCATCCCCGGAATCCAGGCGGCGGACCGGTCGACAGTCGTTGCGATGGCGTCACGCGACGAGGTCCGTGCACGCGCCGCGGCCACGGAGTTGGGCATTCCCCGCGTTCACGGTTCGTATGAGGCGCTCCTCGCCGATCCGGCCGTCGATGCGGTCTACATTCCATTGCCCAACCACCTGCACGCGGAATGGACGATCGCCGCTGCGCGGGCCGGGAAGCATGTTCTGTGCGAGAAGCCGCTCGCGACCACCGCACGAGATGCCGAGCGCATGATCGAGGCCTGTGATCGAGCCGGGGTCCGGTTGATGGAGGCGTTCATGTATCGGCACCACCCTTCTTGGGTGGCGGCTCGTGAACTGGTGCAGTCGGGTCGAATCGGGCGGTTGGTGGCAGTCCAGAGCTGGTTCTCCTACTTCAACGACGACGCGACCAACATCCGGAACATCAGGGACTACGGCGGCGGAGCGCTGTACGACGTCGGCTGCTACAACGTGAACCTGTCCCGGATGCTGTTCGATGCCGAGCCGGTCCGGGTCGAAGCATCGATCGTCCGCGACGCCGCGTCCGGCGTTGACACCCTGACCAGCGCACTCCTTGAATTCGAGACGGGTATCTCCACATTCACCTGCAGCACGCGGGCGGAGGACGATCAGCGCGTTGATATCTACGGGACCGAGGGGCGCATTTCGATCGACATCCCATTCAACATTCCGCCCCACCTGCCGACCTCGATCCGGGTGTCCCACGGCGGCGAGCCGCCGGTTGCCCCGGCGACGGAGACGCTCACCTTCCCGCCGGCGGATCCGTATGCGGTCCAGGCGAGCCAGTTCGCCGCGGCGGTCCTTGACGGCCAACCGATCCCCGTTCCGCCCTCCGATGCCGTGGCCAACCTCCGGGTGATCGAGCGGATCTTCGAGGCCGCAGATCGTCGCACCGACCCCACGTGAAGGAGGACCAATGCGCGCTCGCCGGTCTCGAATCATCGCGACCATCTTCCTGCTCACCTCTGTAGTCGGGATCGGGTCGTTCGTCGTCATTTCGCGACCATGGGAAGGCCGCCCGGCGTGCGCGGCATCCATCGAGAACCCGGACTGGTCGGTCGCGCGGCGCTGGGATGAGGCGCTCCTCGATGCCATCCGCCGAGCGCTGCCCAACCCGCCGCTCCACGCAAGGAACCTGTATCACCTGTCGGCAGCCATGTGGGATGCATGGGCCGCCTACGATCCGACGGCCCATGGGGTCTTCGCCACGGAGAAGCACACCGCCTCCGATGTCGAGGCTGCCCGACGGGAAGCGATGAGCTATGCCGCCTACAAGGTCCTCAATGCGCGATTCATCAAATCGGTCGGCGGCGAGGCGTCCCTTTCGGAGTTCGCCGATGTCATGGACAGCCTGTGCTACCCACTCGGTGCGACGCTGGCGCTCGGGAATACGCCCGCGGCCGTAGGCAACCGGATCGCGGACGTGATCCTCGCGGCCGGCAAGAACGACGGATCGAACGAGGCCGGCGGATACAAGCCGGTGAACTACAAGCCGGTGAATCAGCCCCTCGTCGTCGATGGCGGCGTCGTAGGCCGCTTGGCGGACCCAAACCGGTGGCAACCTCTTCAGATCGCCCACATGATTTCCCAGAATGGGATCCCCGTGACCAATGGCGTCCAGCAGGCGGTGGGCACGCAATGGGGAAACGTGACGAGTTTTGCATTGCCCCCTGGTGGGCCCGACGGAACACCGATCGATCCGGGACCACCGCCGCGCCTCGGCGACCCGGCGACCGATCAGGAACTCAAAGACGAGCTCGTCGAGGTCATCCGCGACAGCAGCTACCTCGATCCGGCCGACCCGACCACTATCGACATCTCGCCCGGTGCTCGTGGTGACAACAGCCTCGGCGCGAATGACGGACGTGGCCACGCCATGAACCCCGCGACTGGCGAGCCGTACCCGCCCGACGTCGTGAATCGCGCCGACTTCGGGCGGATCATGGCCGAGTTCTGGGCCGATGGCCCGAAGTCCGAGACCCCTCCGGGGCACTGGAACGTGCTCGCCAACCTCGTCTCGGACGAGCTTGACCCGAACCTCCGGATCGGTGGGGCGGGGCCCCAGGTCGGCAGGCTGGAATGGGACGTCAAGCTCTATCTCGCGCTGAACGGGGCCGTGCACGATGCCGGCATCGCCGCCTGGGGCCTCAAGGGCCACTACGACTCCAGCCGGCCCATTTCCCTCATTCGCTACCTTGGCAGCCTGGGCCAGTCGAGCGATCCGACAGGGCCGTCCTACAACCTCGAGGGACTGCCGCTCGTCCCCGGACTGATCGAGGTCATCACGCCCGAGAGTTCCGCGCCGGGCCAGCGCCATGCAGACCTGTCGGGCGCGATGGGCCACGTCGCGATCCGAGCGTGGCGGGGCAACCCGGCCGACCCGAAGGCGAACTTTGGCGGCGTGGGCTGGATCCTCGCCGAGACCTGGGTCCCCTACCAGCTGCCGACCTTCGTGACACCGTCATTTCCGGGCTACACGTCAGGCCACAGTGCGTTCAGTCGAGCGGGCGCCGAGGTGCTCACCGGCTTCACCGGCAGTGCCTATTTCCCGGGTGGCGTGAGCGGTTACACGATCAAGGCAGAGTCGCTCAAGTTCGAGAAGGGCCCGACCACGGACATCCGGCTCGAATGGGCGACGTACTACGACGCATCGGATTCGGCCGGCCAGTCGCGCCTTTGGGGTGGCATCCACATCCAGGCCGACGACTTTGCCGGGCGGATCCTCGGCTCGCAGTGCGGCAAGGAAGCCCTGGCGCTGGCGACGCGGTATTTCAACGGTTCGACCACCCCGTGACCGCATGGTCATGACCCGCCGGCGGTTCGGCCTCGTTGTCGTCGTGGTCACCGCCGCCGTGGGGATTCTCGTGGCCGGGCGGGCGGTGCTGCTCCAGCCCACGGGGCCGACGGTCGCCGACGGGCCGCCGCTGTTCGTGGACGAGACGGTTGCGTCGGGCGTCGCCCAGCGCTTCGATGGGCCCGACCTCTACCAGGTCGGCGGAGGCGTCGCCGTCTTCGACTGCAATGACGACGGCAAGCCGGATCTGTACCTCGCCGGCGGGGCCAACCCGGCCTCCCTGTATCGCAATGAAGCCGCGGTCGGCGGGACGCTCCGCTTCTCCGAGGTCCACGACGCCGCGACCGACCTGACTGGCGTCATCGGCGCCTACCCGATCGACATCGATGGTGATGGGCTGATCGACATCATGGCGCTCAGGGCCGGCGAGAACGTCCTGCTTCGAGGTCTCGGCGATTGCCGCTTCGAGCGAGCCAACGAGGCGTTCGGGTTGGAGGGGCTCGACGGCGATACGACGGCCTTCAGCGCGACCTGGGAGTCGGGGTCCACGCTCCCCACCCTGGCGGTTGGTCATTACCTCACCATCGGGCCCGACGGCGAGAGCACGGCTCCGTGCGCGGACAGCGCCATCCTCAGGCCAGACCCCGGCGCGACCCGTTATGACGGGCCGACGGCCCTGCGGCCGGGCTATTGCACGCTATCGATGCTGTTCAGCGACTGGGATCGCTCCGGACGGCGGGACCTCCGCGTCACGAACGATCGCCACTACTACAGCGACGGCATGGACCAGCTGTGGCGCGTGGCGCCGGGCGAGCCGCTGCGCGCATACACGGGCGACGACGGTTGGGTCGCCATGCAGATCTGGGGCATGGGAATCGCGAGCGCCGACATCACCGGGGACGGCTACCCGGAGGTTTACCTGACGAGCCAGGGTGACAACAAGCTCCAGACGCTCACCGCTGGGCCGAGTCAGCCGATGTTCCGCGATATCGCCCTGAAGCGCGGCGTCACCGCGACCACGCCGTTTACCGGCGGCGATCCCCTTCCGTCCACGGCCTGGCATCCGGAGTTTGCCGATGTCAACAACGACGGCTTCACGGACCTGTTCGTCTCGAAGGGCAACGTCGGCACACAACCGGACTACGCGAAGCGCGACCCGAGCAACCTCCTGCTCGGGAGCCCGACCGGGACGTTCACCGAGGCCGCCGAAGCCGCCGGCATCGTGAGCTACGAGCGAGGCCGGGGTGCCGCCCTCGCCGATTTCAACCTCGACGGCCTCCTCGACCTCGTCCTGGTGAACTACGGGGGAGACACGATCCTCTGGCGAAACGCGGGCTCAGGAACAGCCTCCAACCCGGAGGCCATGGGCCATTGGCTGGCCGTTGCGGTGGAACAGCCCGGGCCGAACCGGAACGCGATTGGCGCCTGGCTCGAGGCGCGGATCGGTGACCAGACCGTCCTTCGCGAGCTGACGATCGGCGGTGGGCATGCGGGCGGGCAGCTGGGCTGGCAACATCTGGGTATCGGCCTCGCGGATTCGGCGGACATTCGCGTCCACTGGCCGGACGGCGAGCTCGGGGCCTGGGTCCACGTGCAGGCTTCCGAGTTTGCAATCATCGAACGCAATGCGACGGCAGCCCGCCGCTGGCTGCCTGGAGGTTCCTGATCATGGTGTCGGCCGATCCGGTCGTAAAGCAAACGCCTCGGGTCGTCGTGATCTCGACCGATTCGATCCGTGCCGAGCTGCTCCCGGATCTCGGCGCTCGGCTGCATCGCCTGACGGTGTTCGGTCACGATCTGCTCAGGACGCCCACGGATCTGCAGCAGCACCTCGCCGAGCCGTTGGCCTGGGGTGGCTACGTCATGGCGCCCTGGTGCAATCGGATCGATCCCGTGCCGACCGTCGTGGGCGGGTCGACCGTGAACGTCCCAACGAATGCACCGGATGGTTCAGCGCTCCACGGACAGGTGTATCTGGTCCCATGGCTGGAGCGCGCACCGGGCGTCTTCGAAGTCCGGGCGGGCGGCGATGGGACCGGCTGGCCGTGGACATATGAGACCAGCCTAAAAGTGACCGCAGTCGACCATGGCGATCGACGAACCGAGGTGGCGTTCGCGCAGGCCCTGACCAACCTGAGCGAGGAGCCGATGCCGGGTGGCCTCGGATTCCACCCGTGGTTTCGAGCACCCATCGAGGTGAGCATCGCGGCCGCGTGCGTGCTGCCGTCGAACCTGCGTGCCGATGACCCGATCGAAGCGGTGTCCGGAATGTTCGATCTACGAACGCTGCGTCCCATGCCCAGCGGTCTCGATGCAACGTGGCTGGATCCGGGTCAACCTCCGGTCCGAATGCGTTGGCCGGACCCCGGGATCAGCGTGACCATGGACGTCGTCTCGGATGCAGGGCTGTGCATCGTGGCCGCAAGTCCCGCCGACAGCGGCGCGGTGGCCATGGAGCCGGAGACGCATGCCCCCCAGGGAATTCGGCGTCTGCTCGCCGGGCAGCCGCATGGCCTTACCTGGATCGAGCCCGGTCAGTCCATCCACCTGACCACGCGCCTCGTTTTCGGTCGATCGGCCTCATCCGCCTGACCCGTTCCTGACTGGCCCCCGGGCCCTGCCCTTCCCGGCTGCGCCTCGGCTCAGACCTTGCCGACGAGCTCCGTGCCCATCAGGTCGACCATGTCCAGATCGAGCGGCAGGAAGTCCTGGAGCATGATCCGCTCCACGCCGGCGTCCGCGTAGGCACGGATCGTCGAGCGCGCCTGGTCCGGTGTCCCGATGATCCAACGCTCCCGCCGCTCCGCGAACCAGTCCGAATCGCCGTCTGACGCCACGCCGAGGGACGCGAGCAGCCCGGTCTGGCGGCGCAGGACCTCGGCATCGTCGGCGCCGAGCATCGCCCCGATCATCGAGGAATGCGTCAGGGTCGCCGGATCGCGGCCGATGTCCCGACAGGCCTGATCCAGCAGCGCGTACTGCTCGCGGGTTCGGGCCGGGGATGAACCATTGAGATTGAACTCGTCGGCGTAACGTGCTGCCAGGCGAAACGACCGGGGCGAGCCGCTGCCCCCGACGATGATCCGCGGACGGACCGAGCCATTGGCCGCTCGAGGTCGGCCGGGAATGTCGACCGGCTTGGGTCGAAGGAGCCCGCCCTCAACCCGAGTCTGATGTCCCTCGAAGCTCCAGCCGTCCGGCTCAGTCCATAGGCCGAGGAGCAGGGCCAGCTGGTCCTCCATGAGGTCGGCGCGGGATTTGATGTCCGGAAAGGCCATCCCGAGGGGCAGGTGATCGTCGACGTTCCAGCCGGCGCCGACGCCCACCTCGATCCGGCCACCGCTCATCTCGTCGACCGTCCCGACAACCTTCACGAACGAGCCGGGGTGCCGATACGTGACCGGGCTCACGAGCACGCCAAGCGTGATCCGCTCGGTCTCGCGAGCCAGACCGGCCAGCACGGTCCAGGCATCGGTGGTCGGAACGTCAGCCGGGCCCGGGAAGCTCGCGTAGTGATCGCTGCGAAAGAACGCCTCGAACCCGGCCTGATCAGCCCGCCGCACGAACGCCAGCTGGTCCAGGTAGGAGAGGCCCTGCTGGGCTTCGATCATCATCGCGAACCGCATCGGGGCCGCCTTTCGAGAGAGCTTGTGGCCACCTTTTGACGGAACGTGGCCATCTGGTTTAGATTGTTCGCTGCATGCGAACTATTGATCCAGCCGAAACTATTCAGGTCGACCGAACGACCATGGAAGAGATCGTCGCCGATCTCCACGACATGATCGCGGGTTTTCGGTGCGCCGGCACGGGGCGGCTGGTCAAGGCCGGCGTGAGCATGGCCCACATGCACGTCATGTGGCTCCTGGAGCACCACGGCGACCTCCAGATGACGCGCCTGTCGGAA
>JANMNF010000105.1:0-1985 GCA_031373765.1 Chloroflexota bacterium
CGAAGTTCGCGAGGGATCACTCAGCGCGGACTGGCGAACATGGTCGATCTATCCCAATCGTCGATTTCGAGATTCGAGGCCGGAATTGCTCCTGGCATGCGCGCGCGGCGCATGGCTCGAATGCTTGCCGTCCTCCGAGCCGGGCCTGACAGCCTGAGTCTTCCCGAGGTCAATGTGCATGTGCCCGCACGCAGTTCGCTGTCCGAGTGGATCGACCAGATGGCACGGCGGGACGAGGAGCGCCGCACCGGCTGGTGATGCGCCGAGTGGCATCACGCGCCGGGACGGGCAACCAACCGAGGAAGCGTCTTCCGCGCCGGCTCGTGATGCGCCAAGCGGCATCAAGCGGATAGAACACAGTCGCGCCCCGCCACTGCCGAGCCAGCGGCTGCTACGCTCCCAGCCGTGCGGACCCCTGTCGCGCTGTTCGTGCTTGCCCTGCTGGTCCGCCTTGCGCTGATCGCGGTATATCCGGACGCCGCCTACCCGGATTCGTACTACTACGCCGACGTCGCGCGGGCCATCGCGGCGGGTCATGGCCTCAGCGTTGACTTCGTCTGGATTTTCGCGGAGGTGGGCAACCGCATCCCCGACGCCCCGATGCTGCCCATCCCCTCGAACGCGCATTGGCTCCCCCTCGCGAGCCTCGTCCAGGTGCCGTTCATCACGGTCCTTGGACCGACGGCGCTGGCTTCGGCCCTGCCGCTTGCGTTGATCGGATCCCTCGCGGCACCGCTGACCTGGGCCATCGCCCGGGACGCGCGAGCCGAGCCGCTCGTGGCGGTCACCGCAGGAGTTCTCTCGGCCGTGCCGGCCGCCGCCACGGTGTTCATGGCCCAGCCCGAGAACTTCGCGATCATGCACACCCTCGTCGCGGCGACGATCTGGATGACCGCGCGGGGCCTGAAGGGGGACAACCGGGCCTACGCATTCGCGGGTCTGCTGGCCGGCCTCGCTTCGCTCGGCCGGAACGACGGGGTCTTCCTGGGCGCCGCGGTGGGACTGGTCTGGTTCTGGGATCGCTGGCGATGGATGCGCAGCCGACGCGGCAGTGGAAGCTGGGTCCACGTGGAGGACCGTCGCCCGATCGCGTTCTGGGCCGCGGCCGCCTGCCTCGGTCTCTTCCTGCTGGTGATGGGTCCGTGGTGGGCTCGACAGCTATCGGTCTTCGGCTCCATCTCGCCCACCAGCTCGAACGGCGCAGCGCTCTGGATCAGAACCATCCACGAGTGGAATTCGATCACGGCCCAACCCAGCCTCGGAAAGTTCCTGGATCAAGGCTGGGGCACCATCATCGCCAGCCGCCTGGGCGGTTTCGGGTCGGCGATCGGCAACTTTGCCGTGGTCATCGGATCCGTGATCCTGGTCCCGTTCATCCTGGTCGGGGCCATCGGGCGGGCGCGGTCTCGCGACTTCGGGCCCTGGTTCCTGTACACGGCCATCGTCTTCACGACCGCCACGCTCCTGTACCCGCTTCATGTTCCGGGCGGCGCGTTCATCCACTCGGCCATCGGCCTGGCGCCACATGCCGCGATCCTGGCGATGGAAGGGGTCCTGCTCCTGGTCCGCTGGATCGCCTCGAGACGTCGCACCTGGGACGAGCGATCGGCCGGGACCGTCATGACCTGGGGCGTGGTGGTCATGGTCGTCGTCACCGCAGTCGTGTTCGCCAAGCCCGTGTTCACGCGCTGGGACGAGACTCGCCAGCCACGAATCCAGCTGGCTACCGAGCTTGATCGCCTCGGCGTACCGATGACCGACAGGCTCATGACCATCGACGCTGCCGGATTCAAGTACTGGACCGGTCGGCCTGGTGTGGTGAGCCCGGACGATCCCATCGAGACGATCGAGGCGGTCGCACGCGCCTATGACATTCGCTGGCTGGTCATTGAACGGGACGACGCGGCCGAGGCCCTCGGGCCGGTCCTGAAGGGCGAGATCCACCCGGCCTGGATCGGTGCGCCGCTGTTCACGATCAATGACGG
>JANMNF010000142.1:0-33375 GCA_031373765.1 Chloroflexota bacterium
CCGGAACCTCGCCCGAGCATCCTCCGGAACCTGCGACTTGCATGTTGACCGGCCGCACCGCGAATATTCGCTGGTGCTGATGGATCGCCCCTCCAACGCGCGCCGGCGCGGCGTCCGCTCGCGGAGGCGCTTGTCGGCAGCGGTCCTGGCTGGGGCCGCCGCTTTCCTCGCTGCCCCGCTGATCGGGGGGAGGGTGCCGACGCAGCAGATCCTTGGCGTGAGTGTCACGGCCGAGCCGTCTCCGGTGGCGTCCGGCGGCACGAGCACCGAGCGGCCGGGAAATTCGAGCCCCGGCGGGTCGATCGGTCGCGTGGAGCTACCGGATCCGGCAGGCGAGCGGTCCTCGCCAGGGGGCCGTCAGGCGCCGCTGCCCAGTTCATTGAGCGGATATCAGTGGCCCATCCGGAATGCTCGATTGACGCAACCATTCGGTCCGGCCACATCCGGGTCTCGCGTCGTCGACGGCGTGCCATTCCACGACGGTCTCGACCTTGCGACGTTCTGCGGCGATCGGATCCGCGCGGCTCACGGCGGCACCGTGCTTGCCGCGGGTCGGCGCTACGACGCGTACATGGGCTGGCTCGGTGACCTGACGGCATATACGGCACGGCTCGATGCCAAACACCTGTGGATCACCCTGCCCAACGTCGTGGTGATCGACGATGGCAACGGGTATCGGAGCATGTACGCCCATCTCAAGTACGTCGCGGTCGCCGTTGGCGATGTCGTAGGCGCGGGAGCCTACCTCGGGACCGAAGGCAGGACTGGCAATGCCAGCGGCTGCCACCTCCACTACGGGTTGTTCAGCCCGTATGCCGCGGGGACGATCGGGATTGATCCGGTCGTGTCGGCACACATGCTCCTGCCGAGCGAGGAAATCGCCCGGATCGACCCGCTCCTCGTGCTCCCGCCGCCCGAGGACGCCGGGATCCACTGACGCGGTCAGCGACTCCGTCGATAGCGGCGCGCCACCAGGGCGTAGCCCGGAATCCTTGGCAGCGCCACGGAAAGTGCGGGGTTGGACCCGTCCCGGCGCTCCACGGTGAGCTTCCGTGCGGCGTCGACATCTGGGAGGCGAGCGTCCACTGCCGCAAGATCGATGGCGACGGAGCCCGCAACGGCCGGCCCGAGCGAGTCCACCACGTCCTGCGGAAAGGCGCCGTCCTCGTATTCCGCCCGGACTTCCGCGTCCACGTGCCAGCGCGGTCGGCGCAGGAGGATTCCTCGCCACCCATCGGCGACCACCTGCTCCACGCGGCCATCGCCGGGGGTCGAAGAACCCGGTGGCGCGATGTCCTCGCCGCGGGACCAACGGGCCGCCTGGTGGAGCAGGGCGTACTCGTCAAGGTCCGCGTAGCCGGCCAGCTGCTCGACCGGTGATCGATCCCCGAACAGCGCCCGGATCGACGGGGCAAAGACGAGTCCGAGATCGAGGTCGATGGCCCGGACGGTCCGGTGGAAGTAGACCTGCTGGTACAGCAACAGGCGAGCGCCGAGGAATCCTTCGAGAGCCGGCACGCCGGATTCGTACAGCGTCAGGCCGGTCGGGCGCATGTAGGCATAGCGCCGCAGGCGCTCGACATCGATGCCGACGTGAACGCCTGTGAAGAAGGCATCGCGACGGACATAATCGAGGTTGTCGACGGTGAAGACGCCCGACAACAGGGGCTGGAGGAGCTGCACCCAGCGAGGCATCGCGGGATCGTCCAGAGCGGGCTTGGACACCAGAAACGACACCCAGCGGGGGTCGACCGACTCGCCGTCCGCGAAGGCATCGCGCTCAGGCGTGTTCCCGGGCGCCCGCCGCAGCGCGCCGATCACCGGTCCGAGCTCCTTCTCGATGATCAGCTGGCTGAGATCCTCGTGGGACAGCGACTTGACCCCGGGTCGGCGTGCGTCGGCGGGTGCCGGAAACCCGGACAGCACCTGATCATCGAAGTAGTGAGCAAACGGTCCATGCCCGACGTCGTGCAGCAGGCCGGCCACGCGGAGCGTCTCGACCACCAGACCCTCGGACGGAAGCACTTCGACAGGGGGTTCGCCGCCGGACGCCGGTGAAGGCTCGGCGAGCGCCGACCGGAGCGATGGGTACAGCGCTCGAGCCCAGATGCCGGCCTCGTGCATGACCCCGAGTCCATGGGTGAACCGGGAATGCTCTGCGGTCGGGAAGACCCACCGTGCGCTCTGGAGCTGGCTGATCCGGCGCAGCCGCTGCACCCAGGCCGTGTCGAGCAGATCGTCCTCGGCCGCATCCTCGATCCGGAGTCCGATCGCCCCCGCCTCGTCGGCCCCAAGGTGCTTGGTGAGCTCGACATATCCGTGGATCGGGTCGCTGATGAGATTGACTGCCGAAAACGGACGTCGGCCCACGGTCAGAGCGGGATGGGGGTAGAGCGCGACGTCGGGCCCGGGAGGTCGTCCGGCTCTGGGGTCGGCGTGGGGACGGGAGCCGGGGCCTTCTGGACGGTCGGAGCCGGCTTCGGCTTCGGGACGGTCCCGACATAGCCCGGGGCGTCGATCAGGACCGCCCCAGCATACGTGCTCCCGCTACTCGATTTCGCCACGCCGATGCCGATCGTGTCCAGTTTTGCGCTCATCAGGATGGCCCAGTGGGATGGACTGCCCTTCCATCCATCGAACGCAACGCCTGCCGATTCGATGCCCCAGGCCCAGGTATTGGAGGCGAGGACCTCGCCCTCAAGGTTCCAGGCGATGCTCCGATCATTGAGCTGACAGGTGAGACAGCCCGGAAGGGTGTGCGACAGCTGGTTCTTCGCAGCAAGGACGGCAACGCGGTCGCCGGCGAGGTCCGTGAGCGCGGCACTTACACGAAGCTTCGGCAGGCCACGCGACGCTCGGGCGGTGTTGATCCAGCCCAGCAGCGCCGATTCCATGGTCTCCGCGGTCCCCGCCCGAACGGATTCCGCGTGGTGAATCGGGACCAGACCGGTCGACAGCAGGGCGCTCACCATGACCGCAAGGATCAGGGCACGGGGGAACGGCCACGAGGCGAGGGCACGTCGTCGCATGTCGGTGAAGGGTACTCCGGAGGAGTCTGGTGCGCTCCTGCAGGGCCAGTGACCGCCTGCGGTGGATCCAGCGAGGCGCCTTGAACGGGCGCGGCCGGACGTGTCGGTCCGAGTGTCAGTCCGGGTAATTCGCCCCGGCACGGCGCAGGGTCGCGACGATGTCCGAGCGCAGGGCGGGAGGCTCGATGACCGTGGCATCGTCGCCCCAGGACAGGATCCAGAGGCGCACCTCGATCGAGCCGGATACGGTTGCCCGCCAGATCAGGGTCCCGTCAGGCTGGGCCTCGAATGTCTGGCTTGAATGCCAGACCGTCTCGGCCACGCGGCCGGCGACCGCAGCCGAGAATCGGACGACGACGGACGTCGCGGGCTGATCCGCGATGATGTCCCACGCCCCGCGCATCAGGCGCTCCACCGAACCCGCCTCAGGCGGATCGAACGGCGTCGGCGTGACCGTCACGGACCGGATCCGCTCGATCTTGAAGGTGCGAAGGCCTCCGCGCCCCTCGTCGAACCCGATGAGATAGAGAGCATGGGTCTGTGTCGAAGGTTCGATCAGATAGGGTCGGACGGTGGCCTTCCGGACCTCCGAAGGCCGTCCCTCGTACGCGGCCGGCGCATAGCTGATCTCCACGACCCGGCGCTCGGCCCACGCACGGGTCAGCGTATGCACGTGGTCAACGAAATCCGGTGCCCGGGAGGCACGCTGGAGGACGTCGAGGGATCGGGCCACGTGCTCCGTCAGCGGACCGGGGAGGCCCTCGGAGAGCTTCTCGAACGCCGAGGCGAGGTCGGGGTCGTACTTGTCCGCGTAGCGAACCATGAGTCGGGTGGCCAGGAACACGGCCATGGCCTCGGATGTGGTCAGCTTGAGGGGCGGCAGGAACGAACTATCGAGCATTCCCCAGCGGCCGCCCTCGGACCAGGTGGGCATCTGGAGTTCGCCTTCGAGGGCGACGAGGTCGCGATACGCCGTTCGCTTCGAGATCCCGAGCCGGATCCCGATGTCCTCGGCCCGCATGCCCTCGGGGTTGTGCTGGAGGAGGTTCGCGACGCGGGCGAGCCGCGCAACGCGGTCGCGCTTCGCCGTGGTTTCGGATTCGTCGCTGGTTCCGGCCATCACGCCTCCTCGATTGGAGGATACCCGGACCCTGAGTCGCAAGTACCGGTCCGGAATGGGACTGTCGGGCGATCGTCACCGGCCTGCCCCGGAACGACCATGACCGCACCGAACCAGACCCGGACATGAACCGGATCGGGCGGAAGCTCCGGAGCACCGCTGACGCCATGGCATCACCTGGTCTTGGTAACGGATCGGCCACCCGCGAGACCTATCGCGGGTTGCTCCTCCGCGGGCTGAACCCGGGCGAAGCCGCGAACCTGACCGGGTTCCTCAGCGGGATCCATATTCCCGCCGGCCACCCGTGGCGCCTTGCCGACATCGATCGACTGCTCTTCCTCCGGGAGCTGTGCCGGACCGGCCGCGTCGGGACCGATGACGGATACGAGCGGACTGAGGCAGCCGTCGCGGACTGATCCGGCCAACCACCACCTATCCGGGCGGGGGCCCTCCTCCCCCAGGCCGGATGCCTCAAGAGCGGCGCCCACCTCCTCCGGGCGCCGCTCTTGGATTCGTACCGTTCGGTACCATCTCCCAACGATGGAACGCCCAGTCATCACCTTCCTTACGGACTTCGGTCCGGAATCGGCGCCGGCGATCTGCCGTGGCGTCATGCTTTCGATCGCCCGTGATGCGCAGATCGTCGATATCAGCCACGGCGTCCGGAAGTTCGCGATTCGGGACGGGGCGTACCTCCTCTGGTCGGCCGTGCCGTGGATGCCGGTGGGCGTCCACGTTGCCGTGGTAGATCCGGGGGTCGGGACCGCGCGGCTCGGAATCGCGATCAAGACGGCGCGCGGCGATGTCCTGATTGGTCCGGACAACGGCGTGCTGATGCCGGCCGTGGACGTCCTCGGTGGCGCGGTGGAGGCGAGGATCCTCGAGAACCGAGCCCTGATGCTCACGAGCCCGACGTCGACGTTCCACGGCCGCGACATTTTTGCGCCGATCGGGGCGCATCTCGCCCTCGGGACAGCGTTTGATTCGATCGGCCCGGTCATCGACACCGCGGATCTCGTGCAGCTCCGGTTCCCAGCCCCGACCGTGCGCCCCGGCACGCTCGAGACGAGCGTCGCATTCGTCGATCCCTTCGGCAACCTTCGGTTGTTCGGCACACCCGACGACCTCGAGGCAGCGCTCGGCCGCGTCGCTCCGGGCACCGTCGTGTCGGTGGCGTTTGGCAGTTCGGGCGACGTGATCGAGAGCCCGACCTGGACCCGTACGTTCGGGGACATGCCCTTCGGTGAGGCGCTGCTCTACCGCGACTCGTCGGGTTGGCTTGCGTTCGCGGACAATCAGGGGAACGCTGCGGGGCGCCTGGGGCTGTCAGCAGGCGATCTCGTTCGTATACACTCCCCGCGATCTTGAGGAGGAGGTTCCCGATGCGTACCCTGACCCGTTCCGGCGTTCTTGCCGTGGCTGTCCTGTCCCTGGCCGCCTGCGGAGGCGGTGCGTCCGCTGCTCCGACCGACACGCAGGCTCCGACAGCCGTCGTGACGACGGCGCCCAGCGAAACGCCCAATCCCTGCACCCCGGCGAATCTCGCCACCCTGACCGCCGGGACACTGACGGTCGGGGCCGATAATCCCGCCTACCCGCCGTACTACGAACCGACCGATCCGAAGCCTGCGGGCTCGATCTGGGAGTTCGGCGACCCGACCAACGGCAACGGCCTCGAATCCGCGACCGCGTACGCGATTGCCGAGGCGCTGGGCTACGCCGACACCGCGGTCACGTGGGTCGCGGCGCCGTTCAACAGCGCCATCCAGCCCGGCCCCAAGACCTTCGACATCTACCTGACCCAGGTCTCCTACAGCGCCGAACGAGCCACGGCCACCGACCTGTCGGACGGCTACTTCGATCTCAATCAGGCCGTGGTGGCGCTTGGGGACAACCCGATCGCGAAGGTCACGACCCAGGCGGGTTTGGCGGCCTTCAAGCTTGGCGCTCCGGTCGGCACCACCAGCTACCAATACATCGTCGACAACATCAAGCCGACAACCGAGCCCGCTGTCTACGACACGCTCGACGCGGCCGTCCAGGCCCTCAACGTGAAGCAGATCGACGGGATCGTCGTGGACCTCCCGACGGCGTTCTACATGCGTGACGCGCAATTGACGGGTGGCGTGATCGTCGGGTCCCTCCCGACCGCCGGCGCGGTCGAGCATTTCAGTGTCCTGTTGACGAAGGGAAGCCCGTTGACGGCCTGCGTGAACGTCGCCCTTGGGTCGATGAAGGAAAACGGCACCATGAAGGCCATCGTCGACGAGTGGATCTCCGGCCAGGGTGCCCCGGAACTCAAGTAGTCTGCGAACCGCGCTCGACTCGTAGCGGCCCCGCATGAGGGCTCGCTCGATGACTCGGAAGGCAAGTCGCCGCGACGGGCGATGGGCGCTCCTGATCGGCCTGATAAGCACGGCTGCCTTCTTCGGCGTCCTCGGCTGGTTGGTCGTGAACGCCCCGAACTGGCCGCGCGTGCAGGCGTCGTTCTTCAACGCCAAGGAGTTCCAGGCGGCTCTGCCGGATATCGTCGGGGCGTTTCGGAAGAACGTGCAACTGTTCGGGATCAGCGAGGCCCTGATCCTCGTGTTCGCGCTTGTCCTCGCGACGCTCAGGAGTCTTCCTGGGCCGGTCTTCTTTCCGATTCGGCTTCTGGTGATCGTCTACACGGACCTGTTCCGAAGCCTCCCAGGCGCCCTCGTGATCTTCCTGCTCGGCTTCGGCATCCCGGCGCTCGCGATTCCGGGCGTTCCGACCGATCCCTTCTTCTGGGCGGTCGTCGCCCTGACGCTCCTCTATTCGGCGTACGTGTCCGAGGTTTACCGGGCCGGAATCGAGTCAGTGCACCCCAGCCAGATGATGGCGGCCCGATCCCTCGGATTGAGCCAGATCCAGGCGCTCCGGTACGTGATCCTCCCGCAGGCAGTGCGTCGCGTGATCCCGCCGCTCCTCAACGACTTCATCGGTCTGCAGAAGGACACGGTCCTGGTCTCGTTCGTCGGCGTCGTCGAAGTCTTCCGCATGACCCAGATCAAGCAGTCCGCCCATTTCAACTTCACGCCGTACCTCGCGACTGCCCTCCTATTCCTGGTGATCACCCTCCCACTCGCGCGCCTGACCGACTGGCTCGTGTCCCGGGATCGGGCACGGGGCGCAAGCCGATGACCACGCCGAATGCATTGGGGCCTGCGGGTCAGGATCCGGCGGCGGGCGGTGATCGACGCCCCGCCCTGATCATCGAGTCTGTCTCGAAGTCGTTCGGGCGCCTCGAGGTCCTGAGGGGCGTTGATCTTGAGGTCGCCGAGCACGAGGTTGTCTGTCTCATCGGGGCCTCAGGTTCCGGCAAATCCACGCTGCTCCGGTGCATCAACCTGCTCGAACCGATCGACGACGGCCGGATCGTGGTCGCCGGCGAGTCGATCACGGACGAGGACGCCGACGTCAATCGGATTCGACGCCGGATCGGCATCGTGTTCCAGGCGTTCAACCTCTTCCCGCATCTGAGCGTCGTCGACAACATCGCCCTGGCTCCCACGAAGGTCCTGCGACGGCCCAGGCGCGACGTCGTTGCGGAAGCCGATGCGCTCCTCGCACGGTTCGGGATGCTCGACAAGCGCGATCAATTCCCGGATCGCCTGTCCGGCGGGCAACAGCAGCGCGTGGCCATCATTCGGGCCCTTGCGATGCAGCCCGAGCTCCTGCTTCTGGACGAGGTCACAAGCGCCCTCGATCCGGAGTTGATCGCCGAAGTCCTCGAGATCATTCGCGAACTGGCAGGGCAGGGCATGACGATGCTCATCGCAACGCACGAGATGGGCTTCGCCCGTGAGATCGCCGATCGCGTCTGCTTCCTCGATGAGGGAACGATCCTCGAGCAGGGACCGCCGGACCAGATGTTCGGCGCCCCGGAGCGTGAGCGGACGCAGCAGTTCCTGGCGCGGATCGTCGCCGCAGGCCGACTGTGATGGACGCCGCCGCCGCCTTCTGGGCTGAGTTCGTGGCGGCAACCAAAACCGAATCCTCGTACACCGCGTGGGGATTCGGCGACGACGACAAGCCCGAGCTGATGACGGAGCTTGGTCTTCTGGTCCGGGATGGACCGAAACGGGCCACGACCTCGCTCGCGTCGGCCTACGGCCCGGACGACGAGCCGATGCCGACCATTGGCGACCACTCAGTGATCCTCGACGGCGACGGCGGCCCACTGTGCATCATCCGCACGACCTCACTTGAGATCCGCCCCTTCGGCGAGGTGGACGAGGCCTTCGCCTGGGACGAGGGCGAAGGAGACCGAACCCTCGCCGACTGGCGGCGCGGCCATGAGTGGTACTTCGCCTCCGTCGGTCAGGCCCTGACGGACGCGACGCCGGTGGTCCTGGAGCGATTCGCCAAGGTCTGGCCACCGCCGATCGACGCCCGGCCCTAGCTCCGCAGCATCGTGGTCAGCGTCACCGGAGTCAGGCCCTTCGCCTGCAGCCCGGCGAGGAGGTCGGGGAGTGCCTCGAGGGTGTGCCAACCGCCGAGGTGCATGAGCACGATCGAGCCGCCCTGGGCCTTCGCGAGGACCTTCGCAACGATGTCCGTGCTCGTCGGGCCACCATCGGCGGTCGCCTTCCAGTCGATGGTGTCCACGTCCCACATGACGAGATCAGCCCAGCCCGCGGCCTCGACGCCGGTGCGAACCGCTGCCGTCCAGGCCCCGAACGGTGGTCGGAAGTAGGGCCGGGTCGTGCCGCCGACCAACGCCGAAAGCGCCGACTCGGTTCTGGTCAGTTGGTCAGCCATCTGGGCGGCCGTCAGCGTCGTGAAGTCCGGGTGGTCCCAGGAGTGGTTGCCGAACACGAACAGGTCCGGCCGTGTTGCCGCGAGGTCGATCGCCTTCTTGCCGAGGTCCGTGGTCGTACCCGCCTTGCCGGTCGGAAACAGCGTCGCGTGTACGTCGTGGTCGATGAGCCATTGGACAATATCGACGGCGGGATCCAGGCGGCCGCCCATGTCGAAGGTAAGGGCAACCTGCGTGGACCCGCGCGGGCCGTGGGTGATGACCGTCGCCAGTCCGCCGCCGGCCGACGTGCCGGGTGGCCCGCTCGGCGTCGGCGTCGGCGTCGGCAGGACCCCGGAGTTTCCGGGGCTCGCCGAGGGAGGATTGGCGTCGTCCACCGTGACACCCGGAATGAGCATCAGCGTCCAGCCCGGCTCGATGTGGTTCGGGGCATACGCCTCAGATTCGGGGTCGAGGGTGGGGTAGGTGCCTCGATTCCACCAGGCAATGCTGCGCGGGCTTGTACTGAAATTCCGGGCGATCGATGACAGCGTGTCGCCCGACTTGACGACGTACGAAATGAACGTCGGTCCCGGAGTCGGCGTCGGCCGAACGAATGACGGACTGGGCGAGATCACCGGGCTTGGCGTGGGTGTCGGCACCACAGGCGTCCCCGATGAGCACGCGTTCGACGAATTCGGCGTCCCACACGAAGGGAGTGGAGTGTTCGAAGGATTCGGCGCGGCTCCGGTTGCGACCACGATGAGCGCTATCAGGGCGAGCACCACCAGGACCATGACACCGGCGCCAACCGGCGTGGCCAGCGGGTTGGCCCTTCGAGGACTCGGCTGGCGTGGTCCAGGTCCGCGTGGCTCGGTCATGTCCGCAGTTTGACGCGACGGTCGAGCATTCGGTTACGTCCGCGCGTTTGGTTACGTCCGCGCCCGTCGGCGGCGGCCAGTGCGTCCGTCCGGCGCACGCCCTGCCCTACGAGCCCGTGTCGATCGGGGTTGGGATCTGGAGCGTGAAGACATCGGCCAGCGCGAGACCCTCCTCAGCCGTGGCAACGCGCCCGCCGCCGTCTCGCTTGACCATGAAGCAGGCACGGTCTGCGGCAAGCAGGATGTCGTCCGGCGTCGCTCCGTCCTTCGGGTAGGTCGCGATCCCCGCCGAGGCCTCGACGTGCACACCCTTGCTGCGCATCTCCGCCGTCGGACCCGTCACGGTGGCGAACGCGCCGCGGATCCGGTCAGCGACCGGCCCGGCATGCGTGGCATCGGTCCGCGGCAGCAACACAACGAATTCGTCGCCGCCGTATCGGAAGGCAAGGTCCGTGTCGCGGCTCGCCGCGACGATCGCCGTCGCAAAGGCTCGCAGAAATGCATTGCCTGCCTCGTGCCCGAATGAGTCGTTGACAAGCTTGAATCGGTCGAGGTCGATCATGACGAGGCTGAACGGCTCCCCGAGGGCCACAGCCTTGGAGAGCTCGTGGCGGAAACTCCGATGATTTCGGAGGCCGGTCAGGTCGTCGGTCTCGGCCTGGCGCGTGATGGCGCCGTGCGCTCGGGCGTTCTGGACGGCGATCGAGACCTGGGCGGCGAACAGCTGGACCAATTCGAACTCCTCCTCGCTGAACGACCGGCCCTCCCCGAGACGCTCGATCGAAAGGACGCCGATCGCGCCCGTACGTCCTCGCAGCGGGACACAGATCAGCCCCCCGTGGGCCCGCCCTCCGGGCCCGACGTACACGCGGTCGTCATCGAACTGGTCGGGCAGGAGCGCGGGAACGTTGTGGTCCATGACCCAGGTGGCGATCCCGGTCTCACCCGGCAGGAAGGGCTCGAGATAGTCCGCTGCATCGAGCCCCCTTGCGATCACCGGGACCAGGCGTACCCCGTCGTCTTCGACCAACTCGATCCAGATGTTGTCCGAGCCGACGAGCTCGCCGAGGCGATCGGCGACCGCTTCGAGGACCGTCGTCGTATCGAGGGTGCTCAGGATTGTCTCCGTGATCTCGAGCAGGTCTCGGCGGCTCTGAAGCTGGCGCTCCAGGCGCTGCGTTGCATCCGCGTGGGCCATCGCCTGGGCAGCGAAGCTCGCATAGATGACCAGCAGGCGAAGGTCGTCGTCGCTGAACTTGTTCAGTCCGAGCTTTGACAACACGAGAACGCCGAGGACGTCGTCCTCGAACACCATCGGCGCCAGGATCATGGACTCATCGACGTCACTATCCGTCCCGGGGATCGTGTCCGCCCTCGGATCTGCGGCCGCGTCCCGCAGGTTCTCGGCGACTCGATGGGCGGCAACCCAGCCGGTGATCCCCGCCCCGACCTTGAGACGCAGCTGGTCCTCAGTCTCGTCGAGGTACTCACCTTCGCCCTGCGCCGCGACCGGGATCAGGTCGTCGCCGTACTGGCGATATACGCGGACGTTGTGATAGTCGATGACCTCACGCAGCTCTGTCGCGATTGCGATCCCGATCGCCCCCACGTCCGACAGCCGGTTGAGTCGCGTGCCGAGTTGCTGGATCGACTGGAGTTGGGCGGCCCAGGTCGCAAGCTGCGCGTACGTTCGCGCGCTCCGGATGGCTACGCTCGCCTGGATGGCGAGCCGAGCAAGAGCGTCGAGTTCGTCGGCTGTCCACTGGTGCCGACGATCGTGATAGACGTTCAGGCTGCCGATGGATTCCGACGTTTCGACGTCTGTGAGGGGAGCGACGCAAACCGTGTCGTAACCCTCCTGAACCACATTCGATCGGACGTCGGCCGCGCGCGCATCGTCCCGGAACCCGATCGCGAACGCCGGTCGGCCGACATCGAGGGCAGCTGTCGTCAGTCCGCCGAGATCACCGGGCCCCGTGGCTTCGAGATACGCGGCCGACAGCCCGCGCGAGGCGACGGTCTCGCGTGATCCGTCCGGGCGGAAGAGGAAGACCGCACCGCGATCGCCCCCGAACATCGCCATGGCGTGATCGACGAGACGGGCCTGAAGCTGATCCGAGTCGAATCGGCTCCCGATATCACTCGCGACGCGGCCGATGGCCTCGGCCCAGTGAACGCGCTGCTCGAGTGCCGTGGAGGCCGAGGCGACCCGCAGGATTGTCCCAACGGCGTCCGCCATTCCGACGATCAGGTCTCGCGTCGTGGGCGTCGGCTCCGCATCGTCCGCAGCGATGACGAGGATCACGCCCCATGCCTCAGCGCCGCCAGGAATGGCGCATGCCATGCGTCGCCCGCCGATCCCGGGAACAACCGGACCATCGCGTTCGTCGGTCACGGCATCGACGACCGTGCCCGGAAGCCGGAGCGCATCCCCCAGGATCCCGGAGCGATCGTCGACGTCGCCTCGCGCAATGCCGGTCGGACCCGACAGCCCTACTGGTTCCAGCCGATGGCCGCGGCGACGCCAAACGGAAACATGTCGAAAGCCGAAGCCTTCCCTGATCGATCGGGTGGCCGTCCCGAGCAGTGCCTCAGGATCCGGCGCGACGCCGGCGCTCGTTGCCCCCAAACGTCCAAGATCGGCCAGGACCGCCAGGCCGGCCTGCGTTTCGCGAGCCTGATCCTCGGTTGAGGTTGCACTCGTCAGTGAGAGTTCATCAACACTGGCATCGATGCTGGTGTGGGAGGTCTGCCATCGCGGGTCGCCGGTCAGCCCGCTCCGTCGTCCGCGGCCGTTTCGCCCGATTGCTGCGTCCGCGCCGGGTCCGGCGGCGGCGCCGGCCATGAATCGATTGAGATCACCGATGCGGTAGCGGCGATCCCCCCGTGGGTTGATCCGGTAGTAGCGGAGGCGCCCGGCGTCACTCCAGGCGCGCACCGTGTTCGGGTGGACGCCGAGGACGCGGGCCGCACGCGTCACGGTCAAGGTCGCGTCGATCGGATGTGGATGCGGCAGCGCGCTTTCGGTCACCGAGCCCCCGGAGGATTTGTGAAGTTCGGAGCCAACTCTAGTAACTACACAGATCCTTACAATAGGACGATCGTCCTGCGTTCCAGGGCCTGAGGTCAGCGGTCGCTGCCGGGCCGGCTCCTCCCACGTGTCATGCGGACGAACAGCAGCGTCCCGAGCATGGACGCGAGACCGATGCCGATCACCCCTGCGATAGCCGCCAGAGGCGCTCCGACAAGTCCGACACCCTCGCCGGAGGATCGAGTGTCCGAGCCGATCAACCCGGTCGGGTCCGGCGACGCGGCGAGCGCGCTGCCGGGGAGCGCGAGCATGACGAGGCCCGTCACGATGAGGGCGGCTGCGAGCACCAGAAGCGCGGTAGCGATCCGTGGGCGTGCCGTTGAGCCACCAGCGAGGATCCGCATCGCCTCGGGCTGCTCCAGCGTGCTCAGGATCAGCGGCTTGCCGGGGCCCGCGGCGAGCCGTGCCTGGCCGTCTGGGCCGAGTTTCGGTACGCCGACGACCACGGCATGCTCGACGCTCGAGACCTGTTCGACCACCACACGCGCCGGAAGATCGGGCGCCAACCGCTCCGGGGCGCGGTCGCCGAGGTCGCCCACGACCCCGACGGTCTCGCGTGGGACGACGATGAGGCCGGCATCGAGATCGGTCATGTCGACATGAATATGGTCGAGTCCCTCGTTGATCTCGAATGGGACGGATTCGACCGACACGTCGAAGTCCGTCCAGCGCCCGGCGTTGCGGGCCTGGAATCGGGTCCGCCGATAGACCAGCGGCCGATGATCGGCATCCTCGAATTCGGTCTCGCTGTCGATCCGTCCCGTTACGCGGACGTAGGGAGGCCGGTCGGAGCCGGCGAGCTCGGTGGCCTCGCCGATGGAGACGACCGGAGCCGAGGCAAGCAGCCGGCCGATGCGAAACCGCGGCCCAAACGCACGGAGTACCTGGACGGCGCCGCCCACGGCAGCCATACCGGCGAGGATCATGAGTAGTCCGTCCACGGGCCGGATGATATCCGCCGGGCATGGAAAGGCCCGGAGGAACCTACCCGACACATGGACCTTGATGCGATCGCGGCCGTTAGTGTCGCTCAGCCCCTCCGGGCTACGAACAACGCTACGGGCGGACCCGTACCATCGTCAACCGCATCTATCCACCAAGTTCTGAACCATCTGCCCAGTTGTCCACCACCCGTCCACACTTGAGGGGCAGGCTTCGCGTGATCCGGTGTGTCGCGGGTGATCTGCCGATAACCGACGCGGGATCAACGGGCATGCGGCCGTCGAGCCCCGGACGAGTGCCGGACGAGTGCCGGTCGAGTGCCGGTCAAGCCGCAGATGTTCAGCCGGCCGGCCGTCCCGTCGCTGGATCGAGTGCGTTCATGAGCCCGCTATAGCTGGTCAGCACGAGGCGCCCGCCGACGAGCTCGGCCGCCGTGACGACGTCCGAGTGGGCGATCCGCCAGGCGACGGTGCCGTCCGGATCCAGGGCAAAGGTCTCGAGTTCGGACTGAACCACGACGTGCCGCAGGCGAGACGAGGCAATCACGGCAAGGATCGGCGTTGCGGATCGATGGGACCAGGCCAGCGTTCCGGTTCGGGCATCGAGCCCATACGCATGGAACCCGTACTTGATCACCAGCAGGCCGGCGGTGTCCCAGAGGACGGCATCGGGTGGGTCATTCAGGGTCGATGCGAACCGGGCCGACCATGAGCCGCCCGGGCCGTCGATCCGGAGTTCCGCCCGGCATCGAGCGTCTGGGTCGTCGGCCACGATCGATCCGAGATCGACCAGGGTTCCGCCGGCTTCCGACAGCGCGAAGACCGCAGCCGCCTGCCCCGTGCCGGCCCATCGCCAGCGGGCCCGAAGACCGCCCGGGTAGGTCAGCGTCGCGTCGTGCGGGTCCGCCGGTCGGCCCGCCTCACGGGCCATCGTCATGCCGGGGCCTGCGGGTCCGGGTGCCCACCGAGAGCGCCGGACGTGTCGATCGTGGCGGCCGCAGGCTTCGTGCCCCCGGCGGGGACCTCGGTCATCGGTGCGACCACCGCGTCGGCCAGCATCCGCAGGGTTGCCGGCGGAACCGGAAACACGGCGCGTGGAAGGCCCGCTGCGGCCCAGACGACCGGAAACCGCCCAAGATCCGGGTCCATGATCACGCGGACGCGCCGCGCATGGCCGAAGGGTGGGATGCCGCCAATCACGAATCCCGTCAGGTCGTTGGCTTCGGTCGCGCTCGCTCGCCGCACATCCGAACGGCCCAGAACAGCCCCGAGACCCGGCAGGTCTACGCGATTGGTGCCCGACACCAGGCAGATCACGGGTTCGAGCGATCCGTCTTCGCCAGCGGTCACGAACACGAGAGACTTCACGATCTGCCCGAGCTCGACGTTGACCGCGCGGGCGGCTTCCTCGGCCGTGTGGGTCGACTCCGAGAACACGGTCACGTCGATGGTCACGCCCTTGCGCGAGGCAGCCTCGAGCACACGTTGGACGGCCGGGTGGTTCGCATCGGGAGGCACGGCGGCGAGTCTAGCACCGGGACCGGGCACTCCCGGTACGGATGTGATGGGAGGATCGCGGGTACGATCGGGCCGATGAAAGCCATGATCTTCGACTGGGACGGCACACTCGTGGACACGCTGCCGGCGATCACGAGGGCTAATGCCGAGGTCCTCGGCTCGTATGGCGTCGCCTATGACAATGCCGCGTATCGCGCCGCCTACAGCCCGGACTGGCGGAGCATGTATCGACGGCTCGGGGTGCCCGCCGAACACGTCGAGGAGGCCGGGGGTCGCTGGCTCAGCCAGTATCGATCCCTGATGACCGAGGTACGGGCCTTTGCCGGCGTCGAATCGGCCGTGCAACGGCTCGCCGACACCGGCTACGAGCTCGGCATCGTCACGGCCGGGGACCGGCCGGTTGTCGAGCACCAACTCGCGGCCACAGGCCTTGACGCCTATTTCTCGGTGGTGGTGTGCGGCGAGGACCTCCCGTTCGCGAAGCCGCATCCGGCACCGCTCCTCCATGCACTCGGGCAGCTCGGCATCGGTGACTGGCCCGCTCTCGTGACCTACATCGGGGACGCCCCGGACGACATGCGGATGGCCCAGGCCGTCGGCGCCCGAGGCGTGGGGATCGTGTCCCTCGTTGGAGATCGCGAGGAACTTGAAGCGGCCGGCGCCGCCGAGGTCGCCGAATCGGTTCCAGCGTGGGTAGCCGCCTTCCTCGACCAACCGGTCGGGGTCTGATCCTCACCACGATGCGTGCGCTCGTCCTTGCCGATGGGCTCCCTCCCGCGCGCGCCGACCTTGATCGGGTCTGGCCGGACTGGGATCGAGACGTGGCGCTTGTCATCGCAGCCGATGGTGGGGCGCGGCTCGCCGATGTCCTTGGGATGCCGATCGACCTTTGGGTCGGGGACGGCGACTCGCTCGGCGAGGCCGGCCGAGAGGACCTCCGGCTCCGGGGCGTTCCGATGATCGACGCGGCGGTGGACAAGGATCAGACGGACACCGAACTCGCCCTGCTTGCCGCTCTGGACCGGGGCGCCACGCGGGTCACCCTGATCGGCGCCCTGGGCGGGCCCCGACCGGATCACGCCCTCGTCAACATGCTCCTCCTCGGCCATCCGCGGGCAATGGACGTGGCGGTCGATATCCTCGACCCGACGGCGCGGATCCGGTTGCTGGCAGCGACATCCGAACCAGGCTTCGCGGTGCACCTCGATCTCGCTGGCCGCGAAGGCGATCTCGTGTCCCTCGTCCCCCTCGACGATGTCGTCGGCGTGACCACGAATGGTCTGCGATTCCCGCTGACGGATGCGACCCTGGAGGCGGGCTCCTCGTTCACGATCTCGAACGTCCGCACCAATTCGGCCGCGTCCGTGTCCATTCGTGCAGGTCGGCTCCTCGTCATCGAGGTCCCTGCTACGCTCGCCTCATGAGTCCGCCCGAGCCGGGGGATCACGCCCCGGACATTGCGCTACCTGACGAGTTCGGCACGATTCACCGGCTGTCGGAACAGCGCGATCGCTGGACGATCGTCTACTTCTACCCGGCCGACGACACGCCGGGCTGCACGGTCGAGTCGTGCCAGTTCCGTGACCTCGACCCCGAGATCCGCAACGCCTCGGCGCAGGTGTGGGGCATCAGTCCGGACGGAGCAGCGAGCCACGCCCGCTTCCGGGCCAAGTTCGATCTCCCGTTCACGCTCCTCTCGGATGAGGATCACGCGGTTTCCGAGGCTTATGGTGCGTGGCGCCTCCGATCGCTCTATGGCAAGGAGTTCCTCGGCATCCAGCGGTCGACCTTTCTCGTCGATCCCGACGGCCTGATCGTCCGAACGTGGCCCAAGGTGAAGGCCGACGGTCACGCGACCGAGGTCCTGGCCGCGCTGGAGGAGGCCCGGTCCGCGCGCCGGGTGTCGTGATCAAGAGCGGAATGGCGAACGACGAGCCCGCCGTGACCGCAGAGCCGCACGCCTGGCGGCCTGAGCGATTCATGCTCATCGTTGCCCACCCCGACGACGCCGACTTCGGCCCGGCGGCCACCGCCGCCAAGTGGATCGACGCGGGCTCCGAGGGCTGGCTGGTGTGCTGCACGAGCGGGGATCAGGGCGGCGAGGATTTCGCAATGGACCCATTCGTGCTGGCAGCGACGCGTGAAACAGAGCAGCAAGCCGCCGCCGCCGTCATCGGCTATACCGGGGTTTCCTTCCTCCATCAGCCGGATGGGGCCCTCGCCAACGATCTCGCCCTGCGAGAACTGCTGGTTCGCGAGATTCGCACCTTCCGTCCCGATGCCGTCCTCGCCACGGATCCGGAGACGCTCTTCCATGGCGAAAGCGGCGTGAACCACACGGATCACCGGGAGGCGGCGATGGCCGCGGTCGACGCGGTCTACCCGGCGGCCCGAAATCCGATGGCCTTTCCGTGGCTCGCCCGTGACGGGCTGGCACCACACGTCGTCCGCAGGCTCTACTGCTTCTGGTCGAACCACGCCACGGTTCGGGTCGATGTGACAGCCACCATCGGCCGCAAGATCGATGCCCTGCGAGCCCATGCGAGCCAGATCAAGCACCCCGACGAGCTCGAAACCCGGATCCGGGATTGGGCTCGCGAGGAGGGTCAGGCGATCGGCGTAGAGGCTGCCGAAGCGCTGCGCGTCATCGTCATCGAGGAGGATCCAGCGCCCGAGGCGGCCGGATCCTGACTCAGACGGACGGGATCGGGGAGGTCAGAACGGCGCGGACGCGATCCCAGTTGGCCCAGACGAGTGCCCGATCCGTGTCCCCGAAGCCGACCAGTTCGTGGAGCTCTTCGAGATCGAGGTTCGGGGCCTCCATGGCCACGAACGTGTCCGGGGCTGCCGTCACTTCCAGATAGAGGTCGTTGATCTCCTCCTGGGTCGGCCATGCTCGAATGCGGCGCGGCTCGAGGCCGGCACCGGCGACCGCGATGGTCATGTCGCGATAGGTCGGGATGCGGTTGTCGGCCCAGCCGTCGATCCCGTCGAAACGGTGGCCATCGGCCGCGAGGGCTCCCGCGATATCGCGGCATTGGGGGACCGTGAAGCTGTCCCAGAACGGGTTGCCGCTCGGGAAGTCCAGCCAGCCGGCGGCAATGGTCCGTGCCACGATCGCATCGGCGACGCTGCGGACGGCCACCTCCCAGGCCCGTCGGTCCGTCGTGTCGTCGGAGGCGAGGGTGGCGGCCACGGCGAACAGCGCGTGGTGGTCTCCGCGAAGGATCCGGGTCAGCGCCGGCGTCTGGTCGATCAGATCGAGTTCGAAGTCGACTGCGGCCATGACCGACGGAGTCGCCACGGCGAGCGGGGCCGCCTGGGCTGCCACGGCGACCGGGGCCGCCTCGGCCGCCACAAAACGGGGAGTCGCCGCCACTTCGGGCACTGCGGCCGATGCCGCGGGTGTGATCGCGATCGCCGACGGGGCCACCGCGGTCGCCACAGGGCGCTCGGTCATGGGCTGCGTCGCAATCGCGACAGAGCCCCCGCTGACCTGAGGGGCCGAGGCGCTCAGCCCCTCCGAGCCGCTCGACGATGGGCCCGGCATGTCGTGGCCGAACATGCGCGCCGCCGCTCGAGCGCCAGGCGTACGGAGCGCATCGAGTGCCGCGTCGCGCTCCGGTTGGATCGAGACCACGCCTCGGGCGGTCACGCTGGGCCCGAACGGAACAGATGTTCGGCCCATGAGCCCCGGACGAGAGGCGGCGGCGGCGGCTGAGCGCACCCGGCCCTCGCTGGATTCGGACTCGTCGGGCGATCCGTCCGGCCGGTCGATCCGACGCCGATCTGCGGGCCCGCCGCGGGCCGGCTCTGTGGCTGACACGGTGAAGGCATCCGAAGAGAGCGTGGCCGCGCGACGCGGAACCGCATCGTGACTGACCGTGACCCGCACTTCCGGGGTCGGTGGTCGGCTGCGCAGGACAATGACCAGTGCGGCACCGCTGGCAGCGCCCAGAACGAGCCCGAGTGCCAGGAAGGCGAACTCGCTCGCGATCATTTCCCGTCCCTTTCCGGCCAGCCACCTCCGCTGACCGTCATTCGCGGTGGAGCGTAGCTGCGACTGGTGGGCGCGTCAACTCGGTAACACGACCTACGCGCGTAGGCTAGGGCGTGTCGGGCTCGGTTCGTGGCGCGATCGGGGTGGGTCGCGGCTCCGATCGGGCCTCGGGTGCTGATATTTTTGCACCCGTACTACGTGCGATGGTAGATTCCACGTGCCGGCACGTGTCCCCGCCGGTCTTCTTGTTCGCCCCGCCTCCCAGCGCCGCCAAACGAGAAAGGCACGACCAGCACTTGGCCCTCGACACGCACCAGGAATTCCTCGTCCAGCCCGTCGACGCCTCGTGGTTGCAGTGCAACATCGAGTGCCAGGAGGCGTGCCCGGTCGGGACGAACTGCCGTGGCTACCTGAACCTCGCTGCCGAAGGGCGGTTCGAGGAGGGCTACATCCTGTCGCGCGAGCCGAACCCGGTCGCCGCGATGTGCTCGTACGTGTGTTCCGCCCCGTGCGAGCGTGCCTGCCGGCGCGGGGACATCGATCGACCCCTCGCGATCCGCGCGATGAAGCGGTTCCTCGTCGAGTGGCACGAGGCTTCCGGCATCCCGGACGTCATGCCCCAGATCACCGCCCGTGCCGAGAAGGTCGCGGTCGTCGGTGCCGGACCGGCCGGAATCTCGGTCGCCCGGGAACTCGCGATGAAGGGCTATGGGGTCGATGTCTTCGACAGCCTGCCCTACGGCGGCGGCACGATGCTGATCGGCGTGCCGGCATTCCGATTGCCGCGCGAGGCGATCGAGATGGATGTGCGACTCGTCGAACGGCTCGGTGTCCGGTTCCATTTCAACACCACGATCGGCAAGGACATCACCTTCGACGACCTCCAGCGTGACTACGACGCCGTGGCCATCACGGCCGGCGCCATGAACGCGGTCGCGCTCGACATCCCGGGGTCGGACCTGGACGGGGTGGACTACGGCGTCGACTTCATGAAGCGCGCGAACCTGGGCGAGGAGTTGACGGTCGGCCAGGACGTCGTGGTCATCGGCGGCGGATATACCGCGATGGACTGTTCGCGGACGGCCCTCCGCCACGGCGCCGAGCGCGTTTCGATCGTCTACCGCCGCACGCGTTCTGAGCTCGTCGTGGACGAAGAGGAACTGGGCGAGACGGAACGCGAGGGCGTCCGGATGGAATTCCTGGCCAGCCCGATCGAGGTCATCGGCGAGGACGGCCACGTGACCGGCGTGCGCTTTGTGCGCAATCGCCTCGGCGAGCCCGATGCATCGGGTCGGCGCTCTCCGGTGCCGATCGAGGGATCCGAGTTCGTCATCGCTGCGGACGTGATCATCCCAGCCGTGTCGCAGGCCGCCGACCTGACGTTCCTCCCGGTCGAGTCGGCGTTCGAGGTCAATCGCGGACGGGTCAAGGTAGATCCCGCCACCTACGCGACCAACGTACGAGGCGTCTTTGCCTGCGGCGACTTCGTGACCGGGCCCACGACGTTGATCGAGGCCGCCGGCCATGGCAAGAAGGCCGCGTACGCGATCGATCGCTATCTCGCGGGTCGAACCGACGTGACCGTTGCGGCAAACGTCAAGATCACGAGCTCGTGGCGCCACGACATGCCCGAGTTCTACGACATCCTGCCGCGCCAGCACATCCCGATGGTCTCGGTCACGGATCGGATGCCATCGACCGATCCGGCCATCAACTTCACGACCCCGGTCGAGCTCGGTTACGACGCCACGGGTGCGGTCGCTGAATCGACCCGCTGCCTGATGTGCAACTACAACATCTGGTTCGACCCGTTCCGGTGCGTCCTGTGCGGTGCGTGTGCCGATGTCTGCCCCGAGGGCGTCATCCACATGGTCGACATCAACCAGCTCAAGAGCGAAGGCCTGCTGACCGAGGTCGAGGAGGCCTACGGCTGGGAAAACGGCGGCGCCATGATCCTCGACGAGGAGCGCTGCATTCGGTGCGCCCTGTGCGTCAAGCGGTGCCCGTTCGACGCCATTACGATGGAGCGGTTCGAGCTTCAAGAGATCTCGAGCGACGGGAGGCTCTACAAGGAGTCGTACCGTGACGCTCAGCTCGCCGGCACGGCCGGTGTTGCAGGAGGACCCAGGTGAGTTTCCTCGAGCGGGTGGATACAACCATCCGCCGCAGTCCGGTCTGGCGGTCGCTGTTCCGCAACTCGTACCCGAACGACGAGCGTTCGCGTGCCTATGCGGTGATGAACAACGTCTTTCTGCACCTGCACCCGGTGCGGGTCCGTCAGCACGCGGTCAAGTTCGCCTACACGTTCTGCCTCGGCGGACTGTCCTTCTTCCTGTTCCTCGTCCTGACCGTGACCGGCGTCTACCTGATGTTCTTCTACGTCCCGTCGGCGACGCAGGCGTACACGGACATCCTCGACCTGCAGACGCGCGTGACGTTCGGCCTCCTGACCCGGAACATTCATCGGTGGGGCGCCCACCTGATGGTCTTCTTCGTCTTCCTGCACATGATGCGAGTCTTCTATCACGGGGCCTACAAGCAGCCCCGGGAGTTCAACTGGGTCGTCGGCGTCCTGCTCCTGTTCCTGACGGTCGGCCTGAGCTTCACGGGCTACCTGCTCCCGTGGGACCAGATTTCCTACTGGGCGATCACCATCGGCTCGAACATGGCTTCCTACCTGCCCCTGATCAACACCCCGTTCAAGTTGATCCTGCTCGGCGGCCTTGAGGTCGGCCAGAACACGCTGTTGCGGTTCTATGTCCTGCACATCATGGCTTTGCCGCTCATCACGGCAATCTTCATGGCCGTCCACTTCTGGCGCATCCGGAAAGATGGGGGAATCAGCGGGCCGCTATGACGGACGATCGCCTCGTTGCCGCCTGCGCTCCTCGCTTACGCACCTTCAGGTGCGCTCGCTCCGGTGCTCGGACGGCGCCTTACGCTCGCCTCGCCACAGCGACCCCAACTGCCGGTATGAGTAACAACGAATGAGCGACACGAAGGCTCCGGAGGAGACGCGCGTCGTCGCGCCGGTCGATCCGACCCGTCGGACGGAGATCGACAAGCAGCGTGTCCCGATGTCCGCCCGTCCCTACCGCCTGCTGGCGATGGTCAAGCAGGATGCCGTCGTCCGCGTTCAGAAGGAACCGGACGATACGGTCATGACCTGGCCGCACCTGCTGTCGATCGAATTCCTCGCGGCGGCCGTCATGAGCATTTTCCTGCTGCTGATGGGGCTGTTCATCAACGCTCCCCTCGAGGAGCTGGCGAACGGAAACGTCACCCCGGCGGTCGCGAAGGCCCCGTGGTACTTCCTCGGCCTCCAGGAACTGCTGGCCTACTTCCACCCATCGGTCGCGGGCGTCCTCGTCCCGACCTTCGCGATCGTCGGGATGATGATCGTTCCGTACGTTGATCGGGCCAATATCCATGCCATCAGACCGTCCGAGCGGAAGACCGCTGTGGTTCTGTTCTCGCTGTTTCTCGGTCTGGCCCTCACGCTCACCTTCTTGGGGATCTTCTTCCGAGGTCCGGGCTACAGCTTCGTCATTCCGTATCTGCCGTTCTTTGAGAACAGCACGAACGGCCTTCACTTCGCGCTGTGAGCGCCATGCGAGGGATGATCGAGATCCGATGAGCAACTATCACGTCGAACCTGCTGACCAGCCCCAGGCCTTGACCGGCGAGGCCATCAAGTCCATGCGCCAGCACCCCGTCCAGGGGATCTCGCGGCGGCGCCTGCTCCGCCTGTCGCTGGGCGGCGGGATGGCCCTGTGGCTGACCGAGGTCGCGGGCGGCACGCTCAACTTCCTGTGGCCGAACCTGAGCGGCGGCTTCGGCGGCAAGGTGGTCATCGGAACGTTCGATGACGTCAAGCTCACCCACTCCACGCTGCCCGTCGCCGAGGGTTACCCGGCGTACGTCCAGAACGCACACGCCTTCATCATCCTGATTGATCCGGCACGGCCCTCGTTCGTGCCCGGCGAGGACAAGTCCGGCGATGGGACGGCACTCAACGTGCGCTCGCTGTACCAGCGCTGTCCGCATCTCGGCTGCAAGCCGAACCCCTGCATCAAGAACTTCTGGCTCGAGTGCCCCTGTCACGGGTCCCGCTATGACCGCCTGGGAATCAAGGCTGCCGGCACCAAGTTCGGCCCAGCCCCGCGGAGCATGGACCGCTTCGCCGCGAGCGTGGACAAGGATGGCGTCCTGACCGTCGATACCGGCAAGATCACCCTCGGCCCGCTCCCCGTGGCGCTCGGCCAGCCGGGGATCATCCCGCCGAAGAGCCCGACGGGCTGTATCTGACCGACATGAACAGCAAGCGAGTTTCCCGATGACCGATCAGCCCGGGCACGAGCCCGAGCAGCGCCTGCCGGCTCGCCGAGAGCCGAGCGAGGCCGCACCCGTCGACCGCTTCTCCGCGCCGCCATCGGCACACGCGCGGGATCTGTCCCCGGAGCGCGCTGCTGCGATCGTTCGTCAGTCGGCGAGCGCGCGCTGGGTCGCGTTCCTCGCCGTCTGCGTCGTCGCGCTGTTCACGATCGCCTACTACTTCTACGAAGTCGGCCTTCCGCTCGACCTGTCCAAGCCCAGACTCGCCGTCGAGGCGGACCAGCAGCAGGTCACTTCGGTCGAGCGTGGCTACAACCTCTACGAGGCAAACTGCGCACGCTGCCACGGGCCGACTGGCAAGGGAGCGGCCGAGGGGAACTACATCGCTCCGCCGCTCAACGACCCGATGAAGCTGTTCGACCATCTGAATGCCGTGTACCTGAAGAACGTCCTGACCGTCGGCGGGCGATACGTGTGCGGCAACGCCGATAGCGTGATGCCGGTCTGGGCCGACACGAATGGTGGCCCTCTGAACTACCGCGCCATCGATGACCTGATCGCATTCATCAGGTCCGACGCGACCCAGGAGTACATCGTTCGGGATCCCTCGCTCAATGAACCGGTCATCGGCACGGACGGGAAGATCAAGACGTTCAAGGGCTGGCTGGACCCGGCGTTCAAGCCGGACGCCGCGGCAAGTTCAGTGCCGGCCTGCTGGAGCGGCAGCGCAGCCACCCAGGGCCCGACGGAGTCATTGCCGCCGGATGCCGAGATCCTCAAGGTGGCGGCCGAGGGCGTCGCGTTCGATGTCAAGACATTGACCGTCGGCGCGGACAAGACCTTTGGGATTGAATTTGACGACAAGGATCCGGCCGGCTTCGGAGGCCACAACGTAGAAATCCGGGACGCCAGCGGCAAGACGGTGTTCGATGGTGCCGTCATCAAGGATCCCGCGATTGTCACGTATTCCGTCCCGGCGCTACCGGCCGGCACCTACACGTTCATCTGCCGAATCCACCCGGTCGCGGCGATGACCGGCACCCTCACGGTCAAGTAGGAAGGCACGATGACGCGCGCATTGCAGGCAGGAAGTTCGGTCCGGCGCCGCCGGGCGATGATGGGACTCCTCGACGCCGATGGCTGGACCTGGGCGTCGGTGAAGGCCGCCATCTGGTTCGTCCTGATCATCATCCTGCTCGCCTACATCCCGGACCGCGCCTACTACTTCACCGTCAACCGGACGCTCGATGTCGGACTGCTGGCCTGGTCACCAGTGAACTTCTGTCCGCCCGAGAACAGCACGCTGCCATGTCCGGCACCCGGCGGAGCCGTGATCCCGTGGGAACCTTCCCCGGCTGCGTTGTCGCTGCCGTCGGCCCGTTCGTCCGGTGCCGTGGCCCAGGTCGGAACCAAGTTGCTCTACATCGGCGGATCGGACGGGTCCGCGGCTACGACGAGCACCTACATCGCCGAAGCGGCTTCCGGCACCTTCACGGCGTGGGCCGAAGGGCCAGCGCTCCCGGAAGCGCGATCCGACGCCGCTTCGGCAGTCGTTGGGAGCACCGTCTACCTGATCGGCGGGACGGGACCTGATGGCAAGGCTGTCGACACCATCTGGGCGCTGACCTACGACCAGGAAGCCAAGACCTTCGGCGATTGGACCGTGATCAAGGACTTTGGGTTGCCCGCTGCGAGAGCAGCATCATCCGCCATCCCGGTATCGGACGGCCTGCTCATTGTCGGTGGGTTTGGACCCGACGGCACGCCTCAGGGCACCGTCTGGAAGTCGACCACCGACTTGAAGGGCGTGCTGGGAGCGTTCTCCGAGCAGGCGACCCTGCTGGATCCCGTGGCGCATGCCTCGATGGCCCAGGTCGGCGACTACGTCTGGGTCTGGGGCGGTACTGACGCGAACGGTCCTTCAGGTGCCGTGCAGCGCGGTGACATCGGTATTCCAAAGACCGTCGAGACTCCGGCCCCCGACGCAGCCGTCGTGCCGGAGCAACTGCTGGCCTGGGCGGTCTCGGACAGCGCGAACATGCCGCCTCGGTCCGGCGCCGCAGGCTTCTCCGCCAACGGAGCCATCTACGTCGTAGGCGGGACCGACGGTTCCGGACCCCAGAACCAGCTCTACTGGGCGGTTCCGGATGCCAAGGGTGAGATAGACGGCTGGAAGCACCTGGACCAGACAGACCTGCCGAGCACCGGCCTCATCGGTGGCGCGGCCGTCGTTACCGGCGTCAACGTGTTCGTGATCGGCGGCGAATCAAAGGACGGTGTCCAGGCTGGCTCGATCCGCGCCAACCTTGCGCCCCAGGAGCCGTTCTTCCAGGCCGGTCTCGTGGGTGTCGTGGTTCCTGCGCTTCGGATCGAGGGAGAGATCGGTCAGCAGCTCGGCTACCTCAGCGCAGCCGGCGCCGGGACCGTCAATGCTGTGATCCTGATTCTCATCGGCTGGGCCTACGCGCATCCGGACACCGTTCGCGGTTGGATCGACCGAAGGCGCCGCCGCCGCTCCTGATCGAGCGTAACGGTCCGTCCCCCGGCCGGCGCTCCCTGACGCCGGTGCAGCCGATCAGGCCGAGAGGTCGCCCTCGCCGTCGGCGAGCGGCCCACGCCGAACCGGCAATCCCGCCTGGAGCCACGCCAGCATCCCGCCTGCGACATTCGAGACGTCAGTCCAGCCGTTGCTCAGCAGAAATGCAGTGGCCTGACCGGACCGCGCGCCGCTCCGACAGATCATGAGCAGCGGCCGGTCCCGTGGGAGTTCACCGTAGCGGGCCGTGAACGTGGAGAGGGGCATGACGATCACGTCCTCCGCCCGAACCTCGAGGATCTCGTTCGGCTCGCGCACGTCCACGAGCAGAGGCTGCGTTGCTTCTCCCGGAGCCTTCGGGCCGGTGACGGCCTGATGCGCCTCGGTTGTGGTCACGGTGGGAGTGCGGTTCTGATTGAACATGGGACGCCTCGCGCGTGGGGGGACGTGTGTTTGGTTGGTCAGGTGAGCTCAGCGAGCGGCGAGCGGCCGCTGAAACCGTCGCCGAGTTCATGCCAAAACTCGATCGGACCCTCGCCCAGCCGCCAGCACAGCCAGATCTGCCGACCGTTGACCAGGGCCGGGAAATCGATCAAGCCCGCTTCGATTTCCCGAAGGGTGACATCGCGCTCGACAAGGCGAGTCACGCCCGCCTGCATCTGATCGATCAGACCCTGCATCCGAAGTCGAAGACGCCGCCGATCGTCCGCCTGGACGCCGGCCTCGGTCACCCGCCCGGTTGTCCGCCCGCCGCGATCGGCACTTTCGCGCTCATCGCCCGAGGCGTCGACGACAGCGTCTCGAAGCTGGATAAGCTCCGCACGCTGGTCGCGCAGGTCGAGCAGGATCCGCTCCACCTCGGGCAGAGCCTCATTCGCTTGGTCGATCGAGTAGAACTGGGTCATCACGCTGAGTTTATGCCCGTACGATGCAGGGCATGCGATACGCCAGCCGGCCGCAGGTCCCCGCAACGGCAATCGCCCTTCCGGTACGGCCCTGATGATCGTCGGCCGCCCGCGCGTCTTCGTCGCCCGGATCATTCCCGAAGACGGCCTGCGGCCGGTCGCCGAGGCCTGCGACGCGCGGGTCTGGGAGGGGGACATGCCAGCGCCGCGCGAGGAACTCCTCCAGGCGATCGAGGGCTGCGTAGGGGTCCTGACCATGCTCACGGACCGGGTCGACGACGAGTTCCTCGATCGCGCCGGCCCGCAGCTCAAGGTCGTCTCGAACTTTGCGGTCGGTTTCGACAACATCGACGTGGCGGCATGCACAAGGCGGGGCGTCGCCGTCGGCAATACGCCGGGCGTGCTCACCGAGACCACCGCGGACCTTGCCTTCGCGCTGCTGATGGCCGCTGCGCGCCGGATTCCCGAGGGGGATCGCTACGTCCGGTCGAACCAGTGGCGAACCTGGGGGCCGATGCTGCTCCTCGGCGCGGATGTCCACGGCGCCACACTCGGGATCGTGGGGTTCGGGCGGATCGGACAGGCCGTCGCGCGTCGCGCCCACGGGTTCGGGATGAACGTCGTCTATCACAGCCTCACGCAGCGGTCGTCCGAGGTCGAGGAGTTGTTTGACGCGCGGTACCTTCCGCTCGATGACCTGCTGGCCCAGTCGGACTTCGTGTCCCTCCACGTCAATCTGACCGCCGAGACGCGCCATCTCATGAATGCGCAGCGACTGGGCTGGATGAAGCCGTCGGCCGTTCTCGTGAACACGTCCCGTGGGCCGGTGGTGGACCCGACGGCGCTGTTCGAGGCCCTGCGCGATGGCGTGATCTTCGCCGCGGCGCTCGACGTCACCGACCCGGAGCCGATCCCGTTCGATGACCCGTTGCTGACCCTCGACAACTGCCTGGTCGTTCCGCACATTGCCTCGGCGTCGCGGGCGACGCGCGGCAAGATGGCCGCCATGGCCGGCGCCAATCTCCTGGCCGGCGTCCGTGGCGAGCGGCTCCCGACGCCCGTCAACCCCGAGGTCTACGACCGCGGCTGACGTCTACGGTCGCACCACGACTCGAGGCTCGGGCGCACCATCGTTTACGCTTCTGGTCGGGCCCGTAGCTCAGCGGCAGAGCAGGGGACTTTTAATCCTCGTGTCGTGGGTTCGAATCCCACCGGGCCCTCCATGCCGACATGGGAGCGTACCCATCACCGATCAAGAGGCGATCCGGTTCTCGGTAGAACGGCCGGCGTCGGTTGACGCATTTCTCAAACGCGCAGGCGACTTCCTCGCCCGGCACGAAGCGGAGAACAACCTGCTCTTCGGCATCTGCTCGAGCCTCCGGCACGACCCGACGATCTACCTGGACCCGCGTTTCGCCGTCGTGACGGCCACTTCGCGTGGCCCTGACAGGACCGGGGTGGAGGGGGCCGTCGTGGCCGCGGCGCTCCAGACGCCTCCGCATCGGCTCGTGCTGGCCCTGCCGGACACCCTCGAGGCCATCGAGTTCCTTTCCGACGAGCTCGCGGCGGACGACCTTCCCGGGGTCGTAGGTCCATCGGACGCGGCGCAGCGGTTTGCTCGACGATGGACGTCCCGGACCGGCCAGAGCATCCGGGCTGGCATGGCCGAACGCACGTTGCGCCTCCAGGCGGTGCGTGACCAACGCCCGGCCCCGGGCCAGATGCGGGTGGCCCGGTCGTCGGACCGCCAATTGCTTGAAGGGTGGCTGCGGGCCTTCGCGGCAGAGGCACTCGGCGAGACATTCGAGAACGCAGCCGAGGCAGCAGGCCGCTGGATCTCGGCCCGCGGCCGGATGATGTACCTCTGGGACCATGACGACCGGACCGTCTCGATGTGCGGCGCCGGGGGACAGACGCCGAACGGCATCCGGGTGGGGCCCGTCTACACGCCTTCGGCGGAGCGCGGCCGAGGCTACGCCACGAGCCTCGTCGCGGCGTGCTCTCAGGCCCAGCTGGACGCGGGATACGAGTTCGCCTTCCTGTTCACGGATCTGGCCAATCCAACGTCGAACCGGATCTACGAGTCGATCGGATACGAGCGCATCATCGACGTCAACCAATACGACTTCATCGCCTGAACCGGGACCGACCTGCCCGCACGTGGCACTGATCCCCCGTGTGCTGCCGCTCGCCGCGGGCGTCGATACCCGGTCGCAACCCATTCGACCCGCCATCGCCATGGCGGTCCGCCAGTAGCTCCCCGAAACTGACGCATCTACGTTCCGCGATCAGCGCCCGGAGGATCGACGTGCTTCAGCAGCCAGACCCGCTTCACAGCCTGATGACCGTCCGCGGCGGCCAGTTGACCGCAGTGACCTGCGCAGCCTGTGGCTGCCGACTCCAGGCTGATCCCTCCGAGTTCGGCGCATGGCGGCATTTCGGGGCGCTGGGTGGTCGCGACGCCCTCGGTCACCGGTCCGCGTGCGTTGAACTCGTCCATGACGGCTCCGGACGGGTCGCGATCCCGGCCTGATCAGGCGGGCGCCGGGACTCGCGCGGCCCGAGGCACGCGCGCCTCGTTCCGAGACGGATCCGGGCAACTCGCTCAGCCTCCCGACGGCTCCACCCGGTAGCCGACGCCGCGGACTGCGACGATCGAAGGCCCACCAACCTGGTCCAGCTTGGAGCGGAGGCGAGCGAGGTGCGGCTTCAGCCAGAGCAGGTCCGGGTCCGACTCGGCTGGCCATCCGGCGCGGGCCAGACGGAGGTGTGGAACGAGGTCCCCGGCGGCACGAACCAGCGATTCGAGGAGCCGATACTCCGTCGGCGTGAGGGTCAGGCCAATCTCGCCCACGTTCGCTTCGTGGCGGGCCGGATCGAGCGTCAGCCGCTCGAATGTCACAGCGCCGCCCAGCTCACCGGAATCGGCGCGAGCCACGCGGCGCATGACGGCGGTGATCCGGGCCAGCAGTTCTGCTCGCCCGAAGGGCTTGACGAGGTAGTCGTCCGCGCCGATCCCGAGCGCCTTGACCTTCGCGGCCTCACTGCTCTCGCCCGAGACGACGATGATCGGCGCCGCGCCGGCGGATCGGATCTGGCCCGCGACCGTAAACCCATCGGGCCCGGGCATCGCGAGATCCAGCAGCACGAGGTCCGGGTGCTCGTCCCGGAACCGCCGAACGGCGGTCAGCCCGTCGTAGGCCGTGATGACCTGATGGCCCTCCGTCCCGACGAGCGCGGTGATGGCGCCGACCATCGCCGGGTCATCATCGACCACGAGAATGCGGAGCGGTCGAATTGTGGGCATGTCGCTCTCCTAGACTGCCGCGGCGGCGGGCAGGGCAATGACGAACCGGGCACCCTGGTCCGGAGCGGGCTCGCACCAGACGTGGCCACCCATCGATTCAGCGAGGCGCTTCGCGGCGTACAGCCCGATCCCGGAGCCCCGGGCCGTGTGCGTGTCACGTCGCGCATAGGGTTCGAAGATCCGCTCCCGCCACTCCGGCGGGATGCCCGGGCCATCGTCCTGAACGCCGATCCGGACGGTGCCCTCGGCCATGACCCAGTCGACCCCGATGTGCGTACCGGGTGGAGCGTATTTCACGGCATTCTCGACGAGGTGCTCGATGATCTGGCGCAATCGCGAAGGATCAGCCAGCGCGTGGAGGCGAACGCCGCCTTCAACCTCGACCTCATGGCGACCCAGGATCGGGGTGAGACCCCGGAGGACCTCGGCAATGAGCTCGGTCACATCGACCGGTTCCACCGCAGCCGGCTGATCCGGGACCACGCGGACGGAGGCAAGGATCGAATCGACCAGCCGGTCGAGACGCTCAATCTGGCCGATCGTGCCGTCGTGCCAATCCGCTCGCTGTGTACGGCGGGCCGGGTCCCGGGAGTAGCGCCCATCGAGTTCAGGCTCCTCGGCCAGAAGGTCGGTATAGGCGCGGACCACGGCGAGCGGGGTCCGGAGTTCATGCGTGACGACGGCGATGAGCTCGGCACGCGCTTCGTCGATGGCCTTGAGCTCGGCGGCCCGATGCTCGGCCTCCAGTTGCTGGCGGCCCTTCTCGACGATACCGGCGAGCAGATCCGCGATCGCGCCCAGCTGGGCCACATCCGGGTCACTGAATTCACGGCGGCCCTCGGTCTGGATGTTCAGGACGCCGACGATCTGGTCGCTCCAGGCAAGCGGTACCGACAGCATCGAGGTGATGAATCGCCGCTGGTCGATGCCGCGCACCCACAGGAATCTTGGGTCGGCCTCGATGTCGCTGATCGCGATCGGAGTCCGATCCTTCGCGACTCGGCCCGTGACGCCCTCACCGAACGGCACCCGCGCCCGGCCGATCTGGAATCGATCGAGGCCGTTGGTGGCCGCGAGGGTGAGGTACGCTCCATCCCGATCGAGCAGGTAGAGCGAGGAGACGTCCGCATGCAGCGCGTCGCGCGTCTCGTCGACTACGGTTTCGAGCAGGTCATCCCACGTCTGGGCCGTGGTCGCCAGGCGCGCCACGCGATGCAGGAACCGGAGCTGCTCAAGCTGCTCGGCTCCGGAGCCCTGGACCAATTCGGGATCCGCCATGGTCATCACGATACAAAGGTACGAGCCGACATGGGCCGCGTTGGTTGCGGCGAGGTCCAACGAACGTTGCGGATCGGGGTCGATCGCAACCTCTGGCCTGCGCCGAGTGATGCCGGGATTGCGGCGTGAGCAGCGCTGACCCGCTCGGGCTCGAGATCGAACGCCTGTGGCGGCTCCTCGGCGAGGTCGTTGAGGAACAAACCGGGGTCGACCTTCGGTTGCTCGTGACCAGGACGCGCCGTCGTGCGGTTCGCGCCCGAGCCGGCGACATGGCTGCGAGGCGCTCGCTCGAACGTGAGCTCGACAGCCTCGACGATTCGCGGGCGGAAGTGGTCATTCGGGCGTTCCTCCTGCATTTCCGCCTCGCCAACCTGGCCGAGCAACGGCATCGGGTGCGGGTCCTCCAGGAGCGTGGCCGTCGAACCCAGAAGGGGCGTACCGACGACACCCTGACCGGGGTCATCGCCGGCCTCCGGAGCCACGGTCGATTCCCGGACGATCCCGCGGACGCCCTGCGCCTGGTCCGGGACCTGCGAATCCATCCAGTGCTCACGGCCCATCCCACGGAGGCTCGACGTCGAACGGCCCTGATGGCCCTTGGTCGTGTCGCCCGAATCCTCGAGGCCCGAGATGATCCGCGCCTGCCGACGGGCGCGGCCCGGACGCTCGACGACCGTCTTCGGGAAGAACTGGTGATCCTGTGGAGGACCGCCGAGATTCGGGCCGAAGTCCCGAGTCCGCTCGACGAAGTCCGGACCGCCCTCGTCTTCTTCGATGCGACCTTCTACACGCTCGTGCCCGCGATGCAGCGTGCCCTGCTAGCGGCAATCACGCCGTCCCATGGCGGTCGTCCGCTCGCTGCTTCGTCCCTGCCCTCGATCCTGCGGCTCGGCAGCTGGATTGGGGGCGATCGTGACGGGCATCCCGGTGTCACCGCCGAGGTCACGGAGCACGCCGCCCGGATCCAGGCCGATCATGTCCTCCGGGGCCACCAGGCCGTGGCCACCCGCCTGATGCAGACGATCGCGGTTGTGGTTCCGGCCGCGCACGTGGATCGAGAGCTCGCGGTCAGCTTGCTCGACGACGCCGATCAATTCCCGGATCTGGACGCCACGCTCCGACGGCGCTTTCCCGATGAGCCGTACCGCCGCCGGTTCGGGGCGATCGCCGAGCGACTCCGGCGAACTCGACACCACCTGACCGGGGAACCGGGACCCACGGGCGGCAGGTACGAGTCGCCAACCGATCTCCTCGCTGATCTGGATGTGATCCAGCGGGCGCTCGTGGCCGACGGTCTCGTTCGGGTGGCGACCGGCACCGTTCAGGACTTCCGTTGGCAGGTCGAGACCTTCGGGTTCCATCTCGCCCAACTCGAGGTGCGCCAGCACGCGGCCGTCCACCGAGCCGCGATCGAGGCCATTCGGGCCGCTGAGGCAGCGGGTACGACGGCGTCCACCGAACTCGAGGTCGGGGCCGGTGTGACGCTCGGCGAGGTCCTCGAGACGTTTCGCGCTGTGGATCGGATCAGGAAACGATTTGGCGGCGACGCTGCGGGCCGGGTGGTGATCAGCTTCACCGAGCAGGTCTCGGATGTGACCAACGCACTCGATCTCGCGGAGGCTGCCATCGGACCCGGCGCGGCCGAACTCGACATCGTTCCCTTGTTCGAATC
>JANMNF010000183.1:0-2462 GCA_031373765.1 Chloroflexota bacterium
GAGCACGAGCGCGAGCTCGTCGGCTACGCGCTCGTCCAGCTGATGACTCAGCACCCCGATGTGGACCTGTACGGGCCGCTCGATGCCGGGCTCCGCGGCGGGGTCATCCCGTTCAATATCCCGGGCATTCACCCGCACGACGTGGCCCAGGTGCTGGACCGAACCGGCGTCGCCGTTCGTGCCGGCCACCACTGCACCATGCCCCTCCACGAGCGCCTCGACCTGGCGGCCACGGCCCGTGCCAGCTTCAACGTCTACACGACCCGCGCCGACATCGATGCGCTCATCGCCGGCATCACCGAGGTCAAGCGGGTCTTCGGGAGCTGATCTCGTTCGCGGTGCGGCGCTGAGCGAGCCGCCACACTTGACCGACAGGTATGCATTTCCTACCATGCCGGTATGAAAACAACGGTGAGTGAGAAGGGCCAGATTACGATCCCGAAGCGGCTGCGCGATCGGCTTGGTTTGCGACCGGGGACGGTTCTGGACTTCGAGGACGCGAATGGCCGCCTCGTCGGTCGCAAGTTGGTGCCTGCCGATCACCTCGAGGAGCTTGTCGGAATCCTCGACCTTGCCGGTGGAACTGACGCGTTCATTCGTGAGATCCGGGGGCCAGGTCCAAACGACGTCGAGGCGTGATCACCGCGCTCGATACCAGCGTTCTGCTCGACGTGTTCACGGACGACCCGTCATTTCGCGACCGCTCGCTCAACGCGATCCGCCGTTGCCTTGCCGACGGCCCACTGGTCGCCTGTGACGTGGTCTGGGCCGAAGTCGTCGCCGCGTTCCCGGACGCGCTGGCTGCCGCGAATGCGCTGGCGGACATTCCCGTGGAGTACTCGGCGCTCGATGCGCCGTCGGCCGTCCGCGCCGGGACCATCTGGCGCGGCTATCGCCAACGAGGTGGGGCTCGAGAGCGCGTCGTCGCCGATTTCCTCATCGCCGCCCACGCGATGGACCACGCCGACCGTCTCCTCACCCGGGATCGTGGCTTCCAGGGAGTTGCCTTCTCAGGCCTGACGATCCTTGACCCGTCGCGCTGAGATACCCAACCCCCATGGTCGGAATTAGAGACTCGCGCTACACTCCGAGATCGATATGGACGATCTCTACCGCGACTACATCCTCGAGCACTACCGGCGGCCCCACAACTTCGGGGTGCTGGAGTACGCGAACGCGTCCCACGAGGGTGCCAATCCCCTTTGCGGCGATCGGATTACGCTCCAGTTGCGGCTCGCTGATGGCAAGGTCGCGGGGGTCGGGTTCACCGGCCGGGGCTGCGCGATCAGCCAGGCTTCGGCCTCGCTCCTGACCGACGAGATCAAGGGCAAGGGCGTTGTCGAGGCTGCCGCGATGTCCTCGGAGGATGTCCTGGATCTCTTGGGGATCGACATTTCGCCGGCGCGCCTGAAGTGCGCCCTCCTCAGCCTCGAAACCATGCAGTTGGCCATCGCCGACGCCGGCAAATCCGGCAAGGCGGGACCGATTGCCGCGAGACCCGGCGCCGCGGCGGCCGCTCTCGCACCGGAACCCGCTACCGCACCTCTGGCCGCGAACGCGGAGCAATCCGCAGGGAGTGAGCCAGCATGACCGCACGACAGTACGGCGGCATGCCGGGCATGGGCCGCTGCAGGTGTACGCGGCCGGCCTGATTGCCGGCTGTCCTGCGCTCGCGCCAGATGCGCGGACGCGTCCCTGCCCGCCCGGCAACGCCGTGGCGCGCCCGTCCCGTCGAGTCCTCGAGGAGCACCGATCACATGTCTCTCCGTTTGGGCGATATCGCCCCCGACTTCACCGCCGAATCCACCCAAGGCGAGATCCGATTCCACGACTGGATCGGTGACGACTGGGCCATCCTGTTCAGCCATCCCAAGGACTTCACCCCGGTCTGCACCACCGAGCTCGGCGCCGTAGCCAAGCTCAAGGGCGAGTTCGACAAGCGCGGTGTGAAGGTCCTCGGCCTGAGCGTTGACGGTGTCGAGGACCACGAAGGCTGGTCCCGGGATATCGAGGCGACCCAGGGCGTGGCCCTCAATTTCCCGCTCATCGCCGACAAGGGCCGGGCCGTTGCCGAGGCCTACGACATGATCCATCCCAATGCCGAGGCAACCCAGACCGTCCGGTCCGTGTTCGTCATCGACAACGCCAAGAAGGTCCGGCTATCGCTGACCTACCCGGCCAGCACAGGCCGCAATTTCGACGAGATCCTGAGGGTGGTCGATTCGCTCAAGCTCACCTCGAGCAACTTGGTCGCCACGCCGGCGAACTGGAAGCACGGGGACGATGTGATCATCCTTGCCTCGCTCAGCGACGAGCAGGCCCGCGAGAAGTTCCCGGACGGCTGGCGCGCGGAGCGGCCTTACCTCCGCTACGTCCCGGATCCGTCGAAGTAGACCGGAAGGACCACATGACCAAGTCATACGCCGACCTCCTGCGCGAGGCGAAGGCCTCGATCAACGAGG
>JANMNF010000203.1:0-2031 GCA_031373765.1 Chloroflexota bacterium
CTGCGGCGCGTCGCACCCAGGACTCGGCTTCTCGAGCTCGTGGGCGAGCTGGTTGAGGCAGGCGCCCGGGTCTTCGAGGTCACCCTCGACGGCGAGGACGCTGTTGCCGACCTCGCGGCGGTGAACGAACTGCTCGCACGGCTGCAGCCGTCCTCGGACGCCCGTGCCTGGGTCGGGGCCGGTACGGTCAGGACGATCGACCAGGTTCATGCCGCGCATCAGGCCGGGGCGGCCTTCGGCGTCAGCCCGGTCTTTGATCGGGAGGTCCTCGACGCTGCGCTCGCGCTCGGGCTGCCGTTCATGCCCGGCACCTTGAGCCCTACCGAGATCGATGCCGCATGGCGAGCTGGGGCCGCCCTCGTCAAGGTCTTCCCCGGATCATCTGTCGGCCCGAGTCACATTCGCGAGTTGCGTGGACCGTTCCGGGACATCGATCTGGTCGTGACTGGTGGCGTGGATCTCGGGAATGCGGGGGCCTTCCTCGAAGCGGGTGCCACCGCCGTCGGCATCGGGTCGGCGATCCTCCGCGCCACGCCCGCCCAACGAGCGGAACTCATCGACCTGACCGCCGGGACATCAGGAAGCGGTGGGTCCACCCAGGCGACGGACGCGAACACATGAGCACATCGATCGCGCCGGCCGAATGCGACGGCGCTTCAAAGGTCCCGACCCTCGTCGATGCACTCGCCGGCCAGGTGGCGCGTCTGTTCTTCGATCGACAACTCTCCAAGATCGAGATCGCAAGTCGCCTCGGTATCTCGCGGTTCCGCGTGGCGCGTCTGCTCGACAAAGCCCTTGCCGACGGCATCGTCCGGATCGAGTTCCGGGACGCACCTGCCAGGGATCGTGACCTTGGCCTGGCGCTCGAACAGCGATTTGGTATCGATCGGTGCATCGTGGCCGCCGACTCGGATGATCCGCACGGCGCGGCGGCGCAACTTGCCGCCGAACTCGTCGATGGGCTCCTGGAGAGTCGGCAGTCGATCGGCGTGGCCTGGGGCTCGACGGTGGCGCGGGTCGTGGCGGCGATGCCGCCGCGGATGGACCCGTCCATCGATGTCGTCCAACTGGCCGGCAATTCGGCCGCGATGGGGATCGGGACGGCGCCGGGCGACACGACGCGACTCCTTGCCGAGCGTCTTGGCGGACGGGCGCATGCGATGCACGCACCGACGTTCGTCGAGAGCAGCAACCTGCGGGCTGCGCTCGCGCGCGAGCGCGAGATCGCGGAAACATTCGCGTGGTTCGATCGACTATCCGTTGCGGTCATTGGCATCGGTGCCTTTGCGATCGCGACGAGCGCTGTTGCAGAGCCGGACGAAATGGCCTTTGCCTCGGCCTCTCCCGGCGTGACCCGGAACGAACGGGCCGGCCGGCCGTCATCGTCGCTCCTTCGAGCCGGGGTCTTCGAGCCCGAGGACCTGGCCGGCCTCGAGACAGCCGGCGCGGTCGGCGACCTGCTGGTTCATCCGTTCGATGTCGACGGGCGGTTCGTGGCCCCCGACCTCGCTGCGCGGGCCATGGCGATCTCCGTGCAGGCCCTGCGCAGGATCCCTCGCGTCATCGCTGTTGCGACCGGCTCCGACAAGGCCGTCGCCCTTCGCGGAGCGCTCCAGACGGGCATCGTGCACGTGCTCGTGACCGACGTCGACGCGGCCAGACGTCTGCTGGATCCCGAGCGCACATGAACCGACTACGAGGCCGAGCCATCGTGGTGACCGGTTCGACCGGCATCGCGGCAGCTGCCGCACGTCGTTTCGCGACGGACGGGGCGAACGTCTTCGTGATCTCGAGAACTGCAGAACACGCGAGGGATCTCGCGACGGTAATTGGTGATGGCGCCGCCTGGGCGTCCGCGGACCTCACCGACGATGACGCCACCGAGCGGGCCATCGAAGCTTGCGCGACTCGATTCGGACGCATCGACGGCCTGTTCTCGGTTGCTGGTGGGAGTGGCCGACGCTTCGGCGACGGGCCCATCCACACGATGACCCGCAAGGGATGGGATCGAACGCTCGAGCTGAACCTGAC
>JANMNF010000219.1:0-5563 GCA_031373765.1 Chloroflexota bacterium
TGTTGCTGAGCGCGCGGCGCGCGAAGCCGATGAGGCCCGCGTGCATGGTCCGGCGCTCACACCCTGGCTCCTGGCGCGGATCGCAGAGATCACCGATGGCGCATCCATCCGTGCGAATACGGCCCTGATCATCAACGACGCCCGAGTGGCCGGCCAGATCGCGCTCTGGCTGGCGCACCTGCCGCGATGATCGAGTTCCTGCTCGGCAACCTCGGCGTCGTGGCGGTCCTGATGACCGGGCTCTGGCTGGTGTCCCTGGTCGTTCGGGACGCCTCGATCGTCGACATCTTCTGGGGCATGGCCTTCGTTGCCATCGTCTGGGCGCAGTACGCCCGCGCCTGGGTACTTCAGGGCCCTGCCTGCCTCCCGGAGCAGTGCGAGGGTGGTGCGTATCCGCCCGCGACCGCGCTGATCGTCCCGATCCTGGTCACGATCTGGGGCCTGCGTCTGTCCTTCTACCTCGCCTGGCGAAATCTGGGCAAGGGTGAGGACCAGCGCTATATCCGGATGCGCGAGCGGATCGGCCCGCGGTTCGCGCTCATCAGCTTGTTCGTCGTCTTCCTGCTCCAGGCCCTCCTCGCTTGGGTCGTCGCGCTGCCGGCACAGGTTGCGACGCAGACCCTGGAGCTGGACCCATGGTCACCCCTCGCGGTCGCAGGCATCACGCTGTGGGTCGTCGGCCTCGCCTTCGAGACGATCGGAGACCTCCAACTGGCGAGCTTCAAGCGCGACCTGGCCAACCGGGGCCAGGTGATGGACCGCGGCCTCTGGCGATACACCCGCCACCCCAACTACTTCGGCGATTTCTGCGTGTGGTGGGGCATCTTCCTGATCGCCGCCTCGATCGGTGCCTGGTGGACCGTGATCGGGCCGATCCTGATGTCGATCCTGCTCATCCGCGTGTCCGGCGCGGGCCTGCTGGAGCGGACGATCGGCGAACGGCGGCCCGGCTACGCCGACTACGCGCGACGGACGAGCGGCTTCTTGCCACGGCGGCCGCGCCCATGAACGAGAAGATCCCGCCGTTTGCGATCGAGGTGGACGCGGTTCGTCGTGTCTACGCGGCCAAGCCCGCGCCGGTCGTCGCCCTCGAAGGCATCGACCTGCGCGTGGAACCTGGCGAGTTCTTCGGCCTGCTCGGTCCGAACGGCGCCGGCAAGACCACGCTCATCAAGATCCTCACGACACTGCTGCTGCCGTCGTCGGGCCATGCCCGCGTCTTCGGCTTCGACGTCGAACATGACACCAAGAAGATCCGCCGGATCATGAACATGGTCGCGGGCGGCGAGCAGTCCGGCTACGGGATCCTCACGGTCCGCGAGCAGCTCTGGATGTTCACCCAGTTCTACGGCCTGACCGGGGGCGAAGGCTGGCGACGGGTTGACGAGCTCATCGAGGCGGTCGGCCTCGCCGAGCAGCGGGTCCAGCGGGTCAGCACGCTCTCGACCGGCCAGCGCCAGAAGATGAACCTCGCGCGCGGACTGCTCAACGATCCCTGGATCCTGTTCCTCGATGAGCCGACCCTCGGGCTCGATGTCTCCGCCGCCCGCTCCCTACGCGAATTGATCGTTGAGTGGAAGCAGGCCGTGCCGGGTCGGACGATCCTGATCACCACCCACTACATGGCCGAGGCCGACGAGTTGTGCGACCGGATCGCGATCGTGGACCGTGGGCGGATCCTGGCCATCGGGTCTCCGGACGACTTGAAGCGCCGCGTGCAACGCGAGTCGATCTTCCGCCTGGAGCTGGACCACCTCGTCGGGGGCGCGGCGGCGATTGCCAAGCTCCCCGGGGTCGTCAGCGCGAGCGAGGCCGCCGCCGCCCCGGATACAGGCGCTCGCCAGACGGTGGTCATGAACCTCGTCCTCGAGGACGACGGTGCCCTCGGGCAGGTCGTCGGTGCCCTCGCCCGAACGGGATCCGAGATCCTCGGGCTGCGCAAGTCGGAACCGACGCTCGAAGACGTCTTCGTCGAGCTGGTCGGCAGGGGGTTCGCCGAGTCAGACGTGGACGCATCCGAGGCATCGGCCTGATGGCGTCATCCATCGACTTCGTCGGACGTTCAGGTGCAGGTCCACGCCAGGCCGCCGACTGGAGTCGTCGGCAGGAACTGATGACCGATCTGCGATCCGTCCGCGGACGTGCCTACCCGCGAATCATCGGGCTCATGCGTGAGCCGTCGTGGGTTCTGTTCGAGATCCTCCTGCCCTTCTTGTCGACGTCGGCGTTCGTATTCGTCTACCGGGCCATCGGCGCGCCCCAGGCGTACGTCGGGTTCGTGGTCCTCGGGGGCGCACTGACCGCGTTTTGGCTGAACGTCATCTGGATGATGGCGAACCAGCTCTGGTGGGAGAAGAGCCAGGGCAACCTCGAGCTGTATTTCGCGGCCCCGATGCATTTCATGTCGATCCTGTTCGGGATGGCGCTGGGCGGCATGTTCATGAGCTCGACCCGGGCGATCGCCGTGTTGCTGATTGCCGGCACGCTGTTCGGGGTCACGTTCAGCGTCGATCAATGGGCCCTGCTGGTCAGCGTGTTCGTTCTGACCCTCGGCGCGCTGTATGGGCTGGGCATGGTCCTGGCGAGCCTGTTCCTGGTCTGGGGGCGCGAGGCCTGGCATCTCGGCCAGATGCTTACCGAGCCGGTCTACTTCGTGTCCGGCCTGAACTTCCCGGTCGCCCGCCTCGGGTTCCTCGGCGCCCTGTCCGTGGCGTTCATTCCGCTTGCCACCGGCCTCGATGCCATGCGCCAGCTCGTGTTCGCGGATGCCGCGTTTCCCATCGGCACGCCGACCCCGCTCGTCGAGGTCGGGATCCTCGGGGTGATGACGGTCGTGTCGATCCTGGGGGCCCGCTGGATGCTCATCACCATGGAACGGCGAGCGCGACGCGACGGCCGGCTGTCGGTGCGCTGGCAATGACCGCGGCGGCCAGCCCAGCTCCGGGACCCGACCCTTCGCGCCGCCCGGCGGCGGCGCGCTTCGACTTCGCGAAAGCCGAGGGCCGCGGGATCCAGGACTACCTTCGAACGTTCGCCGTCGCGGTTCGCCTCGGCTGGCAGCTCGAAGCCAACTGGACGGACCCGTTCCTCTTCTTCATCTACTCGGTCGCCAAACCGGTGAGTTCGGCGCTGATCCTCGTGGTCATGCTCGAGGTCATCGGCGGGGAAGCCGGGCGTGCTTTCCGCCCCTTCGTGGTGGTCGGGAGCGCCCTCTGGGCATTCGTGGTGAGTGGCATTGCGGGCCTCGCCTGGTCGATCCTCGAAGACCGCGAGCGCTATCGGGTCCTGAAGTACGTGTATGTGAGCCCAAGCGACTTCCTGACCATCCTGATCGGGCGCGGCGTCGCGCGCCTTGGGGTGGGTCTGGCGGGTGCCGTCATCACGCTCGTGGTCGGCGTCGCGGCGCTGGGCGTTCCCTTTGATCCCGCGTCGGTCGACTGGCTGCTCCTTGGCGTGGTCTTCGTCCTTGGTCTCGGCTCGATCATCGGCGTCGGCCTCCTCATGGCCGGGATCGTCATCCAGACCCGCCAGGAATCATGGAGCTATCCAGAGGCGTTCGCCGGCGCGATCTTTCTCGTGGCCGGTGCCGTGTTTCCGCTCGGCGTCCTGCCGGCACCCGTCCAGGTCATCGGCCTGCTCACCCCGCTGACCTGGTGGATCGCCGGGGTTCGACGGGCCCTGTTCGTCGACGGCCCGGGTTCGATCGGGGGCGACGGGACGGTGTTCGCAAGCCTGTTCGGCCATCCCCAGCCCTCGCCCGAGGAGATTGTTCTCGCCTTGCTCGCCACCGGGGCCCTCGCTACACTCGGTGCAGTTGCGGTGTTCCGAATCAGCGATCGGCGCGCGAAGCAGGCGGGTCTGTACGATCGAACGACTGGCTCCTAGGGGCCGCAACATCCCGCATAGACCAGGGAGAATCAATGCGCATCTATGACGGCAGTCCCCGCCAGGACTTTGAGGAGGTCCTCCGCTCGATCGGGGCCTACCTCGATCAGCGCGGGATGAAGGACGTGATCGTCATGGAGGCGCCGGACGGGTTCATCGTCCAGGGACTCGCTCGCGTTGGGTCGTCCTCCAGCACGTGGTCTGAAGCCATCGGGCAGATGACCAAGGAGACCATGACCTTCCTGGACGAGGACATCGGCAAGTTCATGGACGAGTCCGTCGCCCGACGCGGAACCGGACCGCAGGCGCAGTTGCCCCCGCCGGGTCGCTACGAGCATGCCTTTCGGGTCATCGGTCACTACGTCGACGAGCAGAAGCCCAAGGACATGTTCTTCTTCGAGCAGGACGGGGCGTTTGTGTTGCGGCTGCACGTCGTGAGCCAGAACAGCGACCACCACATGCTCGCCGAGTTCACGCGCGATGACGTCGAGGCGCTCATCGCCCGAGGGCCCACGTTCCGACTGCCACCCAGACCAACCGGCCAGCAGGACCACTGATCGCCCAACGCGGCAGCAAGGGGAAACAACATGCGTGCACTCAAGACCGTCGCGGTCGCCCTGGGGGTCACCCTCGGCGCGCTCGTCGTTATTCCGCTCGTCGTGCTCGCCGGGCTGTTCGTCTGGTTGAAGTTGACCGAAGAGACGGACGATGATTCGCTCGATCTCGACCTGGACGGCGCCTGATCGATCCGGCCAACGTGCCCAACGCCGCTGAAGCGCCCGCCGGCCAACCGGCGGGCGTCGTTCTGTCCGCGCCCTCAGGCCATCCGCCGTCGGGTCGTCGTCGTGTTGACCGGGACTGGTGGTCCGGTCATCGAGCGGCCGAACTCGGGGTCCTCGTCGTGGTTATCGCGTGGGCCGCGAACTTCATCGTGGTTAAGGGCGCGAACCGTGAGATCCCGCCCATCGCCTTCGCCTGGATCCGCTTCTCGCTGTCGGCCGTGCTGCTGCTCGTCATGCTTCGGTGGCGCGAGGGCTCGATCGCGATGCCGCGCCGTGAACTGCTCCCGATCCTTGCTCTGGGCGCCATCGGTTTCGGTCTATACCAGATGCTCTGGAGCACCGCCCTTCAGTCGATTCCGGCGGGCGATTCGGCCTTCCTGATCGCCGCCACCCCGGTGTTCACCGCGCTCTTCGCGTCGGTTGCCGGTTCGGACATCCTGACCCGACGCAAGCTGGTCGGGGCGCTCGTGTCGTTCGCCGGCGTCGGGATCGTGGTTGCGGGCGGTCCGGGACTCGGTCTTGGGGCGTCACTGCTGGGCGACCTGCTCACGCTCATGGCGGCTGCCTGCTGGGCGATCTATTCCTCGTGGGGAGCACCCGTCCTGATCCGCCACTCGCCACTCCGCACCACGGCCTGGGCGATGGTGGGTGGGAGTCTGATCCTGCTCCCGCTCGGAGCCCTCCAGGCCGCGGGAACTTCGTGGGGCTCCGTCAGCGCCGGGGCGTGGGCCGGGTTCGCCTACTCGACGCTCATTGCCGCCGGCGTGGCCAACGTCGTCGTGTTCCACGCCATCAAGCTGCTCGGCCCGACCCGGATCACGGGCCTCCAGTTCCTCGTCCCGTTCATCGCCGTGCTGCTGGGAGCCGCGTTCCTCAGCGAGTCGATCCAGCCGGCG
>JANMNF010000357.1:0-5604 GCA_031373765.1 Chloroflexota bacterium
ATCATCCGCGATTCGCGGGCCGAGGCACGACGAGTCTTCGAAGCGATGTTTGCCGGCAACGGCAACGCCCGGATCTGGGAAGACCAGCCGGTCGGAACGCCCGAGGACGTGGTCGCGATGCTGGCGCCCTACCCCGAGATCGGCTATCGCCATCTCATCGCGGGCTTCCCGGCGCCGCACGACGAGGAGTCCATGACCCGCCTCGCAACCGAGGTTCGGCCGGCCCTCGAGCGCGACTGAACCCCGGCGCGGCGATTCGGCCCGTCAGCTCGCGGGGTCGATGATCTCGATGATCTCGAGGCCTCTGGCTCGCTCGCGGTGGCGGGCGGCCTTGGCGCGGTTGCCGCAGGTCTTCATGTCACACCAGCGCCGTCGGCCGGTGGGCGACGCGTCGTAGAACGACCAGCGGCAGGTGTCGTTGGCGCAGGTCCGGAACCGGTCCGGCCGGCCACTCGCGAGCTCGGCGACGATCGGCGAAGCGAGGGCTGCCAGAGCATCCGCGACTTCGGATCGGCCATGCTGGTGGCCGACGCGTAACGTCGGGCCATTGACCTCGAGTCGCGGGGCAATTCCCTCGGCGAGGACGCCGTTGACGGTGTCCACTGCTGCCGGGAGCGGTGAGCGATCCACGACGACCGCATCGATGACCTCCCGGAGCGCGTCGCGAACCGTTCGAACTCGCGCCAGATCCTGCTTGGTCCAGGAGGCCTGTTTACCTCCATGGATTACGGATTGCTCGACGAACCAGGATCGGGCGGCATCTGGCTCGTCGAGATGGTCGACGAGCTGCCCAGCCTCGAGCTCGATGGAGTTCAGAAACTCGACGGCCGCATCGAGCGAGAGGCCGTGATTGTGGGTCACGGATGCATTGGTGTTCATGTCGCTAACCACCATATACCGCTTGACAGGTTACGCGCAAGAGGCTATGGTGACGCAGTAACCGATACACATTGTTTCACAGGTTACTCAGCGTCAGGAGCGCCATCGTGATCACCATCGTCGCTTTCTTCATCATCGCCGCATCGATCGCCGGCGGATTCAGCCTGCTCGCGCTGATGGTCAACGGACTCGGTGTCGATTCGCGTCCGTCCTATGGCGATGACCACGCCCGCTGATCGATTCACGGCCTGCCAAAGACCCTGATCTACTCGATGGAGACGCACATGAACCCGTTCATCGCCCAGTTGGCCGCCGAGCACCTCCAGGATCTGCTGCGCGAGGCGGAGCAGGAGCGGCGCTGGAAGCTGCTCCGATCCGGCGAAGGCTCACCCGTCCGCAGCTTGGTAGTCAGCCGTCGGGTTGCCGCGGCGCTCAGGCGTCTATGGGGCTCGCTCTCCGGCACGAGACGGTCGCGTCTGGCCACCGCGTGACCCGGTCGGCCGCCGCGTGACTCGACCATCGTCCGAGGCACGTTGCGGCTCGACGCGGACCCGTTGCGGCGCTACCGTGCGGCCATGAGGAACCAACGACGCATCGGGTCCGCAGCCGTCTCGTGGGGGCCCGGCCGGATCGACCAGTTCTGGGTCGAGACGGACGGCGCCCTGATCCATCATGCATTCGTCGAAGGCTCTTGGCTGGAGCCCGAGTCCCTTGGCGGGTCCCTGGTCTCGGCTCCCGGCGTCACGGCGTGGGCGGTCGATCGTATGGAGGTCTTCGGGGTGATGCCGGACGGCGAGCTCTGGAATCGATACTGGGATGGCACGTCGTGGCACGAGTGGGAGTCGCTCGGCGGAGATCTGGATGCGGCGGAAGCCCCGGTGGCGACATCCTGGGGCCCGGATCGGCTCGATGTCTTCGCCCTCGGCCGGGACGGCGCGAGCTGGCACCGCTGGTGGGACGGAACGCGCTGGGTCGATTGGGAGCAGCTTCCGCGCTAGACGGCGCTGCGCGCCCCGGGCTCACCAGGACCGGCGACGATCCCGGCCATCTTGCGTCGATACGCGGCTGGGCTCATCCCGGTGTTGCGCTTGAACAGGCGGCGGAAGAACGTCGGATCCTCGTACCCGACGTCGTAACCGACGCTCTCAGTGGGCGCCGATCCCGATTCGAGGATCGTGCGAGCCTCCTCGATCCGGACGGCGTGGACGTATTCGATCGGCAGATAGCCCGTCGCGGCCCGGAAACGACGCCCAAACGTGCGCGGCGTGAGCCCCGACTGATCGATCATCGCCGCGACCGGGTTGGCGACGCCGTAGTTCTTCTCGATCCAACCCTGGCACTGCCCAATGACCGCGTCACGCGTCTGGCTCGGTCGGGTCATGGCGGCGAAGGGTCGCTGCCCGTCCTCGTGTCCGGCGAGCAGGAAGACCTTGGCGGTCCTGATCGCCTCCGTGGGTCCGCACAGACGGGCGATGAAGTAGAGCGCCAGGTCCTGCCACGCGGTGACGCCACCGGCCGTAACGACCCCGTCGGCCTCACCCGCCAGGTTCAGGATCGAGTCCTCGGTCATCCGGACCCGCGGGTAGTGTTCCCGGAAGAGGTCTCGATATGCCCAATGGCAGGCAGCCTCGCGACCGTCGAGGAGGCCCGCCTCTGCGAGCATCAACGATCCGGTGCACACCGAGGCGACCATCGCGCCGGCCCCATGGACGCGTGCGAGCCAGTCCACCTCTCGGGGGTATCGACCTCGTGGAGCGATGTCGATCGGGGTGAACATGTCACACACGATTGCCACGTCGACACTGGAGCCATCGTTGATGTCGGCATGCGGCTCGACCAGGACGCCGCCAACACATCGAAAAGGATCCAGACCATCAGCCACGATCCGAACGTCGAGCAGCGCCTCGCCGGGCTGCCCCGTGGTCATGTCCCCGAAGACGGAGCCGACCGACAGCAGCACGTCGTACAGGCCGTACAGCACCGAGGCCGATGTCTCCGGCGCAGCGAGCAATGCGACGACCGGACGCTGGCTTTCTGTCATTTTTGCCCCGTTCTAGACCGATCCGACTCTGGAAGCATGCCACACGCGGCGCCAGACTTCGAGCCATTCAGGCGATGCCGAGACCAGTGAGGGTGGATGATGGACGCGATGGCAATCGAGGAACTGCGCCGTTCGGTGGCGGGTGAGGTCATCCTGCCCGGTGACGCGGGCTATGACGCAGCGCGCGCCGTCTGGAACGCGATGATCGATCGTCATCCCGCGGCAATCGTTCGGGCGACTGGCTCGGCCGACGTCATTGGCGCGGTCAGGTTCGCGGCAGCCAACCGTCTCCCGGTCTCGATTCGGGGCGGGGCACATAACGTGGCTGGCCACGCCGTCGGGGACGACGGACTGATGATCGACCTGTCGGGCATGCGCGGCGTCCGGGTGGATTCGGACCGTCGACGGGCAATGGTCGATGGCGGGGCAACCTGGGGCGATGTCGATGCCGCCACGCAGGTTCATGGCCTGGCCACACCCGGTGGTCTCATTTCGGACACCGGGGTCGGTGGACTCACGCTGAGTGGTGGCATCGGATGGCTCAGGAGTCGTCATGGGCTGGTGATCGACAACCTCGTATCGGCCTACGTCGTCACGGCGGATGGCCGATTGGTGCACGCCTCGCGTGATGAACATCCCGACCTCCTGTGGGCGCTCAAGGGTGGCGGCGGGAATTTCGGGGTGGTCACGGCGTTTGAATTCGCGCTGCATCCGGTCGGACCCACCGTGATGTTCGCCGGGCCTGTCTACCCGATCGAGGCCGGCAGCGCGCCGATCCGGTTCTGGCGCGAGTTCATGCGGGACAAGAACGACCGGGTCGGATCCCTGATCGAGTTCTCGACGATCCCCAACGATCCCGGCTACCCCGAGGCGGCGTGGGGCAAGCGGGTCTACACGATCGCGGCCGCCTATGCCGGCGACCCGATCGAGGGGCAGCGACTCCTCCAACCGCTTAGCGAGCTGGGCGAGATGGTCACCGACTTTTCCGGCCAGATGGATTACTGCGACCTGCAACGCCTGTTCGATACGGTCATCCCATTCGGGCAGCATCGGAGCTACTGGAAGAGCCAGTTCCTGAGCGACCTGCCGGACGAGGCGATCGACCTGATCGTGGAGCGGAATGCGACGCCTCCATCGGCCAACACGCTGTCCTCGATCTGGAACTTCGGCGGCGCGACCGCGGCCGTGGGTCCGACCGACACGGCGTTCGGAGATCGGTCCATGCCCTACATGGTTTCGATCGATTCGATCTGGAACACCGCCGACGAGGACGAGGCAAACATCGCCTGGACCCGCGACTTCTGGGACCAGCTCACGCCGTTCTCGAGCCACGGTCGGCTCTACCTGAACTTCGCGGGCCTCGGCGAAGGCAACGACGACCTGGTTCGGAAGTCGTTTGGTGCGAACTTCGAACGATTGACGGCCATAAAGCGGACCTATGACCCGGACAACATGTTCCGCTTCAACCAGAACATCCGCCCTTCGGTCTGAACATTGGCACGGCCTGGCGCGTCGCGGATAAGCCGCAGATAAGCGGGCCCGCCTAGGGTTCGAGAACGTCCCGTCCGACGATGTGCCCCGGCGGACGGGACGTAGCTATTCCCGCCCTGCATACCCGCCGGGCGAGGGAACACGTGGACCAGTCCAGCACGCCGTGGCGCGCGTTCGAGGCGCCCAATGAGGCAGCGGAATCGCAAGGCCAGCGCGCGCCAGTAGCCGGCGGGGCCGGGGCGGGCGGTACGCCTCGGGGTGTCATCGTCGCGATCGTCGCTGCCACCGTGCTGCTTGTTGTCGGCGCGGCACTGTTCGCCGGAGGTGGGGCGGCCACCGCGTCCGTGGTGGTGACCCCAACCGACGGCGCCCCATCCGGTACCGGCGCGGCGGGTGTCCTGATCATTGACGTTGCCGGCGCGGTCGTGGACCCCGGCGTGTACCGACTGCCGCCCGATGCCCGCGTAGCGGATGCGATCGCGATTGCCGGGGGCTACGGCCCACGTGTCGACGCACGCCGCGTCGCCCTGGAGTTGAACCTCGCGGCGCTCCTCACGGACGGCCAGCACCTCCTGATCCCGTCGCGTGACGATGTGCTGCCGGGTGATGGCGCGTCGGGATCGTCGGGTGGCGGGTCAGGCACTGGGGGTGGGGCAACGACCGGCGGCCTCATCGATCTCAATCGAGCAACGGCGGCTGAACTCGACTCGCTGCCCGGCATCGGACCCGTGACCGCCGCGAAGATCATCAGCTCGCGCGAAGCGGAGCGGTTTGTGAAGGTCGATGACCTGCGCGACCGCAAGCTGGTTGGCCAGAAGACGTTCGACGGCCTTCGCGATCTCGTGACTGTGCGCTGAGATGCCGGCCAGTGGCTGGCTCGCGATCGGGGCGATCGTCGGCGCCCTCATCGTTCGCGACGCCCCAGCGGCTGGGATCATCGGCATCGCGTTCCTCGCAGGTGGCGGCGTAGCTGCATCCCTTGCCGTAGCTCGATGGCGCCCGATGGGTCGTGGTTCCGCGGGTACGGTCGCGTGGGGAGCCGCGGCCGCCGCCCGCTGGCTTGGCCTCATCGCCGTCGGCGTGCTGCTGGTCGCCGGGCGATCCGTTGCCGTGCCGCAAGCCGTCGGTCCTGCGATCCCGGAGGGCCTCCCGTCCGGCGACGGGCCGTGGACCGCCACCGTTGCCACGATCGG
>JANMNF010000058.1:0-25649 GCA_031373765.1 Chloroflexota bacterium
GCGCTTCCATGCGTCCCGACTGATCCCGTGTAGGCGCATCACTCGCGCTCGATCAGCGATCGCGTCGTCATCGGTCACGAGCATCCCGCCCTCACCGGTCGTGACGGTCTTCGTTGCGTAGAAGCTGAGTGCCCCCGCAGCCCCGATCGAACCGGCTGCCCGGCCGTTCCTCGAAGCCGGGAGCGCGTGGGCAGCGTCCTCGATGACGGCGATCCCGCGGGAACTTGCCAGGGCAGTGATGCCCTCGACATCGGCCATCAGGCCGCCAAAGTGAACGACGATGATCGCCTTGGTCGATTGCCGCAACTGGGCCTCGACCGTCTCCACTGTCAAATTCAGCGTCCGAGCGTCGACATCGGCGAGCCGCGGCCGTGCACCGAGATAGCGGACAACCTCGCCGCAAGCCGCAAACGTATAGGTCGGCACGATGACTTCGTCAGTCGGGCCGATGTGGAGCGCCTCCAGGGCCAGATGCAGGGCGGCAGTCGCGGAATTGACCGCCACCGCATGATTGGATCCCGTTGCGACTTGCACGGCCGCCTCGAAGTCGAGCGTTCGTTCGCCTGTCGTGAGCCAGCCAGAATCCAGGACGGCTATGACCGCGTCGCGCTCGGCCGACGTGATCGACGGCCGATGGAAAGGGATGGCCGAGCGGGCGGTCATCTCAGTGTCGAGGCCGTCTCGGCTGGCGTGGATGCAAGGACGCCCGAATGGGTTAGCTTTTCCCGGACCACACGATTGTCAGCGGCCAGCGCCGACACCTCAAGCTCGTCCACGAGGTCTCGTAGCGGCATCCGCAAGGGCGGCCCATCGAGCGGAATGGTGCGGAAGACTCGGTCGTGCGTTGTGGGCCGGACGGTCTCGTGGTCGAACAGGAGCGTTTCGTGGAGCCGCTCGCCGGGGCGCAGGCCTGTGAAGACCATTTCGACGTCGCCGACATCCAGTCCGGCAAGGCGAATCATGTCGGCTGCAAGATCGACGATGCGGATCGGCTCTCCCATGTCGAGGATGTAGACCTCGCCCGGAGTCGAGTCTGATCCAGCGAGCAGGATCAGACCGACCGCTTCGGGGATCGTCATGAAGTAGCGAGTGGCGTCGGGGTCGGTGATCGTGAGCGGCAGCCCCTGCTCGAGTTGCCGTTGGAAGATCGGTACCACACTGCCGCTGGACCCGAGCACGTTCCCAAATCGGACGGCAGTGTACGCACGGTTGTTTGCCCTAGCCGCTTCAACGGTGAGTAACTCCGCAATTCGCTTGGTGGCGCCCATGATGCCGCTCGGTGCTACGGCTTTATCGGTCGAGATCAGGACCAACTGTCCAACACCTGTCGCGACGCAGGCATCGATAACGTTTCGGGTTCCGACCACGTTCGTCAATACGGCCTCCGATGGGAACGACTCGCAGATCGGGACGTGCTTGAGGGCCGCCGCATGAAACACCACATCGGCCTCCGAGGCCTTGATTGCCTGGAGGGCGGCAGCGCGGGACCGAATGTCGAGCAACTCAGCATGGACCGTCGGCCCCCCGGGCGACGCTAGCTCAACGAGGCTCCGTTCGATGGCCCACAGCGCCACCTCACTGTTGTCTATGAGGGTGAGCCGCCTCGGACCAAGCGCCAGAATCTGTCGAGCCAGTTCGCCGCCGATCGATCCACCCGCTCCGGTGACAGCGATGCTCGCGCCGTTCAGATAGGCGAGCAACTCATCAGTATTCCGCATGGCCGAATCCCGACGCAGCAGGTCGTCCAAGCTGACGGGTCGAATCCCGGCGACGCGATCACCATTCCCGAGCAATTCCCGCAGGTCGGGCACGATCTTGATGTCGAGGCCGAGGGCCCGGCCGCTGTCCACTGCTCGTCGCACGATCACGCCCGGGGCGGAAGGCATGGCAACGACCAGGAGTTTTGCTCCGGTTGCACCAACCGCTTCTGGCATTCGCTCAAGACCGCCATAGATCTTCGCCCCCAGCATCTGGGAGCCGCGCTTGGCGGCATCATCGTCGAGATAGCCGACGACCTTCACCTGAACCGTTCGGTCGTGCCGGGCGAGTCTGGCAATGGCCGCGCCTGCCTCCCCGGCTCCATACACGAGCGTGCGCACTCCAGCCGATTCGCCGTCTGTCGCACCGTTTGGCCGAATCGTCTCGAGGATCGATCGAATTGCAAAGCGGCCGCCCCCGATGAGCAGGAGATTGAGCATGGCCGCAAGTGGAAAGAAGGACCGCGGCATGCCCGCGGTCCCGGGAGCATCGACTGCGGCAAGAATCAAGAACGTCGCTGCCGCCAGGACCGACCCGGTACCGACAGCCGCGATGACCCCGAGGAGTTCGCGGATCGATGCATAACGCCACTCGCGTCGATAGAGACCGAACACGACATTGACGAGCGGTTGGATGGCCAACGGAAGTAACGCAACCGGTAGATATGGCCGAATTGAGGCGAGGACGTCGCTCGCGTCGAATCGCAGGGCGAACGCACCTAGGATGGCCAATCCAGTGACCGTGAGGTCGTAAACGAACAGGTGTCGACCTCTGATCGCAAATCCCGGGGTTGGGGCCGGTTTGTCGCTCGGCGTATCGGTCGACGACATTTGAACGCTTGTCCCCCAAGTCCGACGACCTCGTAAGGCGGCCGTCTCGAATCTGTGGTCCAGGGGATTCGCGCGCAACCCCGACACGCAGGGTAGCACCAGCGCTTGGCGACGGGTCGTGACAACGGCCGGATCTGGGCGGACCGCATCGATGACAAACGAATCGGCAATGTTGAACGCCATGACCATGTCCGAGATGTTGGGTTTCGTGTGCTAGACTCCGGCCCGATTTGGAACCCCGAGACCGTACACCTCGCTCAGGCCGCTCCCAGTCGGCGACGGTCGCGACGTTCTTGTCGTTCGTCTGGCCGGGGCTGGGGCAACTCTATCTTGGCCGCCGTCGCGCAGCTGCGGTGTTCGCCGCTCCCTCCCTAATTGTCCTCCTGGTCCTGCTGTATCTGGCTCGCGACGGACTTGACGTCCTCGTGATCCGGCTGATCATCCCCAGCAGTATCACGATCGTGGTTGCCTCGATCATGGCCGCCGCGGCGTGGCGCCTGGCCTCGATGACGGCAGCGTTCTACGCGGTACGCCCGAAGCCCAAGCGGAGCTCCCGAGGGCGGGGTGCGCGGAATTGGATGCGCCAGTCATCGGGTGCAGAGCGCGTACTCGTGCTGCTGGCGCTCGTCGTATTGGTGTCGCATGGACTCCTCGCATGGGGCGGCCTGGCCTTGCGCCATGCGGGCTCCGAAATCTTCGTCGGTCCCATCGCGACGAGCCAACCCTCTGACGACCCGCTCAGTTCAGACCCCGGTGCCGAGACGTACAAGCCAACGGTCACGCCAGAACCTGATGACTGGGTCAATCTATTGATGATCGGCGCCGACTCGGGGCTGGGTTATAACCATGCCCTGACGGATTCGATCATCGTTGTCAGCGTGAACGCAACGACACAGCAAGCGGCGATGTTCAGCTTTCCACGAGATATCGCCGGATTCACGATGTATGACGGCGGCGTGTATTCCGGGAAGCTGAACTCCCTCATGTCGTACGCTGACGCACGCCCTAAGCAGTATCCGGATGGTGGCATCGCCACCTTGAAGAACGAGGTCGGGTTCCTGTTGGGGGTGCCGATCGACTATTACGCCTATGTGAATCTGGCGGGATTCACCAAGATGATCGATGTTGTTGGAGGCGTCGATGTGGTCAATGGCCGCGCGATCGACGATGCCGGCTATGAGTTTCCGGATCACAAGACCGGCTTCTTCCTCACGGCCGGGCCTCACCACCTCGATGGCCGCACTGCCCTGGCGTACGTGCGCTCGCGCAATGGTCCAGGCGACAACGATTTCACTCGGGCGCGAAGACAGCAGCAGGTACTTCTGGCCCTCAAGGCGCGCATGACCGATCCTGCGATGCTGCCCAAGTTCGTGCCCATCCTCGAGGCTGTTGCCAGAACCGTGCAGACGGACTATCCGGAGCGTCAGGCGCCCGACCTGCTCGTCCTGTCCAAGAAGGTGGAGGGCGGTTCGATCGACCAGTTCGTCCTTGGGCCGCCATATGCGGAACGTGACCCATCGAACTCCTCGTACCGACTGATCCTGGAGATGCAGAAGATACGAGCGCTGTCGATCCGCATTTTCGGCACGGCGTCTGCCTACGCCTCGTAGGTGAAGGTTCGTCAGGTGACGAGCCCGTAGAGGGAGTCGAGACGGTCAACGACGACCTCGGCAGCGTGGTGGCGTTCAACCCATGCTCGCCCTGCATCGGCTCGGCGTTGCCGTTCGGGTTCGTCATCGAGCAGCGCGAGGATGTGGTCTGCGCACTCCGCGGCTGTTGAGGCGTGGCCGATCGGCGCCGGACTCGCCAGTGGATTTGGGTGGCGAAGGTCCGCGATGACCGTGAGCCCGGTCGCCATCGCCTCCAACTCGTACTGGCTGAGAATGCCGAGCTTGAACTGGCCCAAGGTGACCCGGTGGCGTCGCAAGAGGTTCGGCATCTCAGCATGGGCCTGTGGCTCGACGAACGAGACTCGATCTCCTAATCGATCGCGAGCGACTCGGGTCAGCGAACCTGAATTGATGACGGTTATGGTGGTGGACGGACGTCGTCGAAGCACTTCCACCGCCGATTCAATCGCGACCATTGCCCCTTTCACCTCGTCCAACTTGACGCCAATTAATAGGTCTCGATCGGCCTCCCTCGCGGGGGAGAACAACTCCACGTCGATCGGGTTTGGTAGAAACACCGCATCCGCCCGGTAAGGTTCGATGTCACTCGCCAGGTCGGGCGTTGCGTACAGAACGATCGCGGCGCCTCGGAGGACGAACGAGAGGTAGCGCCCCCAGGGTGAGTCTGGGTTCGAGCTGCGGATATCAGTCCCGTGGCAGTGCACGAGGTAGGGCCGCGATGTGAGTGTCCCGACGAACGCCTGGGTGGCGTAGTGAACGTGCACAAGGTCCACCCGTGCAAGGTGGATTCGTGCGACAGCAGCGGAGGTCGCGGCCAGCCGAATCGGCGCAGCCACCAACTTCCATGGAAATGGAATGCGCGCCCCGGGCTTCGGCGGATCGAGGACGAACGCTCGCATGCCGCGGCGCCGCTGCTCTGCGGCGAGAGTTTCGGCAACCGAGGCGATGTCGTTCACGTGCGCAACAGAAAGGGCACGCTTAGACACGGACCGAGTATATGGAAATACTGCCGGAGGTACCCGTGCGTAGACTCGGTGAACCACACCAATTCATGGAGGACGCATGGCCGATGTCGTCGGAGCAAACGGAAAGGCGCCAGTCGTAACGCTGCTGGTTGCGATGAGAAACGAGGCCGAGAACATCGCGGCATGTCTTGAGTCGATCAAGGATCAGGACTATCCGGAAGCACTGATCGAAATCCTCGTGTTCGATGGGAACTCCACGGACTCGTCCTTCGAGATTGCCGAGCGCAAGCTGGGGAATCGCCCACGCGGAAGCGTCAGGCCCAATCCCCGGCAGACCCAGGCTGCGGCATGGAATCTCGGCATTGACGCCGCGGCCGGGGACGTGATTGGCATCGTCAGCGGACACGCGATCCTTGCCTCGGACTATGTGCGCGCTGCAATCGAGGTACTTCGGCGCACTGGGGCTCAGATGGTTGGCGGTCCTGTCCGAGCGATCGCCACGGGAGGTGTCGGCGAGGCGATCGCCCTCGCCATGAGCACCTCCTTCGGCGTCGGGGGGGCCAGCTTCCACTATCTCGAAGAAGAACAGGACGTGGATACGGTCTTCATGGGCCTCAGTCCGGGCGATGTCTACCGGCGCTTCCGGTTCGACGAGGAGATGGTCCGCAATCAGGACGATGAGCTCAGCTACCGGTTGCTGGACGCTGGCTTGCGAATCGTATGCAGTCCCAGGATCCGTAGCACATACCGCTCGCGTGGCACCCTCCCCGCGCTCTGGAGGCAGTACTTCGCATACGGCTCCTGGAAGGTCCGCGTCATGCAAAAACATCCCGCCCAGGTGCGACTACGGCATATCGTACCGACCACCTTCATCTGTTCGCTGATGGTGGGAGTCGCCGCAATGCTGGCGTGGCGTCCAGCTGTATTCCTTCCGGTCGGCGTTCTCGCAGCCTATGGGATTGCCATGGCTCGTGCCATCTCAACCATACGACCGCAACCGCGACTCTCCGTCCTCGTGTGGCTTCCGCCTGCCTATCTCACCGCGCACACTGCCTATGGTCTTGGTGTGCTCGCGGGTGTGATCAGGCACCGTCGTTGGGAGGGAGGCAGCCTGCGATTGATGCTCAGCCAGTTGGTCGAGCGCGCCAGAAGCTGATCCTGTGGGTCCGTGGGGCGACTCGAGCGACAGCTTGACCAAAGCGAGGGTGGATAAGCGCCGCAGGGCCGACCACATGGAGCAATGCGCTCAGCGGAAATGACCCAGTCGGCGATCGGCCAGCCAGCTCCATCAGGCGACCCGACGACATCGCCACAACGCGAGGGTTGCGTGGGTTGCGGATCACGAAATCGTAGATGACGATGAGGCCATCGGGTCGCACAATGCGTTCCATTTCGCCGAACAATGCGGATCGGGCGGTAGGGCTAAGGATCGACGAAAAGACGGTCGCGGCGGTCGCCACGGTGAACGCGTCGTCGGCAAAGGGCAGGGATACGCCTGTTCCGACGCGAATGTCGACGTCAGGATTCCGTTGTCGAGCCGCCTTGACTCTGGTTTCAACCAGATCGATCCCGGCCAATTGATCCACCGGCCAGCCCGAGTTGTGCCAGAACTCGATGTCGAGGCCGCCGCCGCACCCGACGTCGAGGATCGGCGGGTATTGAGTGTTCGAGATCTCGGATCTCACGAGTTCACGCGTTCGAGCCCACCGCTCGGCGGTCAGAATTCGAGATGCGGCCTCCACCCATGGCCGCTTCGGCCGCGTGTCGCGCGCGACAAAGGTTCGCCTGATCGCTTCGGCTTCGTCGAGACCGTCCGCCACGATCAGGTCACACTGCTCGTGCCGCCCCGATCGTCGGCCCAGCCTTCTCCAAGCGAACGACCGAGTCGTGCCTCGACAGCCTCAATGGTCAATGCCCGACCGGCGACGGCACCGATGGTCCGACGCAGGATCCACAGATCGAGTGCCGGCGAGCGGCAGTCCAGGTAGGTGCGATCGATCCTCAATTTCGCCGGTAGAACCACGGACCGATATTTCGCCTCTGGGTCCTCTCCGACAAGCATCGATGCCTCGTCCACGTAGATGAGTTGCGTCAGCCCGGTGATTCCTGGAACAGAGCGGAAGACCGAGGCATGCAAGGGATCATCGAAATCGACAAATTCCGGAGCCTCGGGCCGGGGCCCTACCAGCCGCATCTGCCCTTGAACCACGTTCCACAGCTGTGGCAGCTCGTCGAGCCGGAAACGTCGCAAGACCGCGCCAACTCGGGTGATCCTCGTGTCAGCCGCGCCTGTCACGGCCGTCCCCAGCGCACCACCATGCGACATCGTCCGAAGTTTCAGGCACCGGAATTGGTCGCCGTTCCGACCAATCCTGACAGCGCGATAGAGCGCCGGGCCTGGGCTGTCAATCTTGATGATGACCGCGAGCACGAGCACGAGCGGGAGCGTCACTATCGCAACGAGGAGACCGATCAGGCGCTGCGTCGGGTCGGCCATGCTTGACGGGTCCTCATCGGGAACACCCAAGGTTCAGGCTACGATGGTAGCGCCACCCCGGCGAAACTGGGCATCAGCGGGACTCATGCTCCGAACCTTTCTCCGTGACAGTCTGATCTATGGCTCTGCCACCGTGCTGGTGCGAGCCGTGGCGATCCTCGTGGTTCCGATCCTGACGCGCTTCCTGGCGCCCGCAGACTATGGCTCGATCGACATCCTCGCCGTCTTCGCCGGATTCATGAGCGTTGTCGTCTCGCTCGAGATCGTCCAGGCCGTTGCGCGGTTCTACCCCGATAGCACCAGCCGCACGGATCGTGTCGGCTACGCATCTACGTCCCTTTGGTTCGCCGTCATCGGGTACACCGTCTTCCTCGGACTCGGGGAACTCCTGGCACCACGGTTGGCGGAAGCGCTCCTCCGTTCGCCCGACAGCGAGGCGATCGTCCGTGTCGCGTTGGTCGCGATGTGGGGCAATGGGATCTTCTATGTGGCCCAGAGTCAGCTTCGATGGCAGCTGCTTGCGAAGCGATTCGCTGCTGCGAGCATCCTCTACTCGGTCACTTCGATGGGCGCCGGTATCCTCTTCGTTGTCAGCGGCACGGGTGTTGCGGGCGTCTTCGCCGGCCAGGTCATCGGGGCGGCGGTCGGAACCGGCGTGTCGCTATGGGCCTTACGGTCTGCTTATCGACCAAGAATCGACCTAGCCAAGCTCCGCGCGATGTTGGCCTTTTCAGCGCCGCTCGTTCCGTCGAGCCTTGGTGTACTGGCAACGCTCTACATCGATCGGATTGCCATTTCTGCACTGCTCGGCCTAGGCGAACTGGGGCTTTTCGGGATCGGCTACAGGCTTGCGTCGGTCACAACGCTGCTCAGCGTGGGTGTCCAAAGTGCTTTGACCCCATTGGTGTACACGCACCACCGCGCAGCGCAGACGCCAAACGACATCGCCAATATCTTCCGGCTCTATGCCGCCGGCGCGATCGTCTTGTCGCTGGGCTTGGGCCTGTTCGCCCGCGAAATGCTGGCGATCCTGACCACGCCCGAGTATGCCGGCGGCGCGGTGGTGGTACCGCTCCTGGCGCCCGCACTCGTCCTGTCGGGGATGTACATCTTCGCGCCCGGGCCAAGCATCGCAAAGAGGACCGGGCTCATTGCCGGCATCAACTTCGCTGGAGCGGTCCTCAATACGGCCCTGAACCTGCTCCTCATCCCGCTCGCGGGAATTCTTGGGGCCGCGGCTGCCACCCTGACCAGCGCCGCGATCGTGTTCGTTCTGAACATGAGCGTTAGCCAGCGCCTCTATGCTGTCCCGCATGACTGGCGTTCGCTGGGAACCGCGGTTGGCTTCGCCGCGATCCTCCTTGGCACCGGATTGTGGCTCGCGCCACCCGATCTTCTCGGGGTCGGTATCAAAGCACTGCTACTGATGCTCGGGTCGGTCGCCTGCATTCGCCTGGGTCTCATCCAGACCGGCGAGGTGTTCGGTCTTGTTGAGGTTGTTCGCGACGGCATCCGCCGCGTCCGGACGTCGGGCTCTTGAAAGTCGTGATCGTTGGGTACGGCATTGGAAATCTCGGGGCGATCCCGAATATGCTCCAGCGCCTCGGAGTCGACGCTCAGATCAGCCGCGACCCCACAAGGATCCGGGCCGCTGATCGACTCATCCTGCCTGGCGTGGGCGCCTTTGACGCTGCGATTCAGGCGCTCCGCCAGTACGACCTCATTCCGGTGCTCAACGAGCGTGTTCAAGCCGGGCTGCCGGTTCTGGGGCTATGCCTTGGCATGGAAATCATGGCGAGTGACAGTGAAGAGGGGTCGCTGCCGGGACTCGGCTGGATCCCGGGTCGCGTGGTCCGTTTCATCCTTCCACCAGGGGACTCTCGCCGGATCCCGCATATGGGATGGAACTACATCTCGCCCGTAACCGACTTACCGTTGATCCAGGACCTTGGTGAGCGGCCGCGATTCTATTTCGCCCACTCTTACCACTTCGCTACGTCGTCTCGCGATGACGTCGCGGCGACAACGACGTACGGGATCCCGTTTGCGTCGGTCATCCACCACGACAACGTGACCGGAATTCAGTTCCACCCAGAGAAGAGTCATCGTTTCGGATTGAAGCTCTTCGAGAACTTCCTTGTCCCTTGATGCGACCCCGATTCCGAGAGTGATTCCCGTCCTGCTGCTGGATGATGACGGAATGGTCAAGACGGTTCGCTATACGGATCCGACCTATGTCGGCGATCCGGTCAACGTGATCAACCTGTTCAATCGATTTGAAGTTGACGAAATAGCCCTGCTCAACATACGAGCAACAGTCGGTGGCACGGCCGTCCCGTTCGCACTCATTGAAGAGTTGGCGAGCGAATGCTGGGTGCCACTCTCATATGGCGGCGGGATCCGGACCCTCGAGGAGGTCAGGCAGATCCTCGGCCTGGGTATCGAGAAGGTCGTTCTCGGCACCGTTGCGGCCGATCATCCGGAGCTCATTCGGACGGCCGCGGACACATTTGGCAGTCAGGCCGTCGTGGTCTCCGTCGACGCCATGCAAACGCGGACCGGTGGGTATGAGGTGGTCGTCGAGAGCGCCACGCGGTCCCTGGACGTTGACCCGGTCGTCTACGCGAGTCGGATGGCAGCGATGGGAGCCGGCGAGATCCTGCTCAACGCGGTCCATCGCGACGGCACGATGGCCGGCTACGATCTCACGCTCATCGAAGCGGTGAGTCATGCCGTCGAAATCCCGGTGATCGCATGTGGTGGGGCGGGAGACCGGCGTGACCTCGCGACGCCGCTCCTCGCCGGAGCCAGTGCCGTCGGTGCAGGAAGCCTGTTCGTCTTTCAAGGGCGCGCGCGCAGCGTCCTCGTCAATTTTCCGGAGCGTGGCGCCCTTGAAGCCATGCTCGAGCCGACGCTGCAACAGCGAGCTGAGGCTCAAACCTAGGTCAACACCGCGCGCAGTGATTCGACGACTCTCCCGACGCCGCTGTCTCCCAGGCCCGGATAGAGCGGCAACGTGAGGCTCTGCCGGTACGCGGTCCACGAGCCGAGCAAGTCTCCGCTTCGGCCTCCATAGGTGTGTCTGAAGAACGGCTCATGGTGGAGCGCATATGTCCCCAGGGTCGTTTCGATCCCTCGTTCGCGCATACGGACGATCACGAGATCCCGGTCAATCGTGGAGTCCAGGAGGATCACGAACGACTGGTAGACGTGGCCGCCCCAGGCGGGCTCGAACGGAGGCGTGACACCGGGGACGCCAGCGAGGGCGGATCGATACGCGCCTGCCAGACGACGCTTCTCAGCGATGACGGCCTCGAGCTTGCGCATCTGGGCGAGCCCAATGGCGGCCAGAATGTCGCTTAAGCGGTAATTGAATCCGGCCTCCACGAACGTGAAACGCCCGTCGGCGCGGTGCCCGCCGTGATTGCGGAGGAGTCGAAGGGTCTCCGCGAGCGCGGGATCGTTCGTGGTGACCATGCCGCCTTCGCCAGTCGTGATCGCCTTGCGGGGATGGAAACTGAAACAGCCAAGTTTGCCGATCGACCCGACGGGTTTGCCGTAATAGGTTGTGCCTATCGCGCAGGCCGCATCCTCAACGACCGACAGCCCATAATCTTCGGCGATGGCCATGATCGGATCCATGTCGGCTGAGAGGCCGAAGGTGTGCACCGGCATCACCGCACGAGTCCTCTCGGTGACCTTGGCCGCGAGGTCCTCCGGGTCGATCGTAAAGGTCGAGGGATCAATATCGACCAGCACGGGACGCGCTCCCTGCTGGACGATGACATTTGCGGAGGCCGGAAACGTAAAGTCAGCAACCAGAACTTCGTCCCCCGGGCCTATAGCAAGTGCTGCCAGCGAGAGATGCAGGGCAGTCGTCGCCGAGGTGGTTGCGATCCCGTGTGCTGCATTGACGCGATCAGCCACAATTCGCTCAAACGCCGCGACCTTGGGACCCTGGGTCAGTTGGCCACTGGCGAAGACCTCTTCGACTTCACGTAGTTCCTCAGGGCCAAGGTTCGGGACCACCAAACGGATGAACGTGTCGAGCGTCACGCTGATGCGCCCAGCGACTCCTGGTACCAGGCCACGGTTTCTCGCAAGCCCTCGCCGAGCGGGGTTTGAGCATCGAAACCAAAGATTTCCCTTGCTCGCTCCATGGCCGCGCAGTGTCGCCGGACATCGCCAGGCCGGGCGTCCGTATGAATCACCTCGGCCTGAACTTCAAGTGCGGTCAACAGCGCGGCGACCAGGTCGTTGACGCTTGTTTCGTGGCCGCTGCCGATGTTGATCACCAGTCCGCGACTGCCCGGGCTCTCGTAGATCCTCACCGCGGCCTCAGCCGTGTCGCGCACGAAGATGAAGTCTCGTGTCTGTTCGCCGTCGCCAAAAATCTCGATCGTCTCGCCCCTGAGCGCCCGTCCGACCACAATGGGTATCAGGCCCGCGTACGCGCCGGCATTCTGCCGCGGTCCGTAGTTGTTGAACGGGCGAAGGATCGCCGCGTCGATTCCATAGGTCTCGCGATAGGCGAGCACGATGTGGTCGCCGGCGAGCTTGCTTGCTGCATATGGCGTCGAGGGGTTTGGCGGGTGCTGCTCGTCCATAGGCACATAGCTAGCCGAACCGTACGCCTCGGATGACGAGAAGTGGATGAGGGTTTCGTAGCAGCCCTGACGGAGGAGCTCGCATGCCACTGTCGCAAGCGCGACGTTCTGTTCGACCGTCCATCGCGGGTTTACCAGCGAGGTAGGCAGGGGAACGATGGCGAGGTTGAAGACCACCTCTATTCGGTCGGCCGCCAGAATTGCCGTCATGGCGTCGAAGTCTGCGGCATCCTGCCGGTGGATCGTTAATCCCGGGTAAACCTTCCGCGCGTCGGCCAGGTTCTCTTCTCGGCCAAGAAAGAGGTTGTCGACCACAACGATGGCGGCCGGCCGATCGCGTGCGATTCTCTCGACGAGGTGGCTCCCGATAAAGCCGGCCCCACCGGTGACGAGGACGCGCTTTCCGGTCAGGCTCTTGTCGCGGTTCGGCAGGGTGGACGTGATCTCAGCGCTCAGCGGAATCCCCATCTCTGAGCGATCGAACGATCGCAACGCTCGGCAGTATGGCATGGCCAGCGAGGCGGTAGGCTGTAGCCGCTCATTGGCCCATGAAGGAGGCGAACCGGCTCCATGAACTCGGACAACAGCCCCCGCCGCCTGTGCGCCCGGTGCGTATATGACGACCGGGTCCCCGGGATCGTCTTCGACCGAGATGGCGTCTGCAACTATTGCGCGACCCACGACGCCATGGAGCGGGAGTACCCGACGGGGGAACTGGGAGCGCGCGTTCTTGACGGCGTCGTCGACAAGATCAAGGCCGCTGGCCGAGGCAAGAAATATGATTGCATCGTCGGCGTCAGCGGCGGCTGCGATTCATCGTTCCTGCTTCACAGGATGGTCGAGATGGGCCTGCGGCCTCTCGCCGTCCATTTCGACAATACGTGGAACTCGCCGATCGCAACCCAGAACATCTACAACGTTCTCGACAAGCTGGGTGTGGAACTCGAGACGCTCGTCGTCAATTCCAAGGAGTACGACGATATCTATCGGTCGTTTCTTCTCGCAGGGCTCAAGGACGTCGAAGCGCCGACCGACATTGGGCTTGCAGCGACGATGTATCGCGCCGCTGAGAAGCATGACGTCCAGTACATCATCGAGGGGCACTCGTTCCGGACGGAAGGGATCGCGCCTCTCGGCTGGATCTACATGGACGGCAAATACATTTCGAGTGTCCACCAGCGTTATGGCACCCGCCCGATGAAGACCTTCCCCAATCTCGGGCTACAGGACTTCCTTCGCTGGGCGGCCGTCAAGAGGATCAAGCGCATTCGGCCACTCTATTATCTCGACTATGACAAGTCGGCCGCAAAGGCATTCCTGAGCTCCGAACTCGGCTGGGTTTGGTACGGCGGCCACCACCTCGAGAACCGGTTCACCGCGTTCTGGCACACGTACTTTCTGCCCCAGCGCTACGGGATCGACGCGCGCCAACTCGGGCACGCGGCACTGGTCCGATCCGGCCAGCTCGATCGTAATGTCGCGATCGCAGAACTGGCCGAGCCGGTCGTGGCCGACAAGGAGATCGTCGCGCTAGTCCAGAAGCGCCTGGGATTCTCAGACGAGGAGTTCAGGTCGGTGATGACGTTTCCGCATCGCGACTATTGGGACTTTCCCACCTACAAGACGACATTTGAGCGCCTGCGGCCGCTGTTCTGGCTGCTCTACAGGCTCGATCGTGTTCCCAAGAGCTTCTACATGAAGTTCACCCTGCCCGACCCGGCCCGCACCGCGGCCTTGGCGTCGCGAACGGCACCGCTCCCCAATGTCGCACCACGTCTTCATCGGCCTGACTGACGTCGCGGGATACTTCGGGAGCCTTGCCGACGGCTTCCGGACGCTCGGCGTGTCATGTACGGTCATCGATGAGTCGCCCGACTTCTACCAGTACCGGCGAATCTCCGTCCATGGGCGGCTGGGTCGAGCCATGGTAGTCGCGGTCGACCGTTCCCGACGTGGTCCCTTCCGGTGGGTCTGGGGTCTCGTGCTGCTCATGCTTCGCACCGCCAGGGTTCCACTTCGCTTCTTCGCGCTGGCAGTCGCACTAGGTCGCTGTGATGTGTTCATTTTCACCGCAGGGGATGGGTTCCTGAAAGGGCTGGAGCTGCCTTTGCTCAAGCGGATGGGCAAGCGGATCATCTGGGTCTTTACCGGATCCGATCATCGACCGCCGTACCTGAATGGGCGATACATCAGGAGGGCACAGCGGGAAGGTTGGAACCATCTGGCCGCAGAGTCGCAGCGGATCGCGGCCCGCGTAGCCCGTGTGGAGCGCCACGCGGACGTGATCGTGGCCCACGCAGCGTCCGCGCAATTCCACAAGCGCTCGTTTGTCGACTTCCTGGCACTCGGTATTCCGGTCCCCGTGGTCGGGTCAGTCGACGAAGCCACGATCGACGACCAGTCGGCTTCGCCAGGCCGGGTTCGAATCATGCACTGTCCGTCCGACCTTGAGTCAAAGGGCACGGCAGCGATCCGAAGGATCATTCACTCGCTGATTCGCGATGGCTTGCCCGTTGACTACGAGGAAGTCCTCGGGCGTCCGCACGCCGAAGTTCTGCGGGCCCTGGGCAGAGCCGACCTCCTGGTTGATGAGGTCTACGGCGACACGCCGATGGGTGTGATCGCCAGCGAAGCTGCGGCTCAAGGTGTTCCGACGGTCTGTGGCGGTTACTATGCGACGATCGTGGGGGCGGCTGGACAGGACGACGATGCTCCGCCGAGCCGCTTCGTCGTGCCGGAGGATCTTGAGGCCGCGATCCGGGAGCTTGTCATCGACGGGAACCGACGCGCGTCGTTGGGCCGCGCGGCGAGGGCGTTCGTGACGCACCGATGGGACTCCGCTGCTGTCGCCGGGCGCTACATGCGACTCCTCGATGGGCCCGTACCTCCGGCCTGGCTCCTTGACCCCAACGCCTTGGACTACACGGGCGGGTGGGGGATCAGCCAGGCTGAGCGACGGTTAGCCCTCTCGGCCTTCGTTGCTGCCTGTGGTGAACAGGCACTCGCGCTCCCTCCACATTCCCTTGTCCTGGACCGCGTCATGGCCGAGGTGGCCAGCCCGTGAAGACAGACCGAGCAGTGGCGGCCATCGACGCCGTCTATCAATCGCTGCGAGCGACGATGCGTTCCGCCTGGGACCGCGACCTTCCACTCGTTGAGCTGCTATTCGACCGGTGGGAGCGGGCCCGCAGTCTCGGATTCGGTGAGGCATCCAGCGCGTACCACTTGAGCTATTTCTACGGTAGGGTCGAGGTCGGCGCCAATGTCTGGATCGGCCCATACACCCTCATTGATGGAAGTGGCGGCGGAGTCGACATCGGCGACTACTGCGTCATCAGCGCTGGGGTGCACATCTACACGCATGACACTGTCGCTTGGGCAGTTTCGGCCGGCCGGTCTGAACGCAAACGGGCCCCGGTTTCGCTCGAGGATTGCGTCTACGTCGGCGCGCAGACCGTAATCGCAATGGGAGTAAGGATTGGCGCACATTCGGTCATTGGCGCCAACTCCTTCGTGAATCGAGACATCCCGCCGTACTCCGTGGCCGGCGGGGTCCCGTGCCGCGTCATTGGCCGGGTCGAAGTGTCCGAGGACGGTACCGTCGAGATGATCTACTCGGGGAGCGATCGTGCTCACGGAGTGGGCGAAGACTGATCATCGGCCGGGTGGGCCAAACCGCTCAGGGCCTCTTGGCCCGCCCCGACGATCGTCTCAATCCACCATCGTGTCCAGTTGCTCGGTCAATTTTCGCGCAAGATTGCGTCGATCGAAGCGACCCTCGGGATCCGCGTTGCCATGCGAAGGGCGAGCCTCCATGAGCTTGACGAGGCCGCCGGCTACCCCCTCCGGCGTCGGCTCCGCGACGAGGCCCCAGCCGAGTGAATCGAGCAGGTGCTTCGCATCACCTTCAGGCACGATCGCGAGTACGGGTACCCCGAGACCGATGTAGTCAAAGAGTTTGCCGCCGACGAAGAGTTTGCTGCCAGGATCGTCTGCGAGCAGATAGAGGGCGGCATCGGCAGCAGCCGCGGCCTCCATGGCTTCCAACCTCGGCCGGTGTCCGGAAAAGGTCACGACCGCTGATAGTCGCGGATCGGTCAGCCAGTGTCGGGCCTGCTCAGAACTCGTCTCGTCCTTCCAGCCAATGAATTCGACGCGCAGCCGATCGATAACGGCTGGATCCCGGTCCAAAAGCAGGGCGAGTCCGGCGAGAAAGGTGTCCAGACCTTCCTTTCCGGTCGTGAGGCTGCCTGTGTAGACAAGCCGGAAGAACCGGTCATCTCGTGCTGCCGGCACAACTGTCCGCATTTCCTCAGCGTCGTAGCCGTTGGTGATCGTCGTGATCTTTCCCGCATTGCTCGGATAGCGGGATTGCAAGGCATCGGTCAAGGACGGCGTTACCGCCACAACGTGCGACGCGTTGTCGACGATCCAGCGCTCGAGCCAGCCTTGGAGGCGTCGGTATTGTGCGGGCAACGGTGGCAGGAGCGAGTTACCGACCCATGGATCTCGAAAGTCCGCCACCCAGGGGAGGCCCGTGCGGCGCGCAACCAGCCCCGCCACGATATGCCCGGTGATTGCGGGTGACGTCGAGTAGATCGCGTCCACCGCCCTTCGCCGGTGGGCTCGCATGGCGGACCGAACCGCGAACGGAATCCAGGTCACATGCTCGTCTGGAAAGAACACGAGAGACGCGAACCGTGATGCGAGACTCCGATCAGGCCGTGGGGCGTTTGCCGACATCGGCGCACCACTGACGGTGGCGCTGGGAGTCGCACGCCGCCCGACGCGCGAGAGGCGCTGGACGCGTCGAAAGATCGGCCACCACGGCTCAAAGATGAAGCTTCGTTCGATCTCGATCCCGGGAGGCAGTTTCGCGATCGCCCCCTCATCACGGATCTCGTAGCCCGGGTTCCGCGGGGTGATGACGATCGGATGCCAGCCGTAGTCCGGCAGATAGCGCGTGAACTTGAGGGTCCGCTGGATCCCGGCCCCGCCCAGCGGCGGAAAGAGATACGCCACCATGAGGAGCCGCCTGCGTTTCGAGGCTACAGGCTCGGCTCCTGATTCAGCCATAAGCAGGGTTGCCATCTTCGATCCAGCTGCCCGCGGACCATGTGTCCGTCCTCGCGACCTCCGGTAGCGCCGCGACGAGGCCAACCAGCAGCCACAGGTAGGGCTCCTCTAACAGGCGTCCCTCGAATTGGCTGGCCACGAAGATCGACGCGATCCCGAGGGCCATCGCTCCCGCGGCCCTCGCCACCGGCGGTGGAGCCCTTCGCGCTGACCAAACGACCCGGGCGAGTGCCACCGCGACCAGGATGGCGGTAAGGATCCCCGGGATTCCGGTCTCGGCCGCGATTCGGATCACCTCGGTATGGGGGAGCGATACGGGCGCGGAGATCCGATCCGCCGGAATGAAGTCCGCATAGGGCCCCAGGATTTGCGGCTGGAAACCGCCAATGCCGACACCCCAGAGCGGATGATCCAGATACATCGCAACTCCCGCCCTGGCAAGGTACCGACGGACCGAATCGAGCGGCATCCGGTCAATAACCGGGTCCATCCAGAGCGGGGGTCCGACACTGCCATTGCCAACCTGCCCAGGCCGATTGGGGTTGTCGGGATTGTTCGGGTCGGTGATCGCACCAATCGTGTCACCAACGTCCATAGCTGTCGACGTGACCCGAACCAGTACCGTCGCATTCACGACAAGGACGATCGCGAACCCAAACAGGGCGGCTGCCACGGGCTTGAGAGCGCGCCCCCAGGGCCGAACGAACGCAACCCAAACGACCAGCGGAACGAGCGCCACCAGCCAACCAGCCCGTGACTGGGTCAAGGCCTGTCCCGCGCCAATCATGGCCGCGGTCGCCATCAGCCCGATGAAGGCCCGGCCCGACAATTCGCGAAGCATCGCGATCGCGGCAAGAACAGCCAGCAGCCCGAGTGACAGGAAGCGCGACGCTATGTTCGGGTCCGCGAACGTTCCATTGCGCCGCCCAAGCACGTTGAGCGCCCCCTCGCGCCAAAGATAGAAGTCAAAGACCGATTCGGCCAGGAGGACGGCGGCCACAAACGCGGCACTCAAGATCAAGGCGATCGTGATGATCCGGAGCTGACGGACATCGCGAACGGTCTGGGCAACGAAGAACGCGAAGACGGCGTACGTTGCTGTTGCGGCAACGATTCTGATGCCATTCGGCCAACCCGTGGCGACCAAGCTGATCGCGAGGACCGCGATGACGGCGATAATCGCGGCCACGAGGAAACGCGGGACGCGAATGAGCGTGCCACGAACCACGCGCGCTGCCAGCGCAACGAACCCGGCAAGCATCCCAATCCGGGAGATCTCCAGGAGCTGGTTCGGAAACACCTGCTTGGACAACTCGAGAGGAAGGGTCAGAACAATCAACACGAGGATGGCGAGATCCGGTTCTCGTCGTACCGCGGACCAGACCCGAGCCAAGCTCGGCATGACCGAGTGCCAGCCGCCCGGCTGGCCGAGCGCGATGTCGCGACCCCGTACGCCCACCATGCGACTCCACCAATGATCGGGGGAAACGGCGGGGTGACCCCCGAACCGCCGTCATCATACTGGGCGGGTTTGTCCGCGACGCGGCGACCTACCTGGTCAATCCCGTCCCGTCTGGTAGGCTGCGGCGCGCATGACCCTCCGATGGAGCCACTCGATCCTCGCCGGCCTCCTGCTTGTCCTGCTGACGGCATGCAATCAGGCAACTCCATCGCCGAGCGTGGCGCCGGAGTCGGCCGTCCCGCCGACCGCGAGCCCATCTCAGGGCGAGGCGTCTCCCTCCCTTGGCCCATCGCCATCGCCGACGGAATCGGTTGCGCTGAAGGATCGGCCCTTTACCGTTCTCGTCCTCGGTGCCGATCTCGACGGGCGAACCGATGCGATCATGGTCGTCGGCATCGACATCCAATCGCAAAGGATGGCCTTCGCCTCGATTCCGCGAGACACGATCAACGTCCCGTTGCCGGGGGGCGGAACCTTCACCAACCAGAAGATCAACGCCTTCTACAACTACGCCGCCGGCCGACCCGCCGAGTACCCGCAAGGGCCGGCCCAGGCAACGTCGGATCTTGTCGGCGGACTGCTTGGGATCAGGATCGACTTTACTGCTCGCACCACGTTCGGAGGGCTCGAGCGCCTGACCGACGCAATGGGCGGGGTCGGCATCACCCTGCCCAAAGCCGTCGTCGACCATACGTATCAGGTCACGACGAGGGACGTCGGGGTGACGTTTCCGAAGGGATCACAGACACTGACGGGAAAGCGCGCGCTGATCTTTGTTCGCACGCGTGGCGGCGACAACGACTTCGAACGGCAACGGCGCCAGCAGGCGTTCCTGCTGGCCGCGGGGCGCCAGCTGCTTGCGAAACCGACCCTGCTCGTTGGGTTGCTCGCGGCGCAGGGGAACCTTCAGACGGACTTCCCGATCACGCAGATCCCGGACCTCATCGCTGCCATCGGCAAGGTCGATCAGTGGAAGATCGATCAGATCGTGCTCGGTCCGCGAACCTATGAATCGGCGGCGAGCTGTCCCTGCGGTTACGCGCTTGAGCCGAAGGTCGATGCCATGCGCAAACTGGCCCGGAGCTTCTATCCCTGGGCCGTGCTCCCCTGATCCGCGGCTCCTGCGCCGGGCGTGGCGAACTCGGCGACGCGCGAGAAGCCCGGGCGGACAGCGCCCTATCCCACCGTCACCCCGAACATGCCCAGGGCACTGACGCCCAGCAGGACCAGGTCCAGGGCGATCACCAGACCCACGGCACCCCAGGCCAGCACGTTTGCGATCCGACCGTTCCGATGCCGACCCATGATCCGCTCGTCGTTGACGAGAAGGACCATGAACACGAGGACGATCGGGAGCAGCAGGCCCTGCAGGTTCTGCGACGCGATGATCATCGGCAGGAGGTCCAGACCCGGGATCAGGACGATGAGCGCTCCGACGCCGAGCACGAACGTGTAGATCCCGAAGAACGCTCGGGCGTCCTCGAACCGCTTGTCGACGCCCGATTCCCAGCCGAAGGCCTCGCAGATCACAAACGCCGTGGAAATCGGCATGATCGTGGCCGCCAGCACGGAGGCGCCGAAAAGTCCCACGGCGAACAGCGCCGTGGACAACTCACCAGCCACCGGCCCGAGTGCCCGCGCCGCATCCTCGGCCGTCTCGATGTGCCCACCGATGGCGAAGACCGTCGTGGCCGTGGCCACGACGATGAACACGGCGATGACGTTCGTCCAGATGGCACCGCCGACGGCGTCCGCCTGCTCGAGGCGGAGTTCCTCCTCGTCGATGCCCTTCTCGGCCACGGCGCTCTGGAGATAGAACTGCATGTACGGGGTAATCGTCGTGCCGACGAGGGCCACCATGAGGAGGATGACCGCCGGCGACAGGTTGAAGTTCGGGGTCACCATGGCCGTAGCGACGGCCGACCAGTCCGGTTCAGCCAGGATCGCCGAAGCGATGTAGGCCAGGAAGACCACGATCACGGACAGGAAGACGCGCTCGACCGTGCGGTACGACGCGAACAGCACGAGGGCCCAGATCGCGATGGCCACGATCGGCACGGTCAGCCAGCGCGGAATCCCGAAGATCTCGAGTGCGGCCGCGGCGCCGGAGAACTCGGCGACGGTGTTGGCAAGATTCGCGACGAGCAGCACCACCATCGCGAAGGCCGTCCAGCGGACGCCGAATCGATCCCGAATGAGGTCTGACAGGCCCTGTCCGGTCACGACCCCGAGGCGGGCGGCCATTTCCTGGACGATCGCCAGGATGACGATGGTGATCGGGAACAGCCACAGCAATCCGAGACCCGTCTCTGCCCCGATCTTGCTGTAGGTGGCGATGCCGCCGGCATCATTGCCGGCGATTCCAGCGATCAGGCCCGGGCCCATGACCGCAAGGAACGCCACGATGCCTCGGCGGCCGCGGAACCGGCCGCGGAGACGCAGCCAGTCGCCGTCCTGGATCCGATCCTGGATGCGCCGGAACAAGCCGATCACCGGGGGAGGAGCGCTCGCTCGAACCCGATTCGGCTCCCGCGGCTGCGTCACCGAGCCGCCCGCCCGGAGATCAGGACCGGCCCGCCAATCGAGGCAGGCGCTTGCGCCATGCGTCAGGCAGGATCGCGTCCATTGCGTCATCAACCGTCACGATGCCGACAAGATGCCCGCTGGCATCCACGACCGGGACGGCAAGCAGGTTGTAGTGGGCCACGATCTCGGCAACCTCGTCCTCATCGGCCAGCGCTCCGACGGTGACGGGCTCAGCGATCATGACGTCGGCGATCGCCGTATCGGGCTTGGAGACGATCAGATCCCGCAACGACAGGACACCGACCAGGCGCTCCTCGTCATCCACGACGTAGACGTAGTAGATCGTTTCCGCATCGGGCTCCAGCTCGCGAAGGCGATCGATCGCCTGGGCGCCGGTCAGGGACGCCGGGAGGGTCACGAACTCGGTGGTCATCATGCCGCCGGCGGTGTCCTCCGGATACGCGAGCAGTTCGCCGAGCTCCTCGGCCTCGCCCCGCTCCATGAGCGCCAGGATCTCCTCGCGACTCTCGTCGGACAGGTCGGCGACGAGGTCCGCGGCGTCATCGGGTGACATCTCTTCCAGGATGTCGGCGGCGCGGGCCGGATCGAGATCCTCGAGGACCTCGACCTGCGTCTCTGGCTCCATCTCCTCGAAGACGTCGGCAGCGGCCTCGTCGTCCAGCGAGGCGAGCACGCCAGCCCGATCGCGCGGCGCGAGCTGGTCGATGATGTCGGCAAGGTCCGCCGGATGGAGCTCGGCAAGGCCCGCATGTGGGACCCGCAGCTTGATCGACGCGATCGACGTCTCGACCGGGTCCACGTCCTCCCAGTCGATGTAGCGCTCGGGCACCGTCAGGCGCAGGTTCCGAGCGAGGGTCCGGTAGCCGCGTTCGATGCCCAGGCGCCGGAGGAGGCCCGCGGCACCAACATCCACCGCGACCAGGTGCAGGACGCCCTCGATCTCGTCGAGTCGCAGGTCGTTGACGCGCACGACCTTTCGCCCATCGATGTCGACGATCTGCTTGTCCATGAGGTCCGCGTGCAGCAGGATCTCGTCGGGGCGCTGACTGAACCGACCCATGTCGATGGTCGTCGTCCCGAGGCGCGCGCCGCTCGTATCGATCCGATCGACCGACGACCAGGGCAGGAAGATCCGGCGGCGGTCCGTCGAGACCACCAGGCCAGTCACGGGCGGGTAGCGATTGCCGACGGCCACGATCAGATCCGCGATCTTTCCAATCGCGTCCTTGCTGCCGTCAAGCACGGGCAGGCCGATCGCCTGGCTCAGGTAGAGCATGGCCACCTCGCGGGCGGTCCGGTCGCCGCCGGGTGGCACGGATGGACGATCGGCGTGCGGCGCAGGGGACCTCGGCGAGTGTAGCCGCCGCCCGCTTCGCCGGTCAACGCATGAAGCGGGGTAGTACTTTCGCCGAGGGATCCCGGTACCTTGGGCTGCTGCCCCTCGGCACCGCCTACTGGCAATCTCTGTTCGTGCGCGTCGCAACGGCAAGAAGTCGATCAACACCTGGCCCAAGTTCGGGTCCGGCCATCGTGCGGGCAACCCGGCCGAAGAGCCACGACGCGGGCACGCCTTCGACATCTCGCTACCGGGCGCTCCTGGGCATTGCTGAGCGCCTGGCGACCTCATTCGATCGATCGCACCTGTACCGCATCGTCGTGGACGCGGCCGCTGAGCTCTCTGGGGCCGACTACGTGATCCTGCGGATCGACCGAGCGGGCGCCCTCGAGATCGTGGCCAACTCCGGGCTACCTTCCGGCACCGCCAGGCGATTGCCGAGTATCTCGACGCGCAACCGCGCCATGGAACAGGTTCTGGCGAGCGGGCACCCGTTCGTGTGCGATGACGTCAAGCGCCTCCCCGACGGAGACTGGCCCGACCGGTTCTCGGGCGTGCTGCCGGTGCGCGGGGACCTGCTGGTCCCGCTCATTCACGGCGGCCGCTTTCTCGGAACCCTGGCCACGGCAACGGCCCAGCCGCGGGCCTGGAGCAAAGAGGACATCGAGATTCTCACAGCCCTCGGCGCACACACCGCACTCGCGCTTCGCAATGCGGATCTGTTCGATCGACTCGAAGTCCGTGCCGCGCGCATGGCTGTCGTCCAGGCCGCATCGGCCCGGATGAGCATGGCCACGACCATCGCATCGGTCGGCCGTGCCGTTGTCGAGGAGGTCGGCGCGATCGTCGATTATCACAACGCCCGGGTGTACGTGGTTGAGGGCGACGATTGGATCAACCCGATCGCCTTCGAGGGCAAGATCGGCGAATACGAAATCGTGGACTGGAGCGTCCTCAAGACCCGGAAAGGGGAGGGGTTCACCGGTTGGGTGGCGCTGCACGGCATCCCCCTTAACATCGGGGACGCGAACGCCGATCCTCGCGGTGTCCAGATCGAGGGCACCGACCTGATCCCGGAATCCATGCTGGTCGTCCCGATGCGCCATGACGGGGCCGTCGTCGGCGTCATCACGCTGTCGAAGCTGGGCCTGCACGAATTCGACGACGATGATCTTCAGATGGTCACGATCCTGGCCGATCAGGCCGCCACCGCCCTGGAATCTGCACGGCTCCTGACTCGAACCGAATCAATGGCAACCGAACTGCGTCGTCTGCTGGAGATGAGCCAGGAGCTTGCGCAGACGCTCGATCCCAAACAGGTCGGCGCGGTCATCGCCCGTCACGTGACCGCAGCGCTCGAGATGGACGCCGGGGTCATCAGCTCGTGGGACATCGCGGCCGACCTCGTGGTATCCGAAGGCGAATTTCCGGATCGGCAGATCGTCGAGAACCACCCGACCTATCGCCTCGCCGACTACCCGGAGACGCGCCGCGTCCTCGACCAGCAGGTGACGGTGATCATCGATGCCGCCGATCCGGGGGCGAACGTTGATGAAGTCACGATCCTCCGTGAGGAGGGCTTCCGGCTCCTCATCATGATCCCGCTCGTCGCCAAGGGCCGCTCCGTGGGCCTGCTCGAACTCCTGTCCAAGGACCTCGTGCCAACGGACGACGTTCGCCTCAGCCTCGCCCGGACGATGGCCAACGAGGCTGCCATGGCCCTGGAGAACGCGCACTTGTATGAAGCAGCTCGGTCGCTCGCCGACCGGGACCCACTCACCGGCTTCTTCAACCACCGCTATCTGTACGAGCGCATGGGCGAGGAGGTCGTCCGGGCTCGGCGAACCCGGAGACCGTTGAGCCTGCTGCTCCTGGACCTGGACGATTTCAAGCTCGTGAACGACACGTTCGGTCATCAGTTCGGCGATCGCTGCCTCGTTCATCTCGCGTCCGTCGTCAAGGCCACGCTCCGCCTTTCGGATGTGCCGGCTCGCTATGGTGGCGACGAGTTCGCGGTGATCCTCCCGGACAGCGATCATGCCGCCGCGACAGCGGTCGCGCGTCGGATCAACGAGGATCTTGCCCGCCAACCGGTGACGGCCGACGGGCGAGGGCCCGTGCCGATCAGCGTATCCATCGGCGTTGCTTCACTCGGGCCCGGCGTCCGGTCTCCGACCGAGTTGGTCGGTGCAGCGGATTCGCGGATGTACGAGGCGAAGGTCGCAGCCGAAGTTCACGACCAGGAACCGCCGGAACTCCTGGCGGTCGCCATCAACTGAGCGTCCGCGCTCGGCAGGTACTGGGTCGACCCAGTACGGAAGTACCATGCCGACGGGCTGGACGCGGATCCTTCCGGGCCGCATGATTCCGTTCCGTGAGTCCCACGGAGCCCAAACGCCGCCGTGACCCCGAAGATCGGTCGGTCCGCCGCACCTGGTGGCTCCTCTCGGCGACCTTCGTCGTCCTTGTCGCGATCACCCTCATCCGGGCCATCACGGCTCCGGATCCGCTTGCCTGGCTGCTCGCCGTGACCGTGGCAATCGGCGCGTTGGCGGCCATTGCCCATCGCGACGCGGTGGTTGGGCTGGAGGCCCGCGGTCGGGCCGAAGCCGAGAATCTCGCGCGGATCCTGCGCGGCCTGTCCCGGTCAGTCAGCGTCGATGCGATCGTCGGGGCCATCGTCGAGAACCTCGCCGAGGGTACCGGGGCCGATCATGTCGTGGTGGTCCGTCGTCGAGCCGAGGGTGGCGTCCTGGAAGCAACCCTGGTGACTCGTCGTGCGGGCGTGCCCAACTCGACGACCGTCCTGCCGCTCGGCGACCTCGATCTCCGGCCCAGCCCGTCCCTTGTCGCGGTGCCGATGGCCGTCGAGCCCGCACCGGCGCTGATCGGCGCCCGGGGCCATCTGGCCGGCAATGGTTCGTGGGTCGACAGCCTGCT
>JANMNF010000066.1:0-2873 GCA_031373765.1 Chloroflexota bacterium
GAGAAGTAGGCATCAATGGGCAGGCCGGTCCGCTCCCGGAACAGGGATTCGAGGCCGCGAGCCTTGAGCGCCTCGCAGGCCTCAGCCGTGATCCGGCTCTGCCAGACGATCGCATCGGCGACCGGCTTGCCCGTCGCGCGGTCCCAGACGATCGTCGTCTCGCGCTGATTCGTGATCCCGATCGCCGCGATCCGCCCCGCGCCGCCGACCGCCTCGATGACGTCGCGTGCGGTCGCGAGCTGCGACTCCCAGATGGCCTCGGGATCGTGGGTCACGTGGCCGGGCGACGGATAGCGTTGCTCGAACGGCTGCTGGGCCGTGGCAACAGGCCGCCCATCACGTCCGAACGCAATTGCCCGGGACGAGGTCGTGCCCTGGTCGAGGGCGAGGATCAGTTGATCGTCGGCCACGGCCGAGCTCAGCGGCCCGGGACGCCGAACTCGACCCTCGCCGTATCGAGGAAGGTCGAGGCTTCGGTCGCCTGCCGCGCGGCGTCCCAGCCGAGTTCGTGGCCCATGAGCTCTGCCACCCGCGGGGCAATCGAGGCACCCCGGTCCGGCAGCTCCTGCACGAGCCGCATCCTCCGACTCAGCATGTCATCGAGCGAGCCTGCCATCTCGTGGATCACGGCCCACGGGACCTCTGCTTCGAGCTGCTCGATGCCGGGGCCGAGTGGTCGGAGGAGATCCCGCTCTCGCCCGAACGCGATCACCGCGTCGGCTTCCGTCCCGAACCGATCGACGAGGCGGCGTGCGATGGCCTCGGGCAGGCCCGTCTCACGCGCGATGCGCGCGGTCATGAGGGCCAGGTCGGCCACCGGTGCGGCCCCGACGAGGGCGAGATCTGCCGTCTGCGACGGCCGGGCCTTTGTCTCGACCAGGCCGAGCGCGGCATCGATCGTGTCCCGCGCCATCACCCGATAGGTCGTGTACTTGCCGCCGCCGATCCGGACAACCCCGGACGGATCCTTCGTGACCCTGTGTTCGCGCGACGCCTTGACGGTTGATCCGCCGACCTCGCCGACGAGAGGTCGCAGGCCCGCGTAGGTGCCGAGGATGTCGTCCCTCGAGAGATCGACCGTCATTCGGTCGTTCACGACGCCGAGCAGCTCATCGATGTCTTCGTCGATCGCCGTCGGTCGGTCGAGCGACCGCTCGTCCGCGTGATCCGTCGTCCCGATGACCCAGTGATTGGGCCACGGCACAAGGAACACGACGCGCCCGGGGATGCGAAGGGTCATGCCGCCGCGCGCATCGAGGCGGTCCTTCCGGATCACTATGTGTCCACCGCGACTCGGCACGATCCTCGCCGCGCCGGGGACCGGAGCGAAGCGCTCGTCGGGATGGGCGGCCCAGACCCCGGTGGCGTCGATGACGTACGTGGCCCGGATCTCGAAGGTTTCGCCGGTCGATCCGTCACGAGCCTGAACACCGATCGCGTGGCCGTTCTCGAGGAGCGGAGCGTCGGCTCGGATACCGGTCGCCACGACCGTGCCCAGGCGCATCGCCGAGCGGACCACGGCCAGCGCCAGGCGGGCATCATCCTCCACACCGTCGTGGTAGAGGATCCCGGCCTGCAGGCCCTCGGGTCGAAGTTGCGGAGCAAACTCCCGCGCCGCGGCGGGGCGCATGTGCTGGGCAAAGCCCGCGCCCTGACGGGATCCGAGGAGGTCGTACAGGAAGATGCCGGCTCCGTAGAAGCCCTGGTGAATGAGCGGCAATCCGTAGATGGGGAACAGGAACGGTTCCAGCTTGACCAGGTGCGACGCGTTGCGGAGCAGCCTCGCGCGCTCCTCGAGGGCTTCCGCGACCAGCCCGAAGTGGAGTTGCTCCAGGTAGCGCAACCCTCCGTGGATCATGCGCGAGCTGCGACTCGATGTGCCCGCCGCGATGTCCGTCTGCTCGATGAGGGCGGCCCGCAGGCCACGGCTCTGCGCATCGAGGAGGGCCCCAGCTCCGACGATCCCGCCACCGACGATGAGAACGTCGAATTGTTCGGTCCCGAGTTGGATCAGAGCGTCCTTCCGGGCGGTCAGCGCATCGGCCGGCGCGCTGCCGGCGGCCAAGGCACCGTCCTTGTCGACCTCCATCAGACCTCCGGCGGTCGGTGCGTTGCGACCCTCCAGAGGACCAGCGATGTGCCGACGATGAGGACGAGGATAGTGAATGGAGCGTGGAACACGATCCGCTGGACGGATTCGGGCAGGATCCCGGTCACGACGGCGGCGCCAAGGACCACCGCGGCCGCACCGGCCGCGACGAGGACAACCTGGCGCAGCCCGGGCTGTTGCCGTTCAACCACGGTCCGCCTCCTCGGGAATGCCAATGGGAGCGACGAGCACCTTGCCCGCCAGGGCCGCACCGCGGCGCGTACGCAAGCCCGTCTTCGGACGATGAAACGTGACGGTGAGGTCCGCCTGGACGACGGGATCGGATGCGTCCCCCGAGGACAGATCCACGGCCGATGGCGTATCCACGGCCACAACCGGCACCCCGGCCAGCCGAGCGCGGCCGATGAGTTCGACGGCGCCACGGATCGGTTCGCGCAGGACGCCGCTGACTCCCGTTCCGACGAGGGCGTCGACGAGGATCGAAGCGTGATCGATGTCATTTCCGAGAATCGTCAGATCGCGGGCAACGGAAGCATGAACCCGTGTGACGCGTGGCTCGGCGGCCAGACGATCCCAGTTCCGCGTCGCGTCGAGGGTGCTGGGGCGCGCCGCCGATGAGACCAGCGCAACGATCACATCGAACCCGGCTTGCGCCAGACGCCGCGCCGCGACGAACCCATCGCCGCCGTTGTTGCCGGGCCCGCACAGCACGAGGATCGGGCCCTTGCCCAGGCGGCCGGTTGCTTCGCCCAGCGCGTGCGTA
>JANMNF010000086.1:0-11788 GCA_031373765.1 Chloroflexota bacterium
GGGACGCTGATCGGTGAGACCTCGTATGGCAAGGGGACGGTCCAGACGTGGATCGAACTCGACAACGATTCGGGTGGGGTGAAGCTGACGGTCGCGAAGTGGCTGACCCCGAACAAGCGGTGGATCCACAAGATCGGGCTGACGCCCGACGTCGAGGTCACGGTCCCGGCCGACAATCCGGTGGGCAAGGATCCCGTGCTCGACAAGGCCATCGAGTTCCTGTCCGGCACCGGGGCGCTGCGCATCGTTCTGCCGCACGCCGCATAGCGGGTTGCCATCGTCGGTCCCATCCGGTACGGTACCCGCGAACGAAAGGAGGTGATGTGCAGTGTCGTATCTCAGTAGCTGCACCACCTCGCCGGAGCAGTCCGTCTAACCGGCCTCTCCGTGCGGGTGGTCAGCCGCAATGAACGCCGGTCCGCGAGGACCGGCGTTCGCGCGTCCGGGGATGGCCGCAGCTTCTGATCGATGGTCAAGCCGCCCCCGGCAGGAAGGCCACGTCCCCCTCAATGGCCACGCCGCCCTCACCCGTATCCCCTGACTGGAGCATCCTTCCCCGATGGCCGAGCAGACCATTGCCCAGAACCGACGGGCTCGCCACGAGTACTCGATCGAGGACTCCGTGGAGGCTGGCATCGTGCTGTTCGGAACCGAGATCAAGAGCATCCGCGCCGGCCAGGTCAACCTGACCGATGCCTTCGCCCGGATCAATCGAGGCGAGGCGTGGCTGGTCGGCGCCCATATCGCCCCGTGGGAGAGCGCGAGCCGGAACAACCACGAGGCGAAGCGCGAGCGCAAGCTCCTGCTCCATCGGTCCGAGATCGACCAGCTCCTCGGCAAGACGAAGGCGAAGGGCCTGACCCTCGTGCCCCTCCGGCTGTACATCACGGGACGGGGCAAAGCCAAACTGGAACTCGGCCTGGGTCGAGGCAAGCAGCTCCACGACAAGCGCCGCGATATTGCCGAGCGGGATGCCCGCCGCCAGATGGAACGCGACGTCGCCGAGACGCGACGAGGCCGATAGGAGACGCGATGCGCCTGTCACGGACGATCCAGGCCGTTGATGCCCACGCCGCTGGCGAACCCGGCCGGGTGATCGTCGGGGGCGTGCTCGATGTCCCAGGCGAGACGATGTTCGACAAGATGACCTGGCTCCAGGCCAACGGCGATGACCTCCGGAAGCGGATGCTCCAGGAACCGCGCGGCTACCCGGCTGCGAACTGCAACCTCGTCCTTCCGTCGAATAACCCCGAGGCCGCGGCCGGCTACGTGATCATGGAGCACGTCGAGTACCCCGGAATGTCCGGGACGAACACGATCTGCACCGCGACCGTCCTCCTCGAGACGGGCATGATCCCGATGATCGAGCCGGTGACGGAGCTCGTCCTCGAGGCACCGGCGGGCCTGATCCGGCTGCGCTGCGAATGCCGCGACGGCAAGGTCACGTCCGTCACGTTCCGGAACGTGCCCGCCTTCGCGACCCACCTCGACACGCCGGTGGAGGTCCCGACGCTCGGAACGGTCATCGTGGACGTCGGCTACGGCGGCATGTTCTACGTCATCGCCGAGGCCGAGCAGTTCGGCCTGCGCCTCACCCCGGATGAGGGGCGCGACATCACCCGGATCACCGAGCTCATCAAGGCGGCCGCGAACGAACAGCTGCCCGTGGTCCATCCGGAGCAACCCGGGTTCGCCGGAATCACCATCGGCCAGCTCTCCGGGCCGGCCCACGATCCCGCGAATTCGATGCGGAACGTGGTCACGGTGTCCACTGGCAAGCTCGACTTCGACCGACCCGCGACCTGGACCGGCGCGATCGACCGTTCGCCGTGCGGCACCGGAACCTCGGCGCGGATGGCCGTCCTGCACGCCAAGGGCCGGCTCCAGATCAGGGAGCCGTTCCTCCACGAGGGCATTCTCGGGACCGTGTTCACTGGGCTGCTGCTCGAGGAGACGTCCGTTGGGCCATACCAAGCCGTCGTCCCGACGATCACCGGTACGGCCTGGATCACCGGCATGGCCACCTACGTGGTCGACCCCACCGATCCCTTCCCCGACGGCTTCACGGTCGGCGACATCTGGTAGAAGTTCGCGACCGCTGGTGCGGGGCGCGGGGCGCGGCTGGCGCGGGGCGCGGGGCGCCTGCCGTGGCAGGTGCGTCGCGTGTCCTGGCGCCTCGCCGTTGTATGCCAAATCGACACGGGTGGTCGCCACGGCATGCATCCAGCATCCTGATGGGGCACGGTGCGGTCCCGCGGACGCTCAGCCACGCTCAGATCTGGCCGGTGGTCGAGGAACGAGGGCCGATTCGCGGCGTGTTTCGCCGGAATTCATGGCCTCATCGCAGTGGGATGTCGAAATGGCAGGAAAGCTGCGGCGAGCACTAAGCCGCGCCGGGAACGAACGCCAAACCGCGCTGGCCCGACCTCGGCTAGACTCTCCGCCGGACGCCGGTGTGCGTTCGATCCTGTGGGGATGCGTGGTTTCGACAGGGTCTAGTTGACAGTGAACGCGAGCCGAGGTGCCGTCAGGCCTCGTTAAACAGGCGGCAAAACGAAGTAACTGCCAACAAGCAGTCGACTCTCGCCCTCGCCGCTTAGGCGGTAAGGTGAGCGTGGAAGCGACCTCAGTCCCGTGGGTCGTGGAAGCGTCATTAAGCGGGGCTGCAGCCCGGATGAGCGTCGCGTAGCCCGGGAGCAAGCTCGATCTAGAGACACGTGACTGGACCAACCGGGAGAGTGCCGATCCCCGCCTGGATGGTTGACGAAAACGATCGGACACGCTCGTAGTGGTTGCTGCCGAAGGGCTCTGGACGGGGAGTTCGACTCTCCCCCATCTCCACCACACCCGGACGCGGTGCATTGACTCTTGGCGGCTTGCCGCTGGTCAACCGCCGACATTCGGACTGCCCGGGATCGCCCGGGATATCCTTCCCCGATGCGCGCCGGCCCAGTTGTCCCAGTCACGGTAATTACTGCCCTCGAAGGGGCCGGCTACCGGCTGACCGGCCCGCGCCGCGCCGTTGCCGATCTCATCACCCAGCGCGAGGGCCACTTCACGGCCGCTGATCTGGTCGACGACGCGGTGGGCCGCAGGCCGGCCATCGCGCGGGCCACGATCTTCAGAACGCTCGAGGTGCTCGAGGGCGTCGGTGCGATCGAGCGGATTGACCTGCCGTCAGGCGACCATGCCTACATCGCGTGCGAACCGGCGGATCACCATCATCACGTCGTGTGCTCCACGTGCGGACGCGCGGCCGATGTCGACGACACCGGCCTGGCGGGAGTGGTGAGCAAGATCGCGGCCGAGAGCGGCTATCGGATCGACGTCCATCGCCTCGAGCTGTTCGGCCTGTGCCCGACGTGCCAGCACGACCTCGAGGTGAGCGGGACGGCATAGGCACCGAACCCGGACGCGCAGAGGACAGGCGCGGGACAGTCCCGCGCGACCCTCGACGACCGACGATCAGGTCGGACGGCACGGACGGCACGGCCGATGGACGATCAGGTCGGGCTGGGAGCAAGCGCCGGTGCCGGCACCGGCGTTGGCGTGGGCGCCGGTGCCGCAGCCTTGCCGATCCGCAGGACGCCCGTGATCCTGGCGTAGTGCGAGTAGTACGTTTCCTGATGGATGACCTTGCCGCTGGCATCGGTCACGGTCCGCGTCACCCAGACGTCCTTGCCATCGACCGGATATTCGACGCGCTCCCGGACGCCCGGCTTCAAGTCCGTCGTGTAGACCGTCGTGTCGGAGGCGGGCTTGATGTTCTTCACGATCGGCTTCGAAAACGTCACAGTGCGACCGGTCGGCACGGACCAGAGCACGAACTTGACGTAGCCCTTCGACCCAACGCGCCAGCCCGTTCCCCGGATGAGGATCGGGTACTTGGTGTCGTTCGTGAAGGACATCGTCTGGACCGAGCCTGAGCCGCTCTGGAAGACAGTGGCGTCGAGGCCCAACGGATAGCGGTCGATGTAGTAGTAGTGGTTGCGACGCGCACCCATCTCCAGGCCCGCACGGAGGGCCGCATTGAAGAGCGTCGTCGAGCAGGAGCAGATGCCGCCGGCGAGAGCGCCCTGCGGCTCCGTCTTGCCGTCAATGATCGCGCCGCCATCCTTGTAGCCGGCGGCCCGGGTTACCGGCCCGATCGCCTTCCAGAAGTCGAAGGTCTGGCCCGGCAGGACGACGTACCCGTCGATCTCGCGAGCGGGGATCCAGATGTTGGCGCCCTGGCCGTTCTTGATGCCAATCGGGAAATAGGTCGTCCAGCCTTCGGATAGCGGCTTCATGAGCGGTGCGGTCTTGGTCGCCTCGGCCGTGGTCAGGGCCGGCTCGATCGTCGTCACGCTCAAGGCGACGCGAGAAACACTGAGCCCATCGACGCGCTCAGTAACCAGATTGATCAACGACTCGACCGTTCCAGGCACATCGAGCGCTCGGCCGTTCTTCGCATTCGTGACACCGACTACCTGCTTCTTGGTACCGAGCAGGTACGTCGCATCAACGGGGGCGATCGCCACTTTGGCCGCAATCGGGGCCAGCCCCGCCTCGATGGCCTCGCGGGCCACGATCGGCCGGTAGCCACCGTCGTCAGTCCGCTCGAATGAAATCCACGCGCGGATCTGGGTGGCGGTGAGCATCCACTCTTCGCCGGCATCGAGCAGCGTCGTGTCAGCCGCAATCCGGATTGCCGCCTCGCGCGCGGCTGTGGCTTCGGCGGTCGTGACGTCAGGTTCAATGGTCGACATCGGGAGCTCGACCCTGATCGGGTTCGGCGTCGTCGAGATGACCAGGAGGTCCTCGGTCAATACGAGCGTCGTGTCGATCTCGGCAATCCGGCCCTCGGTTCCCGGAGTGAGCACGAACCCGGTCTCACCGAGTGTGACGCTGGCGTCGGTCGGTGCCACCGCGACCTGGGCGGCAAGAACGGCGAGTTCGTGCCGGAGCGCGGCCTGCTCGACGAGCGCGAATGGCGTGATTTCGGAGCCGCGAACGAACATGCGGATATTGGAGGCGATCCGCTCGATGACCGGTCCCTCACGGCCTACGCTCATGGCCAACGCCACGATCCCGTCGACGTCCACCCGGCGACCGAGATCGGAGAAGTTCACGGTCCGTTCCACACCCGCGGCGCTCAGGACAAGGGCTCCATCACCGAGCGAGGCGTACGCCTCTCGCAGGCGGGCCGCGGCGGCGGCTGGCGTGAGCCCGGACAGATCGACGGATCCAGCGTGAACGCCTGGCAGGATTCGGCCCACGTTTGAGGATTCATAGGCCGCCAGCGCGCCGGCCGATACGGTCAAGACGGCGAGCAGGCCGAACATGAACGCGATGAGGAAGCGCGTGACGGACCGTCGTCGGCCGCGACGCACGGGAGCAACCGACTGATCGGGTTCCGCGACGGAATCTGCCGCGGACTCCGCTGCCACCTCGGCAGGCACCGCCGGCAGCTCCGGCGGTTCGGGCAGCGCATCGGGCGTCAATGCGCCGTTTGTTTCCTGATCGTCCATGCGGTTGTTCATCCCCGAGAAGTGCTCATGGTCCGGCGAGCGTCGTGAGCTACTCGTGCAGCCCAGTGATGACGCGCACGGCCCATCGTGCGTGACGAGCAGCCATCCTACCGGCAACCGTCAACTGATGGCCGGCAGCAGCCCAAGTTGGGCCGAGCTCAACCCGGGCTCCGCCCAGGCTCAGTCGTGGCTCAGCCCATCCGCGGCAGAACGATGATCCGTCGGTTCGGCTCCTCGCCGATCGACTGGGTCACCACGTCGGGGTGGTTTCGCAGGGCCAGGTGGACCCAACGACGCTCCAGGGCGGGCATGGCCTCGAGCTGGAGCATCTTGCCGGTCTCGATGACGCGCTGCGCGGCTCGCTCGGCGATTTCCCGCAGCTGGCGCTCTCGGCGACCCCGGTAGTCCTCAACATCGACGAGGATCCGGGTCCATGCGCCCATCTCACGGGACAGCATCAGATTGACTACATGCTGGAGGGCGCTCAAACGCTCACCCTTGCGGCCGATCAGGGCACCGAGCGCCTCGCGCTCGTCGTCATCACCCGTTACGTTGAGCCGGCTGGTCTCGGACGACTCAACGGTCACCGTGACCTTGAAGCCCATGAGATTGAGCAACTTCTCCAGGATCACCTTGCCAGCGGCAAGGGCTTCCGGCGAAGCCTCAGCGGCCTCGAGTTCGGCGCGCTCCACGGCGACGGAACCGCGAAGGGCAGCCACCTCGGCGGCCTCGGCTGCGCTCAGGGCGCCGTCGCTCCGGGGCTCGCGCGGGCCTCGATCCTCACGCGGGCCTCGGTCGTCACGTCGGGGTCGGTCGTCACGTCGCGGCGGCCGATCCTCGCGACGGGGTGGCCTGTCTTCGCGCTCGGGTCCGGCCGCGGCCGGGGAGGGGTCGCGGCGCGGAGGGCGGTCATTGCCTTCGTCGCGGCGTGGAGGGCGGCTGTCGCCTGCGTCGCGGCGTGGGGGACGGTCATCGCGACGCGGCTCGCTCTCTTCGCGCCGCGGGGGTCGCTCAGCTCCGCGGTCAAACGCGGGCCGCTCACCGCGGTCCTCGTGCGGCGACGGGGGCGGAAGCGGGCGGGCGGAAGCGGCGTCCCGCTTCGGGGCCGCACCACCAAGCTCGGAGCGTGGCGCGGCCAGGATGCGAGCCGGTTCGGCGCCCATGCCCAGCACGCCCCGGCTTCCGGGGGTCAGGATCTCGAAATCGAGGTCATCGAGGCCGGCCCCGAATGCCTCGCGGGCGAGGCGGAGGGCCTCCTCGACGCTCTTGCCGGTGAATTCGCGGTAGGCGCTCATGACGTTCGTGTGCTCCGTGTCATCGTCGTCTCCCTCGTCGCCCCTGTCGACCGCGCTGGCGGACGGTTGCCGCCGCAGACGCAGATCGGTCGAGTTGCGATCGTTCAGTGGTGGATCGCGCCGGCGAACCGGCCGTGCGCGAGATGGTGTTCGGCGCCGCTGCGGCGACCGGGAATCGCGGTTCGTGCCCGACGGCGAAGCCGGGCGTCCAGCCGAAGATCGGGAACATCCCGCCCCAGCCGATGATCAGGTACTGCTGGCCGACCGAGAAGAGCGTCGACCCGATCCAGTACAGGAACAGGCCGGCCGGCAGGATGCTGCCGTAGATCAGCGAGATGAACGGCAGGAAGATGGCCATCTGGCGCTGGGTCTTGACGTTGGCATCATCGGAGCCGGTCGTGCTCGCCGGCGGCATTGTCATGCGGGACGCGACGAGCTGGACCAGCGACGAGATGATCGCGAGCAGGCTCAGGCCGGAGAAGAGCGCACCGGGTGAGCCGAGGATGACCTCTGGGACTCCCCAGTCGACCCCGAAGGCCATCGGATTCAGGCACGGATTGAGGACGTGCCCAGCGGCATTGAAGATCGGGGCTGAGTCGCAGGCAAGATCGAGGATTCGGTAACCGAAGACGTCGAGCATGGCCTGCGGGTTGTAGTTCTGGAGACCCTGGCTGAACACCGAGTAGAGCGGGATCAGCAAGAGCATCTGGCTGAACGCGGGCAGGCACCCGGCGGGCGAAATGCCGCGTTCCTTGTAGAGGGCCGCAGTTCCCTGCTGGATCTTGACCCGATCGCCCTTGAACCGGCGCTGGATCTCCTTGACCTCGGGGCCGATGAGCTGCATCCGGCGGGTCGAGACGATCTGCTTTCGGAAGACCGGGATGAGGACGATCTTGATCAGGAGCGTGAGGAGGAGGATCGCGATGGCGATGTTGCCCGTCGCCTTGTCCAGCAGCACGAGCGTGATGAAGAAGACCTGGAAGATCGGCGTGAACAGCCACGACAGGAGGCTGAAGGGATCCGCCTTCAGCTCGGCCGGGGCGAGGGCGATGCCGGCCGGCGGCGTTGCGGTCGGAGCGGCGGTTACGCCCGGCGGCAGGCTTGGAGCCCCGCCAATGCCGCCGACGCCGCAGGCCGCCACGAGCAGCGCGAGCAGCAGGATCCCGAACAGGGGGGCCAGACGGGTCATCCAGGTGCGAAAGGTCACTTCAGGTCCTTCAGGATCAGCGGACTGGGTCGTAGCCACCGGGGTTGCCGGGGTGACAGCTCGCAATGCGGCGGGCTCCCATCCAGCTCCCCTTGAGCAGGCCGTAGCGTTCGATCGCCTGTTCCGTGTAGCGGCTGCAAGTCGGTTCATAGCGGCAGGAGGCCGGCATCCAGGAAAAGGCGAATCGGTACAGGTGGATCAGCCCGATGCCGATGCGCTTCACCCGTCGCTCCCTTCCAGCACTCCGCCGCGCGTCAACTGACGGCGGAGCGTCTTCACCAGTGTCTCGTAATCGACCTCGACAAGGCCGCGCCGGGCGATGAGCAGGACGTCCCAGCCGGGCTGGATCGTCGTCCCCATCGAACGAAGTGCCTCACGGATCCGCCGCCTCACGCGATTTCGAACGACCGCCGAACCGATCGCCCGACTCGTCGCCATGGCGAACCGTGTCGTCTCGAGGTCGGTCCGCAGCATCCGGGCCGTCAGGAGGGGGTGGGACCGCATGGTCCCTCGTTCCTGGAGGGCTTTGAAATCCTGCGGGCGGGACAGCATCACGAGGCAAGGCCGGTTGGCCCGCCGACTCGTCAGGCCGACAGACGCTTTCGACCGCGAGCCCGGCGTGCGGCGAGAACGCGGCGCCCGCCCGAGGACTTCATCCGGGCGCGGAAGCCATGTTCCTTGGCGCGGTGGCGCTTCTTGGGCTGAAAGGTCTGCTTCATCGGAACTGCGCGGGATCCTCTCCATCAGGCCTCGGGGCTTGGTCAATCTGATGACCCCATAAGGCACACGAACGCGCCCAGCACCCAGTGGCGCATGGCGCGTTCTTCGTCCGGGGGATGATAGGCCGTGGCTCCGAGCAGTGTCAAACGTGTGCCACGCTCGTCGAGCAGGTCGGTTACACATCGATGCCGGTGCCGGCCAGGTATTCGGCCGGAGCTTCAGCCGCTACTGCAGCGGATACGCCCGCCCTCGCGCCGGGGCCTCAGTCGCCGCACCGGCGGAAACGGCAGCGGATACGCCCGCCATCGCGCCGCCCGAAACCCAAGCAGGAGCCGCCCGTATCGTCGGCGAGCGAGTATCGGGCGCCGTATCGTGGGCGAGCGAGTATCGGGCGCCGTATCGCCCCCATTGCTACTAGCGGGGGTGGGCGTGCCTGAAGGGTGGCGACACCGCAACACCGAGCCATGCTATGGCTGTCCGCATCGCCCCCATTCGTGGCCGATGCCAATCGTACCGATAAGCCAGCCCAGCAGTGACGGCGTGTGAGAGCCAATGGGGCACGAACCCGCCCTTGCAGCGATGGGGGCGATAGCGTTGAGCGGATCGATCACGAGTTCAGGGTCGGCGGCGTGGAGCGTCATGGCGATCAGAGCGGCGGCGAGTCAGACCTGATCGGCCGCTCAGGGGCCCCGTTCGCTTTTGCCGCCCCCGGCCGTCCTCGACGAAGGGGCGCGCAAGGGGCGCGCGGGGGGCGGGACGGGCGCGGGCGCGACGAACCGAATCGAGATGGCCGCGCCACACGCGACGATACCCCCTGGGAGTATCACGAATTCGCGTTGCAGGCCCGCGGGTGCGGTGCTATCTTTCGAAACCCTCGCCACTCCGACCGCTGTATCGCGGACCCGGTGGATGGGTTCGGAGTCGGCCAGGCGGCCGGCGCAAGCAGGTTCAGGACACCCCCGAGGCGCCCGCAGTACCGTCCCGAAACGGAACTGCCATTCGCCCGTCCATCGAAGCATATTGCAGCGAGCCTTCATCGACGAATGGATGCGAAGCAGGTCTGGCGCGCCGCCCTCGGAGAGCTTCAGGTATCGCTCTCGCCCGCGAACTTCGAAACGTGGCTCCGCGAGACCACGCTCGTCGACGTGGACGACAACCGTTTCCGGATTGCGGTCCCGAACGGCTTCGCGAAGGACTGGCTCGAGAGCCGCTACCGCTCGCTGATTTCCCAGACACTCGCCCGGATCGTCGGTTATAGCGTCCAGGTGGAGTTCGTCGTCGGCACAGACCCTGAGGCGGCTGCGGAACACGAGGCAGCGGCGGCGGAGCTGCCGGCCGAGCGGCCCGTGGCGACGCCGAGCTCACAGCACGTCCGGGTCGAAGCGACGCGCGTCGGCGGCGAGGGTGGATCGACCAACCTGAACGCTCGCTACACCTTTGCCAACTTCATCGTCGGGTCGGCCAATCGCCTGGCCCATGCCGCGAGCCTGTCGGTCGCCGAGCGCCCCGGCCATGCCTACAACCCGCTCTTCCTGTACGGCGGGGTCGGGCTGGGCAAGACCCACCTGATGCACGCCATCGGCAATCAGGTCATGGCGAAGTTCCCGCGGAAGCGCGTCGTGTACGCCACCTCGGAGAAGTTCACCAACGAATTCATCACCTCGATCCAGCAGGGCAAGATCGACGAGTTTCGTGCCCGCTATCGCCGGATCGACCTCCTCCTGATCGACGACATCCAATTCATCGCGGACAAGGAACGGACCCAGGAAGAGTTCTTCCACACGTTCAACACGATCCACGAGGACGGCAAGCAGATCGTCCTGAGCTCCGACCGCCCGCCCAAGGGGATCCTCACGCTCGAGGAACGCCTCCGAAGCCGGTTCGAATGGGGCCTCATCGCCGACCTCACGGCCCCCGACCTCGAGACCCGGATCGCGATCCTGCGCGCGAAGGCCGAGGAGGGCGCCGTCCCCATCACGTCCGACGTGATCGAATTCATCGCCCGCAAGGTCGTCAGCAATATCCGGGAGCTCGAGGGCGCGCTCAACCGGATCGTGGCCTATGCGTCGATGGGCGCGATGCCGATTTCCATCGAGCTCGCCCAGGCGGTCCTCTCGAACGTCCTGTACAACCCGAAGAAGCGCCAGATCACGCCTGAGCGCATCGTCAAGGCGGTGTCCGACTACTACGGCGTCGGGCTCGACGCCCTGAAGGGCCAGAAGCGGGACAAGGCGATCGTCATGCCTCGGCAGATCGCGATGTTCCTGATGCGGGCCGAGACCGATGTCTCGCTCCTGCGCATCGGGGCCGAGCTTGGCGGTCGGGATCACTCGACCGTCCTGCACGCCTGCGACAAGATCACCCGCGAGACCAGCGCCAACGATGAGTTGCGCCGCGAGATCTCGGCGGTTCGGGAGCTCATCTACTCGGATTGACGCCCGGCCGGCCCTCGCTCGGCGGGTTTCGTTTCCTCGACCAACCTCCTATGGCGTCGCGTCCGGCGCCATCCTGAGATGTGGACGATTGCTCCGGTGCCGTTGATAACCCACCGGCTCCAAGTTGAGCACCGGGCTTGCAGGAGGTGACAACGACCGCCGGGACGTGGGTGGACCAGGACAATCAGTCGACGTCCCGGCGGACTGTCCACCATCCATACCGGATCATCCCGGGAGCAGGCGTTGATTCGGAGGGCCGATCAACGCCCATCGGACGGTCGTGCACCGACGATTTGAGCGTGGCTGAGCGCGGTGATCCACGCCGTCCACACCATGATGATGATGGTGACGGTATCTCTGGAATGAAGGAAGATACACATCTAGTCCGGGCGGCCTCGGCGGCGGCGAAACACTCCCCGACCTGCGGGTATCGCCGACCCGCACCGTCGGCCTGGAAGGGTTGCGGCCACCCGCTCGGATCAAGCGACCGCTACCATCTACCGGTAGATCTCGATCACCATCCGTTTCGTCTGGAGTGAACCCGACGTGAAGCTTTCGGTCATGCAGGAGAACCTGGCACGCGGCCTGTCCGTGGTCAGCCGCGCCGTGTCGGCTCGAAGC
>JANMNF010000095.1:0-5451 GCA_031373765.1 Chloroflexota bacterium
CGCTCCGTCACGCGCAGAACCGTTTCCCCGATCGCGATCCGGCCGCCGATCCAGTCATCCTCTTCGTGCGCCACCGTTCCGTCGAGGTCGATGAGCATGCGGAAGCGGCGCGGATCCACGGTCCCAACGCCGGCTCGCCGAGCGAGCTCGTCGAGGGACCCCTGCGACACCAGCGACGCCGCGTTGCCCTGGCGCGTCCCCCCGATCCGATCGGTGCGCACCACGCGGACGGCCCGCCCGGCCAGTGGCGAGAGTGCCTCGCCCCACGGTCCGACGACCTCGTGGCCCACGGCCACGCGGCCGTGCAGCTGGGTATCGACGGGGGCGCCGAGCTCGACATCGCCTTCAAGCACCTCGCCGCCGGGAAGCGTGATCCGAAGCTTGGTGGCGTCCGGATTCGTGTGGCCGGCGGCCTGTGCAAGGTGGCCCACGACTACCCGATCTACGAGGAAGCCGCGGTCATCGATCAGGTAGAAGCGTCGATCCTCGGCGACGCCGAACTCCGTCAGGAAGATCTCATCTGGATGCTCCAGACCCAAGCTCCGAACCGGCGCGATCGAGAGCCGTACGACCGCGCTCACGATCCGGCCTCGCCCGTCCGGGCATGGCGCGGGTAGATCACGAGCATCCGCCCGTCATCGGGTCCAAGACACTCCACGTCGTGTGGGACCGTCGGGTCCCAGGCCACGTAGTCGCCGGGTCCCGCCTCGACGACATGGTCACCCTGCGTCATCCGCCAGCGACCGGCGAGGATCACGTGATGCTCGTCGCCCGAGTGTGCATGGACACCCGTAGAGCCGCCCGGCGGGACGACGGCCTCGAGGATTCGGACATCGCGGGCCGTGCCCCCGTCGACTTCCTGCATGGAGGCGCCCCTGGGGCCCTTTCGGCGCGGGCGATCGGCTGCGCGCACGACCCGCGGAGGGGACGTCGAATCGAGGAACAGCCAGGCGATCGGGACGTCGAGCGCCACGGCGATCGAGGACAGGGCGTCGAGTGACGGCACTGCCTTGCCGTTCTCGATCTGGGAGAGATAGCCGACATTCAATCCGCTGCGCCCGCCGACGTCGGCCAGCGTCAACGCCCGGGTCTGGCGCCAGCGCCGGACCTCCGTGCCAATGTCGGGGCGCGCTCCGGCGCGTGCTCCGGGACGTGCTCCGTGCCGCCCTCCGGCTGCGTCCACAGCAGCTTGGTGTTTTTCCTCAGACAAACTACTTGACCTCCGGCCAACAGTGTGCGACAGTATTTGCAACAGCAACAATCGTTTGCCGTTGTCAAAGCATAGCGGTTCGCGGGTCGCGAATCAGAGAAGGAATTCAGGAATCATGAAGATTGCGATCATCGGAACCGGCAACGTCGGTACGGCCCTCGGGGCCTCCCTTGTCCGTGCGGGACACACCGTCACGCTGACCGGGCAGGATGCGACCAAGGCAACCGCGGCGGCGGTGCAGATCGGTGCCCAGGCCGGCACGTCGCTCGCCAGCGCCGTCGAGACGGCCGAGGTCGTCATCCTCGCCATTCCGTATGCCTCCGTAGAAGCCGTCGCAGCCGATATTGCATCGGCCATCTCCGGAAAGGTCGTCATCGACGCCACCAACCCGCTCAAGGCTGACTATTCCGGGCTTGCCACTGAAGGAGGTCCGTCGGGCGCCGAGCGCATCGCGGCGCTTCTGCCGACCGCACAGATCGTCAAGGCATTCAACACGCTCTTCGCCTCGATCCAGGGCAACCCGGAGATCCATGGCCAGACCATGGACGTCCTGTTCGCCGGTGGCGATGCCTCGGCCAAGGCCGTCGTGGCCTCCCTTGTCAAGTCGATCGGCCTCCGGCCCGTCGACGCCGGATCGCTTGCGGGCGCCCGCGAGCTCGAGGCTCTGGCCTGGTTGAACATCTCGCTCCAGATGCGAACCGGTGGCAGCTGGAATTCGTCGTTCGTGCTCGTCGGTGCCCCCGACAAGGCGATCGCCGCCTGACCTTTCGCTTCCGGCCCGGGCGCGCTACTGTGCCCGGGCCGGCTGCATCCCGGCCGACTCGCGGAGAGACCTGATCTCGTGACTGAACCGATGACCCCCGCAGAAGCAACGCCCGACGCGTTGGCGATCGCCGATCGCTCGATGCCGGCGCTGTACCTCGGCCACGGCGCCCCGCCGCTGCTCGAGGATCCCGAGTGGATGGGGCAGCTCAATGGCTGGGCCGCGGACCTGCCGAAGCCGACGTCCATTCTCATCGTCAGCGCGCACTGGCAGACGGCCCCGATGGCGATCTCGGCAACGCGAACCGTGCCCTTGGTCTACGACTTCTATGGCTTCCCCCAGCACTACTACGACCTCCAGTACGCCGCCCCGGGCGCCCCGGCTCTGGCCGCGAAGGTCAAAGGCCTGATGCCGGCGACGGAACCGGTCCTCGAACGCGAGTCGCGCGGCCTGGATCACGGCGCATGGGTCCCGCTCATGGCGATGTATCCGGACGCCGACATTCCCGTGCTCCAGATGTCGATGCCGGACCTGGATCCCCGACGCCTGTTCGAGGTCGGCCGGCGGCTTGCCCCACTGCGGGACGAGGGTGTCCTCATCATCGGAAGCGGCTTTCTGACTCATGGACTTCCATTCATCCAGGAGTACTTCATGGGCAAGCCCGGAGCGCCGCAGTGGTCGATCGACTTCGATGACTGGGCGCGCGAAGCACTCGAATCGGGCGATCTGGACACGCTCTTCGATTTCCGCGAGAAGGCCCCGGGGATGCCCTATGCGCATCCGACCGTGGAGCATTTCGCGCCGCTGTTCGTCACGCTCGGCGCCGTGGCCCGGCCGGAGGACGCACCTTCATTCCCTATCGAAGGCTTCGCCTACGGGCTCTCAAAGCGATCGTTCGAGACCCGCTGACGCGGCACGCCGGGTCAGACGGCGGGCAACTCGAGGCCTCCGATCGACAGGCCACCCTGCACCAGCCAACCAGCCGGCACGCCGTCGCCGGACACTCCCCTCCTGACCGTCGCGGGTGCTGGACCCAGATCGGGATGGTAGACGGCCGCGCAGTGCTTGCCCTGTGCCTTCGCGTGATACATCGCCACATCCGCGCGGCGGAGCAGATCATCGACTCCAATCGTCTCGCTGGGGTCGCATCGCGCAACCCCGATGCTCGCGGTGATCCGAACCAACCGGCCCGCAATCTCGACCGGTGCGCTGAGCGTCTCGAGGAGTCGCTCCGCGACCAATGCCGCCTCCTCGGCGGAGTCCGTCTCGAGCAGGAGCACCGCAAATTCGTCGCCACCGAGACGGGACGCGAGATCGGTCGGACGAATGCAGGCAACGATCCGACGGCCAATGGCCGCCAGCAGCGCGTCACCGGCGTCGTGGCCGAGGTTGTCATTGATGTGCTTGAAGTCGTCCAGGTCGACGAACAGGGTCGCGGTTCCGGACCCTTCGGCTAGTGCCTCGGCGACGCGGGCCATGAACCGCCGCCGATTCGCCAGTCCGGTGAGCGGATCGTGGAACGCCTGGAACGACAGCAGTTCCTCGAGCGACTTGCGCCGCTCGATGTCCTGGCCGAGGAGCCGAACCATGCCCGCGAGGCGGGCCAGGACGAGGACCGACACCGTGGCGCTCGCGCCCGCAACCACGAAGACGATAGCGTCGGCATTGGTATGGCCGATCGCCAGGATCGCTGGCCCGACGAGCATCGCCAGGCCCAGCAGGAGCAGGCGAATCGGGCTGAGCATCGTCACCGCGACCGGGCGCGGCTCGAAGACCGACTCCATGGACGGGTGGCTGACGGCTGCCGCGAACGACACGTAGGCGAACAGCCAGAGGGTGTCGATCCACGATCCGTCGACGTACGTCCCCTGCATGCTCTGGAGGCCGAAGGCGAGGTCGGCGACGAGCAGGATCGCGAGGTTGAGCACCAGAAATCGGAACGACGATGACCTCGCTCCCGGCGTCATTGCGAGACCGAGCGCCATCCCGATGAGCAGCAGGTCCCCGACCGGATAGGCCAGCGAGATGATGAAGGCCACGGGTTCCGGATCGGCGAACGCGGCCTGTGGCCCGAGCACGAATGCCCACCAGGCGACCGACGTCCCTGTCGCAAGGATTGCGGCATCGAGCAGGCCGGCTCGGTCACCGCCCGTGATCCGTCGGCGGATCGCTACGAGCAGGCCGACGGCCATGAGCGGGTAGCCCAACAGGTAGGCACCGTCGGCCGTCGACGGGAAGGGATCCTCACCCAGCGCCTGGAAAACGGTCCAGATGACGTCCCCGATCACGAATGAGGCCTGGCCGGCAGCCAGGAGGATCCATGGCAGGGCCCCCCGCGGGCGATGTCGTCGGAGGCTGATGAAGGCGATTCCCAATGTCACGATCCCGAGGGCGTCGTAGACCGACGACTGCCCAACGGTACCGGCTGGCATGAGGAGGAAGACGACCACGAAGATGGCCCCGATCCCCGGGACCGCCATCCACGCCCGACTCGGCGTCCGATGCGAAACGCTGGATTCCGTGCTGCTGGTCACGTCGCGCCTGAGGTTGGTGCCCGAGAACCTCTCGGTTGTCGCCAACTGTCAACGCAGCGGGGGGTTGATCCAACTACCCGAAGGTACTCGGGCCGATAGCCCACGCGATGATCTGATCGGTCCGTTCAGTCTCCGTACGCTGGCATAGTCGGAGGGCGCTGGGCGATCGCCAGGTTGGTGATCCGGTCAAGGTGCGGATCGAGGCGGAGGACGAGGTCCAGCTCGCCCTGATCGCTTTGGAGGCGCCATGTCGCCTCCGTCGTCCCATCGCCCGCCGTCGCCGGTCCGAGAACCAGCGGCGCATAGCGTGCACCAACGATCCGGACGATCCGATCGAGCGCCACTCGGTCGAGATCTGGGCCGAGATCGAATTCCGAAGGGACGGCGGGACGCTCCCCGTTGATCGCGGCGACGAGCGCGGCACCGCAGGTCCGCAGCGCTTCCGCTGGAGCCGGTACCGATGTCACGTTGAAGGTCTGAATCAGCGGCGAGGCCTCCGGGGATAGCCGGATCTCCACCCGTACTCGCCCCCCGTGATCGTCCGCCAGCCACCAGGCGACGTGGAGTGGCGTCTGGGCTTGCTCCGGCAGATCCGGATCTGGGTGCAGGACGCCGTGGGTTTCCCGGATTCGCGTCAACGCATCACGCCGCCGGTCGAGCGGTTCGTCGAGGTCCACGTTCATCGCGAACAAGCCGGCCGCAAGGTCGTCGTCCCAGGCTGCGATGAGTCTGTCGAGATCCGCGCGCGGGGCGGTGAGCGCGCTCGACGGACGGATCCGGCGCGTCGGGACTGCTCCGGACGCCAGCAGCGAGGCCATCAGCTCGCGAGCGAGGAGCGAACTCGGCCCGTATCGATGGTTTGCCAGCACCACCACCCCGAGCCCGGAGGCCGGCTGCCAGCGCATGTTGGAGCCGAAACCCGGATAGCCGCCGCTGTGCCCGAC
>JANMNF010000170.1:0-2594 GCA_031373765.1 Chloroflexota bacterium
AGGCGCAATCGCGGGTTGGCTCGCGGCGTAAACGTTGCGGCGGCTGGCGGATAGCTGGCATGCGAAAGCGGCCGACGCGCAGCCGTCCAGGCCGCCATCCCGCCATCGAGGATCCGGGCCGACTCGTAGCCGTAGGCGGCCAGGCTCCACCAGACGCGAGCCGCGTAGAGCCCGATAGTGTCGTCGTAGATCACGAGGCTCGTCCCATCGCCGATCCCTACGCGTCCCAGGGCCTCGGCGACCTGGTCCGGTCCAGCCAGGCGGAGTCCCGACACTCCCTCTTCGGCTGGCTCGATCAGGTCCTCGCGCCAATCGAGGTGGACGGCACCCGGGATGTGTCCTGCGGCAAAGACCGTCGGCCCGGTGCCATCCGGTCGCCACCGAACGTCCAGGATCCGCAGGTCCGGTCGCCCGAGCTGTTCTGACAGCCAGTCAGGCGTGGTGATGAGTTCCGGTCGTGCGAAACCGGTCATGTGCTGCGCCGCTCGCCGGTGCCTGTACGGTGGGGCATGGCCGGTATCATACGGCCGTGGTCTCCCCCTTCATGCCCGACACCGAAAAGTTGGCGGCGGTGCGGCTCGCCTTGCCCTCGCTTGCGGCGGCAATCCAGATGAATACCGGCAGCGTCGGGCCGATGCCGGCCGAGGTCGCTGCGGTGATGTCGGAGCTCGCGGAGTACGAGCGGACGATCGGGCGCAGCCAGTTCGACTACTACCTCGAGGGGCTCGACCGGATGAACGAGGCGCGGGCGGGGGTCGCCGCGGTCCTCGGGGCGAGCCTCGGTTCCGTCGGCCTCACGCATGCGGCCACCGACGGGATGAACCACGCGATCTGGGCGCTTGACTGGAAGGCGGGCGACGTAGCCGTCACCAGCACCCAGGAACACTCGGGTGGCGTCGGTGCGCTCTACGCGCTGCGCGATCGGCTCGGAGTCGAAGTCCGGTTCGCCGATATCGGGGACGGATCGGACGATGAGGTCACGGTGGCGGCCCTGGATCGCGCGATCGTGCCCGGAACACGCCTCGTCTCGATCTCCCATGTTCTGTGGTCCACCGGGGCGGTCCTGCCGATTGCCCGGATTGCCGAGCTTGCCCATGATCGCGGCGCCGTCATCGCTGTCGACGGTGCCCAGGCCGCTGGCGCGGTCCCGGTCTCGGTCGGGGACCTGGGCGTTGACGCCTACGCCATTCCGGCCCAGAAGTGGCTCCTCGGACCCGACGGCATGGGCGCGCTGTGGGTCGACCCTGACGCCCTCGACCGGCTGCGCCCTTCCTTTGCGGGTCACTTCGCCCTCGAAGCATCCGATTCCCGCGGCAGCGCCACCTGGCACGGCGATGCAAGGCGCTTCGAGGGGACAGGCTTTCACCGACCTTCGATCGCCGGTTTCGCGAGGGCGGTCAGCTGGCTCTCGATGTACGTCGGCCTCGACTTCGTCCATGGCCGCGGCGCACGCCTGGCACGTCGCGCCGCGGATGAGCTCGCGGAGATCGACGGTGTCGAGCTGCTGACACCGCGCCACCAGATGGGCACGCTCGTCACGTTCCAGATCCGCGGCTGGGCGGCCCAGGCCGGACTCGACGAACTTACGCTCCGGACCTCGGTCATCGCTCGGACCATCGTGTCACTCGATGCCTTGCGCCTCAGCGTCGGTTTCTTCAACACCGAGGACGAAGTCGAGCGTGTCCTCGACGGGGTGCGCCTGCTCGCGACGCACAGTCCGGAATCGCTGCCTCCGCGCCGGGTCCTCCCGATGTTCGGCGAGGCGTGACCGCTCAGCCGCCTCGACGATCGTGGCTGGATGTTCGATGGCGTCAGTTTCGTAACGCTCCTCGGCCGATCGTCCGCGCGGTTGGTGCCAATCTCGTCGTGGCCGGGGTTCTCGGATTGGCGTATCTCGCCTATGACGTCGCGCTGACCCGTGGAGCCCATCTGCCCGGGGGCGACCTGCGGACGCTCTTCGCGGCGCTCGATGTCATCCTCGTGCTGATCGTCGGGACCACGATCACCTACCTCATCGTGCCACGCCCTCGTGGCTCCGGGACCGGCACGCGTCGCACGGCATGGAGCGGCGCCCTCGGCTTCTTTGCCTCCGTCCCGATCGCCTATCTGGTGCTTGTGGTGGTCATCCAAATCCTGCGTCCACTGTTGACTTGACGCAACGGAATTACCGGCCGCGTTTGGCGCCCTCGCGGACCGAACGGTAAGGTGGAGCGACACCAAACGATCGCAGCAGGGTAGGGAGCACACGCCGAACGTGTCCACGGAAGAGACCCGCCACGTCGCACTCCCGAAGCTCGTCGGGGGTCCGGCCTATGCCCGACCCATCGTCGCCGTCGAGTTCTCCGAGCGACCGTTTGACCCCGACGAGTTGCCGCTGGTCGTGGCGATGACCGATGAGGAACGGGCCACCCTCGATGAGGACGGGCGAGTCGCCGAGCGGGCCGTTACGCCGTCGCCGACGCCCGCGTTGACATCCAAGCCGTTCAGCCTTCGCGTCCTTTCGAACCGGATCCTCGGAAGCCGGGACGAGGACCGATCGAAGCAGTGACGATGGGTCGCCCGAGAGCGACGATGCCTGGGCCGACCGGAGCCTG
>JANMNF010000240.1:0-4951 GCA_031373765.1 Chloroflexota bacterium
GGTGGCGGATGCCGGGCGCCGATCGGCGCGCACGCTGAACTCAATGGGACGGCCGTCGACCTGTTCGGTGGCTACGTCGCCACGGACGGGAGCGATGTCCAGTTCGGGCAGGTTCGGGGGGATATTCGCGACGCGCCGGCGCTCGCTCGTGAGCTCGCCATGTCGCTGCGTTCGATCACGACCGGCCGGCGAGCCGCGGTGCCCTCGTGACTGTCACCCCCGACCGGCCGCGGGTCCTCGTCACGAGGGCGACCGGGCAGTCCGACCGCCTCATGGCGAGCCTCGCGGCGGCGGGCCTCGAGGCGGTACCGGTCCCGACGATTGATGTCGAGCTTGCCCCGGGCGGCGGTGCGCTTGATCAGGCGATCCGAAGCATCGGGTGGTATGCCTGGGTCGTCGTTACAAGCACGAACGGGGCCCTCAGTGTCCTGAGCGCCGCCGAACGTGTCTTCACGCCGTTTGAAGCGACGCGCTGGGCAGCGATCGGCAGCGCTACGCGCGAGGTCCTGGAACGGGAGGGCGTGGATGTCGCCTTCCAGCCTTCGGTCAGCACTGCGGCTGGGCTGGCTTCGGAACTGCCGGTGGTTCCCGGCGATCGCGTCCTGCTCGTGCGGGGCAACCTCGCCGACGATCGAGCCCCCACGATCCTCGCTCGCCGCGGTGCCGCGGTTGAGGAGGTGCTCGGGTATACGACGATCGAGGCACCGGCCTCGTCGGTCGGATTGCTGGCTGCGGCATGCGCCGGCCCGCTCGAGATCGTGCTCTTCACCAGCGGATCGACGGTTCGCGGCGTGGTCGGTCTCGCTGAACTCGAGGCGATCGACATTCGCGCCCTGCCCGCGGTGTGCATCGGCCGGGAGACCGCGACCGAGGCCACTCGCCTCGGTTTCGACGTCGTCGCGGTCGCGAGCGCACCCGACACGCAGACGCTTGCCGACACCGCTGCACGCGCGGTTGCCGATCTTCGTCGCGACCTTGCGCCCATCGCCACCGTTCGAAAGGAGAGGGCGAGTCGATGACGACAACCAGGTCCACCGTTGACCTGCCGATGATCGGGACGGCCGCCACCGGAGGCTTCGCCCGCCACCGGAGGCTCCGCCGCACCGAGGCATTGCGCGCGCTCGTGCGTGAGACGCATGTCAGGCCGTCGATGCTCGTGGCGCCCCTCTTCGTCCGCCACGGAACGGGGCTCCGTGAGCCCATCGACGCGCTTCCTGGGATGGCGCACCTGTCTCCCGATACGGCGGCCGACGAGGCCGAAGCGCTGGCTGGACTGGGCGTCGGTGGTGTCCTGCTCTTCGGCCTACCCGAGGCGAAGGACGAGGTCGGATCCGAGGCTTCCGACGACGGAAGCGCGGTCCAGGAGACATTCCGTCGGATCCGTGCGCGCGGCCTGCCGCTGACCACGATCGCGGACACCTGTCTCTGCGAGTACACGGATCACGGGCACTGCGGTCCGCTCGATGGGCCCGGACAGGTGGATAACGACCGGACTCTCGATCGACTGGCGAGCACGGCGGTGAGCCAAGCGCGTGCCGGTGCCGACATCGTCGCCCCAAGCGCAATGATGGATGGTCAGGTCGCCGCGATTCGGGCCGCGCTCGACGCGGCGGGCTTCGCCACGACCGCGATCATGGCCTACGCGTCCAAGCACGCCTCGGCGTTCTACGGCCCCTTCCGCGAGGCCGCGGACAGTGCGCCGTCGTTCGGCAATCGGCGCGGCTACCAGATGGATCCGGCCAACGGCCGCGAGGCGATGCGGGAGATGGCCGCGGATGTCGCCGAGGGCGCCGACATCCTGCTCGTGAAGCCGGGTCTCCCTGGACTCGATCTCATCGCCGCAGCGCGAGCCCGGTTCGATCTGCCGATCGCGGCCTACCAGGTCAGTGGCGAGTACGCGATGATCGAAGCGGCCAGCCAGCGCGGCTGGCTCGACCGACGGGCGGCGCTCCTCGAATCCGTCGGGGCCATCGTTCGCGCCGGCGCCGGGATCGTGATCACGTATGCGGCGGCCGATCTGGCCCGGTGGCTGGAGGAGCGCGCATGACGGACACCGGAAGCACCTACGTGCAGGCCCTGGCACTCCGGCTCGATCCGGCGTGGCGGCGGCTCGACGAAGCCACTCGGCGTGACGACGCCGGCCAACTCCCTGCCTGGCTCACGGGCGAGACAGGAAGGTCCATCCGGACCTACGCCTACTCATCGGTCGGACTTGAGGCGGGCGTCGACCTGCTGCTCTGGCGTTTCGCGCCATCGGTCGACGCCCTCGAGGAATCGGCTGCGGCGCTGATGCGCGACGGGGTCGGCCGTTGGCTGAGTGTCACGCACTCCCTGATCGGTCGGATCGGTCCCTCCCAGTACGTCCGCAAGCCGTCCGGCCAGGAGCAATCGCCGTTCGATGGCGAGCGGGCACGCTACCTGATCGTCTATCCGTTCACCAAGAGCACGGACTGGTACCTCGAAGCGCAGGAGACACGGCAGAAGGTGATGAACGAGCACATGAAGATCGGCCACCAATACCCGATGGTCCGGCAGGCGCTGGCTTATTCGTTCGGGCTGGATTCCCAGGACTTCGTGGTGGCCTACGAAACGGACGATCTGCCGGCATTCGGGGACCTCGTGCGTGCCCTCCGCTCCAGCGAGAGTCGTCGATCCACCGTCAGTGACACACCGATTTTGCTGGGCGTCCATCGACCGATGGACGAGATCGCCCGGCTCCTCGGAGGCCCGGAGGCACCGTCTGCCACGGGCGGGGAAACCGGTTCTGAGGAGGCCGCGTCGTGAGCGATCGATTCCTGCGTGCCTGCCGGCTTGAGCCGGTTGACGCCACGCCGGTCTGGTTCATGCGCCAGGCCGGCCGGACCTTTCCGGCCTACCGGGCTCTCCGCGAGCGGTTCGGGATCCTCGAGATGGCCAAGAACCCCGAGCTGTGCTCGGAGGTGACGCTGATGCCGATCCGCGAGCTCGGCGTCGATGCCGCGGTGATGTATGCCGACATCATGCTGCCACTCGAACCGATGGGCGTGGACCTGCGGATCGAACCCGAGATCGGGCCGATCATCGAGCGCCCGATCCGATCCCTGGCCGACGTCCGCGCGCTGCAACCGTTCGACCCCGAGGGCATCTCGTACACCCTTGATGCGATCCGGATCGTCCGGGCGGAGCTTGAGGGCCGAGCCGGGATCATCGGCTTCAGCGGCGCTCCATTCACACTGGCCTGCTATCTGATCGAGGGCAAGCCCTCTCGGGACTACGCGCTTGCAAAGTCATTCATGTATCGCGAGCCCGCCGCATGGCACGAGCTCATGGAGCGCCTCTCGACGATGGCGATTGCCTACCTTCGGGCCCAGGTCGGCGCCGGTGCGCAGGTCGTTCAATTGTTCGACAGCTGGGTCGGCGGGCTCGGGCCGGCCGACTACGTGGAATTCGTGCAGCCGCACGTTCGGTCCATCGTCCAGGCGCTGGACGAGGTGCCGGTGATCCTGTTCGGAACCGGCACGGCCGCACTGCTGGAGCTGATCGCCGACTGTGGCAGCGATCTGGTGGGCGTTGACCACCGTGTCTCGCTCGCCGAAGCGTGGGCGCGGATCGGGTACGACCGGGGCATTCAGGGGAACCTCGATGGCGCCCGCGTGCTCGCTGGCTGGGACGCGACCGAGGCCGGGGCGAGGCGGGTGATCGCCGAAGCCGACGGGCGGGTCGGCCATGTCTTCAACCTCGGGCACGGCGTCCTCCCGGGAAGCGACCCGGACGTGCTCCGGCGCCTGGTGGATCTGGTCCACGAGACCACGAGCCGCGAGCTCCAACTCACCGGAGCAGCGTCATGAGCGGGCTTCCGCCCGATGCCGGTGTGCTCCTCATGACATACGGATCGCCGGTGTCACTCGATGCCTCAGACATCGCCGTGTATCTCCAGCGGGTCCGCGGTGGTCGCGAACCGGATCCGGACCTCGTCACGGAGTTCACCCGCCGGTACCAGGTGATCGGCGGCTCTCCGCTGATCGGGATCACGCGCCTCCAGGCGGCTGCCCTGGCCGCCCTGCTCGACCGACCGGTTGAGATCGGGATGCGGTTCTCCGAGCCGTCAATCCAGGCCGGTCTCGCCTCGCTCCGTGCTGCGGGCGCGCGGCGGGTCATCGCGATCGTGCTGTCGCCCCAGTACTCGACACTGCTCATGGGTGGATACGGTCGGGACCTCGAGGCGGCGAGCCTCGCGCTCGGCGACGGGGCTCCGAGCGTCGTGATCGCGGGTGGGTGGTGGGAGGAGCCCGCCTTCGTCAGGGCTCTTGCGGACCGCGTCACCGACGCTTTGGGCGAACTCTCAGACGAGGAACGGGCCCAGGTCGCCGTCCTCCTCACGGCCCACAGCCTTCCGCGTCGGGTGGCAGATCAGGAACCGGACTACGTGGACCAGCTGCGAGCCACGGCGGCCACGGTCGCCGCCGCGGCGGGACTCCGTTCAGATCAGTGGCAGTTCTGCTGGCAGAGCGCCGGCCATGAACCCGGCGAATGGATGAAGCCAGACCTCGTGGACGTCGTTGCCGAGCTCGGTGATGCGGGGCGGCGATCGATCCTGGTTGTGCCGGTCCAGTTCCTGGCGGACCATCTCGAAGTTCTTTACGACGTCGACATTGGGGCCAGAGAGCAGGCCGAGGAGCGCGGCGTCTCGTTCCGGCGGATTCGATCGCTCAACGACGATCCGGTTTTCATCGGGGCGCTGGCCCGCGTGGCCGTGGGGACGTTGCTGGCGGCGCAGCCGCCGGGACCCATGACGGTGCCCGCCCGAGACTGAGTCGCCGGGGACTCAGCCCACGAGCTTCTTGTATCGGATCCGGTGCGGCTGGTCCGCCGCCGTGCCGAGTTCGCGGTGCCGGAACTCCTCATACTCGGTGAAGTTGCCCTCGAAGAAGCGGACTTGGCTGTCACCCTCGAACGCCAGGACGTGGGTCGC
>JANMNF010000174.1:0-17871 GCA_031373765.1 Chloroflexota bacterium
CCTACGAGCGTTACCGCAGCCCCGATCACCGCGGTCATCAAACCCAACCGGGCCAGCCCGCGCTCCGGTTGCGTACTCAGCGACCGCGAAAGCGCGACCAACCCAGCGAGTGTCAGAACCACACTGAGCATGCTCGCCACATGGATCGGGATCCAGAAGGGAGTGGCGGCCGCGGCCGCAATCATCGATAGGTGGTCGTCAGGGTTGGGGCGCGGATGGAGCGCTTGACCAAGGCCTCCCAGCGGTCCTGCAACGAGGAAGAGCGTTGCCCCTGCCTTGAACAGCCACTCCTCGGAGAGCGGCGATTGGTAGTCGTGCTCGGGGAGCGCTGGGACCTGGCTCATGGGTGTTTCCTCATCAATTGAGTGCCGGTGCGGCGACAGTACCTCACGGTTCCGCGAGCGATGCTGCGGTCCGGAGAACCTTGGCGGGGGAATCAGCGGCGAACGCCTCAACATCGGGGTCGATTTCACGGAGCAGGCCCGTGAGGACACGGCCGGGGCCGAGTTCAAGGAACGTCGTACAGCCGAGCGTGCGCAGGGTTTCGATGCAGGTCGTCCAGAGGAGGGGCGAATCGATCTGCGACGCGAGCGCCTCTCGCACCTCGGGGCCGGTGCGGATGGCGGCGCCCGTTGCATCGGCAATCACCGGCACGCGCGGATCCAGCCAGGTCGATCGCTCCAACAGTGGCGTGATCTGGGCGCGAACGGGCGACATCAGCGGGCTATGGAAGGCGGCGCCCGCCGCTAGTCGGACGACCTCCGCGCCGTCGTGTTGGGCGAGTTCGCCGACACATTCGACTGCTGCGACGTCTCCCGAGACGACGAACTGCGACGGGGTATTCAGGTTTCCCACGACCGCGGTCCCGTGTGCCGAGGCCTCCGCGCAGAGGCGTCCGACGTGCTCCCCAGGCAGGCCGCTCACGGCGAGCATCCCTCCAGGTCGCTGCTCTTGGGCATGCTGCATCAGGCGCCCGCGCTCAGCGACGATGTCCATGCCTGTCTTCAGATCGAGCGTTCCGGATGCGACCGCGGCCGTATATTCGCCGAGGCTATGCCCGGCCATGGCGTGTGCATACAGCCCGACCCCTTCGGCGTACTTGGCGAGCGCGAGCGAAAGAGCGAAGACGGCCGGCTGAGCCACCTCGGTCCGTTTCAACGCTTCCTCGTCACCGTCCACGCAGAGCCGAGATATCGGAAGGCTGGACGCCCGGTCCGCGGCCGAGAGATAACGTTCGAAGAGTCGCGGTTGGTCGCGGAGCAGTGCCGCACCCATGCCCACCCGCTGAGAGCCCTGACCCGGAAAGAGGAATGCCAACCGGTTCGGCGCGGACCTCCCCACGTCAGACCAACGTCGGCGGTTTCAGGGCGATGGAGATGTGCACCCCGCCGAGCGAGGAACTGTTAACGAGGGCGAGTCCCGGTTCGGCGGTGATTCCGGTCCGCCAACGACGAAGGGCAAGTGAGACGTTCATTGGGCCGCCGGCTCCGAGGGGTTCGCCGAGGAACATCTTGGGCGCGAAGACCGGCCGTTCGTGAGGCAGCAAACGCTGAATAGCCCTGGCCTCCGCCTGGTCGAGCGCTCGGTGCCCGAAGCTGCTCTTCCAGATCGACGAAACTTGCGCGACTCCGAGATCGGTCCGCGCGACGGCCCCGCGCATTGCACGTTCGAGTCCAGCACCGCTCGCGTCAAAGCGGCCGATTCCGAGCGCGTCCGACGCGATGCCATAGCCGGCCACCACACCGTAGACGCGAGCCTGACGCGCGTGGGCCGCCGATTCCCGCTCCAGCACAATGCCAACAGCGGTCTCCGCCAGGAACACGTCGGGAGCGTCGCTCGAGAACATCCCGCCCGCACGATAGCCGTCGAGGACTGCGTCCGTGAGGACGTCAGCCGCGATGCAGATCACGGCGTCTGCGCGATCGGACGACAGGAGGTCGTGCGCGTAGCAGAGGGCCGCAGCGCCGGCGGCGTGCCCCGTGGTCACCGTCGAAGCGACCCCGACGGCCCCGGTGTGGATCGCGACATGACCCGCGGCGGCATTGGTCACGATATTCGGGAATATCGCCGGGTCGGCGGCATTCGGGCCGCTCTCCCAGACCGGCCGACCAAATCGTTCCATGACCTCAGCGGGGCCGACTGAAGTGCCGAAAACAATGCCGACTCTCGGCCCGTTCGTCCGATCGATGATGAGCCCGGCGTCTGCGATAGCACGCTTTGCAACAGCCAGCGATAGAAGACCCAGTCGGTCGAGCCTTCGGCCCTCTCTACCCACAATCGAGGACAGGTCGACCTCGATCCGAGTGAAGCGAGCGTGATCACCATCGCGCGGGCGCCGCGCATTCGCCATGACCAGATCCCAGGCCGCATCTACGCTCGAGCCAGCACTACCGAGCAGTGCGGTGCCAGTTACCAGCACCCGTTCGGCCACGGGGATGGGCGGTGGATCGTTGGTCACGCGGCGCGCAAAGACGAGACTCGCATTCGCTCCCCCAAACGCGAAACCGTTGGACATTGCGATGTCGCCATCAAACCTGCGGGCCACGTTCGGCACATAGTCCAGATCGCACTCCGGGTCCGGCGTCGCATAGTTGGCGGTAGGCGGGGCAATCTGTTCCCGCAGCGCCCGGATGGTGACGATGGCCTCCACCGCGCCCGCGGCACCGAGAAGGTGCCCGATCATCGACTTGGTGCTGCTCACAAGCACCCGGGACGCGTCACCTCCGAGGGCGGCGTGGAGGGCTCTCGTCTCGGCCGCGTCGTTGCGCTCGGTGCCGGTGCCATGTCCGTTGACGTAGGCAATGTCCGCAGCCGTGACACCGGCCGCATGTAGCGCGGCGCGCATTGCGCGCGCGGCGCCCTCTCCGTCGGGGCTGGGCGCCACGGGGTGGAACCCATCGGCAGACAGTCCGTACCCGCGCACCTCGGCGAGGACGGCCACGCCGTAGAGCTCGGCCAAATCGCTGCGGGCGAGCACCAACATCCCCGCCCCCTCGCCGAGGTTGAGCCCAAGGCGGTCGCGGGAGTATGGGCTGCAGGGCTCCGGAGACAGCGCTTCCAGGGCTCCAAAGCCGGCAAAGTTGACCTCAGCAAGCTCGTCAGAACCGCCGACCAGAACCGCATCGGCGTGCCCTTCACGGATGAGGTCCGCGCCATATCCGATCACGTTCGTTCCCGCAGCGCAGGCGGTGTTGATGGACGTGCTTGGGCCCCTGAATCCGAATGCCGCACTCAACGCGTCGGCGAGGGCCTGAGGTGGTGCCAGGAGGAGAAGACCAGGATCGGCGGGAACCCCAGCCAAGCGTCGCCGGTACCACGTTTCGGCACCTCGCCCGCCGGCGCAACCAGCGACGACGACGCCCCATCGTTCCCGGGGCAGCTGCCAACGGTCGACGCCCGCATGAGCGACGGCTTCCTCTGCGGCGACCAGGCCAAGATCGATCATCCGCTCGCGCTCGTGGCGAGGGCGGCGGTACTCGTGCTGGGGTGTCGGTAGGACAGCGACTTCGCCCCCCATGTCCGTCCCATATGGGGCCGTCGCGAACCGACGAACTTGGCCGATCGCGACCCGGCCGGCCAGCACGCCTTCCCAAAGCGCGTCGACACCGATTCCCTGTGGAGTGATCGCACCCATGCCCAAGACGACGACGCGCGGGACGACCGGTGGCCGCGCCTCCGCCATGGCTAGTGGCTAGCCAAGGTGCCGTGGACGCTGGACGTGGATGCCGCGCGATCGGCGAGGAACCGGTAGGTCCGCTCGTACGCCCCAGGGTCCCCTTCGACGACCGGGATTGACGCCACCATGTCCGAGACGCCGATGCGTGACAGGGCTTCCAGCCGTTTCGCGACGACGGCTTCGTCGCCCACAATCGCGACGTCGCCGAAACGGTCGACCCCGTCGACGCGGAGTACGCGCAAGTACATTGGATGTGCGTACAGGTCGTCGATCAAGGCATCCGCACACCGTCTTGCGGCGTCGACCTCGTTGGTGATCGAGACGAAGAAATGGGCCGCCACGCGCGGTGTCGGGCGCCCCGCCTGTTCAGCGGCCGCCATCAGGACCGGCACGACTTCCTGTTCCAGATACCGTGGCCCCGCCATCGTGGTGATCACACCGTCGGCGAGCCGCCCGGCGAGCTCCACCATCGACCGCCTCAACGCCGGGAGGAAGACCGGGGCGGGTATCACCGGCGGCATATCAGGTACGACTCGCGTCCGGTATGGGGAGGAGAGTCGTCGGATGGGCTCCAGGCGCATCACGGTGCCGAGGATTGGCAGGTACTCCTCCAGAAGGGCAACGGGATCGCCGAATTCAATCCCGAGTCCCTGCTCGAGGAAGACGCGATGATTCGACGCCAAACACAGAGCGAGGCGGTTCCCGCTGAGCGCCTGAATCGTGACTGCCTGGTGAGCGACGAGCGCGGGATGACGGGTCAGGAACGGTACGAACGTGGCCAGCTCGATCCTTCGGGTAACAGACGATGCGGCCGCAACGATCGTCGGTCCGTCGTATCCCTCGACCAACAGCAGGTGGGACATCCAGACGGTGTCAAAGCAATCCTCTTCCGCCTGTCGGATCTGGTCGACGATCTCCCGCGCCACGCGCGGGATATCGTGGAGCCGTCCGATCGCCAGCCCGAGCCGCATCCGCTCGCCGCCGCGCTCGACCGTACACGGCGCCCGATCAGCCATCGGCGCGTTCACCGGCCTCCGTAGCGATGAGCTCGAGTCGTCCGATGGTCATGACCGGGATCCCCTCAAGGGTCCCGCGCGCGCGGAACCCGATGGTATGTGCGCCGTTATCGATGACGTCGACCAGGAGCTCCAGCTCGTCGCCAGGGCGCACGTATCGACGAAATCGGATGTCGTCGACGGTGTGCAACTCCCAGACTGGCCGGTCCGCGTCCTGAACGACGACGATCGCCAACTCCACGAGGGCCTGGAGCATGATCGTGCCGGGGACGACGGGGAAGCGCGGGAAGTGCGCGTCGAAGATCGCGAGTGTCTCCGGGAGGTTCCAATGCCCGACTGCCCGAATCGAGGGTTCGAGAACGTCTACGCGGTCAACCCACCCTGGGCTCAGCGCAATCACGACGGCGCCAGGAAACTCAGCGGGCCGGCGCCCCCGGGACTCTCAGCGATCGGATCACGGCGAAGGCGCGCGAGTCGCGGGATCACGTCAACCGGGTCGGCAAGAGTCTCCAATCGGGTCATGACGAACATCGCGGATCCAACGCTGAGGACGGCGCGGTCACGAACGGAGACGTTGCCGGAAAACACGGCGATCTCGTCGTCGAAGCGATCAACGTGAATCTCGAGCAAGAGGACATCGCCGGGCACGACGCTGCCCAGCCTGGAGACGCGGCCGATCGAAGTTGGAAGGGCGGCATAAGTTGGTGCATCGGTGCTCAAGATCACGAGCAAGCCGGCCGCCTGAAGGAACGATTCGAGGATCAGCTCGGCTGGCATGACGGGGAGTTCACGCAATCGAACCCAGTAGTCCTCGTGGGCCGAGGTCAGCTTTCGCGCACGCAGCGATATGCCGGCCTCGTAATTGTCGATGCGGTCGACCATGCGGAACGGCATCAATCGCACGATCGAAGATCCCGTACAGCCGTGTTCATCGGTTAGCGCTGAGTTCCGCCGAAAACGGCCAGGACCTGCGCGATCGCGATCCCACCCGAATGGGAAAGCGAAACCTCGAGCTCGAGCACATCCTGACGTTCGGCGCACCGCTGCGCGTCTCCTGTCAGCCGAGCGACAGGGTGGCCGTCTGGCGCGCTTGTGAACTCCACGTCCGTCCATGACAGGCCGTCCATGAGGCCCATCCCGAGTGCTTTGAACACGGCTTCCTTGCCCGCGAACCGGGCGGCGAGGTGGTCCTCGGGCCGGCGGTGACCGGCCGCGTACGCGGACTCGGCTGGCGTGAAGAGCTCCTCGACAGCGGTCGGATGGTCGCTGAGGAGGCGTCGGAGTCGCGCGACGAGCACCACGTCGACGCCGACGCCGTGACGAATCTCAGGCAATCGGGACCTGATCATGCTTGATCACGAGGTTCGAGAGGTCCTGCACGGTGAGCAGCCGCGCGACGTGTCGTGCTTCCAGCCGCCCCTCGAACACGGACAGATCGGCCGTGGGCATCACTCGCCGGATCTGGGCGAGCCCTGCCGGTGTGACGAAGCCCTCCGCGTCACGAAAGTCATCGGGCTTGACGGTTCCCATGAGATAGCCCCTGATTTCCGATACCTTGACCCTGATGCCGGTCTTCTTGTCGATCCGGAACAGAATGTCCAGAAAGTCGATCGACTCTGCACCGAGGTCGACCATCAGCGTCGAACTCGGTGTCACTTCATCCTCGCCCAGCTGAAGACACTGGGCGACGGCCGACCGCACCGCGTCAAGGATGTCCTTCTCGTTCATCGCTGTCTCCTCGTTGTTAGCGTGACCGTTCACGTAGGCGCGTCTCGATTGCGATTTGCCGGCGGCATCCTGTCTCCGGAGCCCGGTCGCCACGGAGCGCGGGTATCGACTGTCATCGTGAGCCCGCCGTCGATCGTGAGGATGGCCCCGGTCACGTATCGCGCTTCCGGACCGGCCAGAAAGATGACCGCGTGCGCGACGTCCTCGGCCGTTCCGTACCACCCGAGGGGGACCTGTTCGCGCATCGGACTCGCGCGGAGGTCGTCGATCGTGGCCGCAAAACCCGTGTCGATGAGCCCAGGCGCAATGCCGTTCACTCGCACGCCGAACCGGGCCAGCTCCAGAGCCGCACTTCGGGTGAACGCGTTGATCGCTGCCTTCGATGCTCCGTAGATCGCCGTGCCAACGGACGCGCGATCGGCGGCCACGGACGAGATGTTGACGATGACGCCATCACGCGACGACATGAAGTGCTCCATAACCGCACGGGTGCTGTTCACCACTCCGCCGAAGTTCACGCTCATGACTCTGAGCCAGTCGCCAGGCTCGAGGTCGTAGATGAGGCGGTCCTCGGCGACTCCGGCGTTGTTAACGAGGATGTGAAGATCTCCGAGTCCCTTGATCGTGCGGTCGACGATAACAGCGGACTGCGTCACGTCCGAGACGTCGCCCTGGATCGCGAGTGCAGGCCGCCCACTGGCTTCGATGGTCGCGACGACTTCCTCCGCTCCTTCCCGATCGGATCGGTAGTTGACAGCCACCGACGCGCCTTCGCGCGCGAGCGCGAAGGCGATCGATCGGCCGATGCCGCGCGAACCGCCGGTGACCAGCGCAACACGCCCCTCCAATCTCATCCCCATGGTCGCAGCAAATTGCGAGGGAGGGGCAGTCGCTCTCGTCCAGCGTGGCCAAGCGGAGTCTTCGCGGCGCGGCCTGATCCGCGGAGGCAGGCCGCCGCGACCGGTCCGCTAGTTCCGCGCGGCAGCAAGCCGTTCGGGCAGCGTCCGCTCATTCCAGGGCTGGTCTTCACCTTGCTCGGGATCCATCAGCAAGATGGAGATCGTGTGCCAGCGCCACTTACCGTCCTCGTTCCTGGCGATTGCCGTGAAGCGGTTGCAATCGAGCAGCAACTTCCGACCGCGATAGTCGATAGCGGCCTCCAGTTCGCCGTTGATCCAGGCGATGTGGCCGTCCATGGATACATGGCGCCTCGTGATCCGCATCGGGATGTCGCCTTCGGTCGCATCAAAGTCTTCCTTGATACCGCGCCGCACGGCGTCGTGGCCGACCCAGAACTGGTGCGCGGCTGGTTCCATCACCGTCACGTCGTCGTCCCTGACCATCATCGCCATGGCGCCATCGAAGTCGCCTGTGCCATAGAGACGGAAGACTTCCTCGAGGCTCTCGGTGATCGCTCGCTCGCTATCCGGGTCGGCTCGCATCTTCAACTCCCTACATCCGTGGATGTTGAGTATGCGCCTCAAGTTCTCGCGTTGAACCGTCAACGAGCAAGATCTCAAGCCACGCCACGTCCTCCCGCGAGCGTTTCGGGCTCCGGGTTCGCGGCGGCGTTTACGGGCCGGACTCGCCCCATGCTGAAGGCGGAGTTGCGAGCGAGTGTCGCCCTATGGAATGGAGCGGCAGAGCGTGGCAGTTGCGATAGAATGCGGCGCGCTCGAAGACAGCCATTGTCTACGGGTGAAGAGCTCGGGCGGTTAGCTCAGTTGGTTAGAGCACATGCTTGACATGCATGAGGCCACTGGTTCGAGTCCAGTACCGCCCACCACATATCGCCGAAGGCGATCAAGAGCAACGCACCGATCGGGACACGCCGCACGGCGTTCGATTCCAGAGAGCTGGGCCAAGGCTGCAAGCCCAGCGTCGAATGCGGTGACTGCACCACCCGTGAGCGGCCGGTGAACCGGTCCGGGTCCGCCCGTTAGCGCGGTATGAGCGTGTGATTGCGGCATCTTGGTGGCGCGGCGCAAAGGCGGGTGGAACCGCGGGAGGGACGGACCTCTCGTCCTGTCGGACGGGAGGTTTTGTGTTTCCAGGAGGCAGCACCATGGCGGACGTTTCAGCCCAGGACGAAGAGGTCTTCGACGCACCGGATCGCGGCTCGGCCGATGAGCTGCTCGATGCCGGCGGGCACGACGAGATCGGCGCGATGCGCCATTCGACCGCCCACGTCCTGGCGGAGGCGGTCCTGGACCTGTTCCCCGGGACCCGGCTCGGAATTGGGCCCGCCATCGCGGACGGCTTCTACTACGACTTCGATCTCGCGCGGCCGCTGACGCCCGATGACCTCGAGAGCATCGAAGCGCGGATGCGCGAAAGTATCGCCGCCGACCACGCGTTCGTCCGCAAGGAAGTCGATCTCGACGATGCCCGCGCCGTGGCCGAGGGCCAGGGGCAGACCTACAAGGTCGAGATCCTCGATGACCTCGCCGCGAAGGCAGCCGCCGCCGGAGAACCGCCCCCCGTGACTTCGTTCTTTGAGCACGGTCCGTTCAGCGACCTGTGCAAGGGACCGCATGTCGCGAGCACCGGCCACATCGGGCCGTTCAAGCTCCTGTCCGTGGCCGGCGCGTACTGGCGCGGCGATGAGAAGCGCCCGATGCTTCAGCGCGTCTACGGCACCGTCTGGGCAACCCAGGAAGACCTCGATCAGTACCTCTGGCGCCGGGCTGAGGCGAAGAAGCGCGACCACCGTCGGTTGGGCGTCCAGCTCGACCTGTTCAGCTTCCATGACGTCAGTCCCGGTTCGGCGTTCTGGCATCCCAAGGGCCAGATGATCTGGCGAACGCTTGAATCGGCGATGCGGGAGCTCCAGCTGCGGCGTGGCTATCAGGAGATCAGCACCCCGATTCTCGTCGACAAGAAGCTCTGGCAGCAATCGGGGCACTGGGACCTCTATGACGCGAACATGTTCCGACTGTCGTCGGAGGACCATGACTTCGCCCTGAAGCCCATGAACTGCCCGGAGTCGACCTTCATCTACCGTTCGAAGATCCGGTCATACCGGGACCTGCCGCTGCGCCTCAACGAGTACGGACGGCTGCATCGCAACGAGCGATCCGGGACGCTGTCGGGCCTGACCCGGGTCCGGCAGTTCGTCCAGGACGATGCGCATGTCTACGTCCGGCCGGACCAGTTGGCGGACGAGATCGAGGCGATGCTCGGCGAGGTCCGCGAGGCGTACTCGTGGGTCGGGCTCGAGCCCCGCTTCGCGTTTGCGACCAAGCCCGACAAGGCGATCGGTGATCCGGCGCTCTGGGAGCGCGCGGAGACCCTCGTCAAGGCGGCCCTGGACCGTGCCGGCGGCGACTACAAGATCAAGCCCAAGGATGGGACCTTCTACGCGCCGAAGATCGACATCTACATCGACGATGCCCTCGGTCGCGAATGGCAGATGGCGACAATCCAGGCAGACCTGACGATGCTGCCGGAGCGCTTCGACCTGACCTACATCGACGAAGAGGGCAACGAACAGCGCCCGATCGCGATCCATCGGGCGATCTATGGCTCGCTCGAGCGGTTCATCGGGATCCTCGTCGAGCACTTCGCCGGTGCGTTCCCGCTCTGGCTGGCCCCGGTCCAGGGCGTCGTCATCCCGATCGCGGATCGACACATCGAAGCTGCCCGTGAGCTCGCAGCGGTCATGCGCGCACGAGGGTTGCGAGTGGACGTCGATGCCTCCGACGGGCGGATGCAGAACAAGATCCGCATCGCGCAGGAACAGAAGGTGCCCTACATGATGGTCCTCGGGGACCGGGAAATCGAGGCTCGGACGGCCTCGCCGCGAACCAGGGCAGGGGACCAGTTGCCCGCCGAGGGCTGGGAAGACCTGGCCGTTCGCCTCGCCGCGGAAGCGGCCGCAAGACTCCCGAATTGACCTCGCGCGAGCTCGCTGGGACGCCCCGGCCGTCCCAGCCGTTCGTTGCCCCGGCGCGGAGGCTCGTGGTATAGTCCCGCGGCGGCCGGAGGCCTGAGCGTTGCCGTGTCCGTCAAGTCCAATCATCGAATCCCGGAGGGGTCACCATCAGCCGAGATCTGCGCGTTAACCAGATGATCCGAATCCCACAGGTTAGGGTCATCGACGAAGAGGGCAATCAACTGGGTGTCATGCCGACGCCCAAAGCTCTCGAAATGGCGCAGGATCGCGGCCTCGACCTCGTCGAGGTTGCACCGATGGCGGCACCGCCGGTCACCAAATTCCTCGACTTCGGTCAGTACAAGTACGATCTGACCAAGAAGGAAAAGGAAGCGAAGCGCCGGCAGCGGTCGGTCACATTCAAGGAAGTGCGGCTGTCTCCCAAGATCGGGATCGGCGACTTCGAGACCAAGGTCCATCGAGCGATCGAATTCCTGTCGGACGGAGATCGCATCAAGGTGACGGTTCGGTTCAGGGGTCGTGAGCTCACGCACCCGGAGCTGGGACGAAACCTGCTGACGAAGTTCGTGGACCTCGTCAAGGATCATGGCATCGCGGAGCGAACGCCGGTGCTGGAAGGCAAGTCGATGTTCATCACGATGGCATCGACGCATAAGCCGAAGGTGATCGAGGCTCCAGTGAGGCCTGGCCGCACTGCCGACCCGGAAGCTCCGGCTTCTGAGACGGAGACGATTGAAACAGCGGCAGCGCCCGTAGAGCCGGTGGCAGCACCGGTGATGAGCGCCGTTGAAGCAGGACCAACCGACGCGCCGGTGGCAGCACCAGTGGCGAAGGCAGCAAAAACAGCAACGAAGCCGGCACCACCCGCGGTGGAACCGGAACCACCGGCCGAAACGCCGGAAACACCGGTCGACGTGCCGGCAACGACGGGAGAGTGACGGCACCGTGCCGAAGATGAAGAGCCACAAGACGGCCCAGAAGCGCATTGGCGCAACGGGCAGCGGCAAGTTGATCCGGGTGAACGCGTGGCGTGGCCACCACCTCGAGATCAAGTCGTCGCGTCGTACCCGTCGCTACGCGGGCAAGACCCTCTTGAGCAACATCCAGACGAAGCGGGTCAAGCGCCTGCTCCCGTACCTCTAGGAGCACCAGGACCTCATGGCACGAGTCAAGCGGGGCGTCACGTCCCACAAGCGGCACAAGCGCCTCCTGAACGCGGCCGAGGGTCGCAAGGGCACGCGCTCGCGCCTGATCAAGCCGGCACGCGAGGCCCTTCTGCACGCCCTGGCGTACGCGACCCGGGACCGAAAGCAGAAGAAGCGAGACTTCCGCGAGCTGTGGATCATCCGGATCAACGCGGCTGTCCGAGCCAACGGCATGGCCTATGGCCGATTCATCGCCGGTCTGAAGGCCGCGAATGTCGAACTGGACCGCAAGGTCCTGGCCGATCTCGCCGTGCGTGATGCCGCCACGTTTGGACGCATCGTCGAGGTCGCCAAGGGCGCCTGAGCGTCGTTCGGCAATCCCGACTCGGAGCCCTCGACGTCCCAGACGATCGAGGGCTCGTCATTACCCGCCGCTGACGCTCTACCATCAACCTGAAGCGACCAGCATTCCCGCAAGCCGGAGCCGACCACCATCGTGGATCTCGCCGACATCACCCGCGACCTCGGACTGCTCCAGACGCGCACGATCGCGGCGATCGCGGATGCCCCGGACACCGGCGCGCTTGAGGCGCTCGATGTCGAGGTCCTCGGCAAGAAGGGCGCACTGACCGGGATCCTGCGCGGCATCGGAGCCCTGGCACCGGACGACCGTCCCCGAGTTGGCGCGATTGCCAATGCCGTTCGAGCCGCGATCGAGACGGCTCTGTCGGAGCGCCGCGTTGGACTCGGCGCAGCGGAACTGTCGGCCCGACTGGCACGTGAGGGCGTCGACGTGACCCTGCCGGGACGGCCCCTGCGGCGCGGTTCACTCCACCCGAGCATCGAGGCGATGACCCAGATCGCTCGAATCTTCGAGCAGTTCGGGTTCGTGGTCCATGAGAGCCCCGAGATCGAGGACGACCTCACGAACTTCCAGATGCTGAACATCCCGCCGGATCACCCGGCCCGCGACCTGTGGGACACGCTGTATGTCGATATCCCGGGCCGCCTGCTCAGGACGCACACGTCCCCCGGTCAGATCCGGGTGATGCAGGCGATGAAGCCGCCGATCAGGGCCTTGCTGCCCGGGCGCTGTTTCCGGTACGAATCGGTCGATGCCTCGCATGGCTTCGAGTTCTTCCAGGTCGAGGGCCTGATGGTCGATGAGGGCGTGACCCTGGCCGACATGAAGGGCCTCCTCGATGAATTCGCGCAGGCGATGTTCGGGTCCGGCAAGAAGACGCGTTTCCGTCCCGGCTACTACCCGTTCACCGAGCCGTCGGTCGCGTTCGACGTCGAGTGCCTCGTGTGCGGCGGCCCGGGCTGCCCAGCGTGCGGCCGGAGCGGTTGGATGACCATTCTCGGGGCGGGCATGGTCCATCCGGTCGTCCTCCAGTACGGAGGCCTGGACCCGGAGCGCTACCAGGGCTTTGCCTTCGGCATGGGCCCGGAGCGGATCTCGATGCTCAAGCACGGGATCTCCGACCTCCGGCTGTTCATGGAAAACGACGTCCGGTTCCTGGAGCCGTTCAAATGAAGGCCCCGCTGTCCTGGCTGCGCGAATTCGTCGATATCGACCTGTCGCCGGAGGCACTCGCGGAGCGCCTGACGCTGCTCGGCATGGAAGTCCGTGGCATCGAGCGGCGAGGGACCGACTGGCACAACGTCGTCATCGGCGAGCTCCTGACCGTTGAGAAGCATCCGAACGCGGATCGGCTGTCGTTGACGACGGTCACGCTCGGGTCCGGGGAGCCGCTGAGCATCGTGTGCGGGGCCACGAATATCGCCCCGGGCCAGCGGATCCCGGTCGCCCTGCCGGGTGCCATCCTGCCGGGCGACCGGAGGATCGAACGGACCGAGAAGATGGGCGTCGTGAGCAACGGCATGCTGTGCTCGGGCGACGAGCTGAACCTCACCGCGGATGGTGACGGGATCCTGATCCTCGGCGCGGACACGCCCCTCGGGGCCTCGCTGGCCGATCTGTACGGGGACGTGATCTTCGACATCGACGTAAAGCCCAACCGCGGCGACGCGCTGTCCATCCTCGGCCTGGCCCGCGAGATTGCCGCGATCACCGGCGGACCTGTGCGAATGCCGTCGATCGATCTCGTCGAGTCGGATGACGCGGTCACGGACCACCTGAGCGTCGATGTCACCGACGCGGTGCTCTGCTCCCGGTTCGTCGGCCGATGGGTGAGCAACGTGCGCGTCGCGCCATCTCCGGACGCCGTCCAGATGCGCCTCCTCGCGGCGGGCGTCCGGCCGATCAGCAACGTCGTGGACGCGTCGAACTACGTCATGGTCGAGCTGGGAAAGCCGATCCATACGTTCGACGGCGCCAAGGTCGACCGGGGCCACGTGGTGGTCCGGACGGCGCGATCCGGCGAGCGGCTCATGACGCTTGATCACGTCGAGCGGGCCCTGGACCTCGAAACCCTGCTGATCGCCGATGACCGTGGCCCGCTGGCGATTGCCGGGGTCATGGGTGGTGCCGCGTCGGAGGTATCGAGCGCGACGACCGACGTCATCGTCGAGTCGGCGATCTTCGACCCGGTGAGCATCCGACGCACGGCATTCCAGTACGCCCTTCGATCCGAGGCAAGCCTGCGCTTCGAGAAGGGCCAGGAATTCAGCCTCGCCCGGATCGGCGCTGATCGGACCGCGGAACTGCTCGCGACGTGGGCGGGCGGCAGGGTCGCGCGCGGACGGATCGACACGGCACCGGACGAACCCGGGACGGATCGGGTCCGGTTCCGCCCGGCGCGCGTCGGTCGCATCCTCGGAGTTGAGCTGGCTCCCGCGGCGCAGATTGCACTGCTGGCCCGCGTGGGGATCGACGTTGAGTCGCGCTCAATCGGTGACGACACGCGCGTCGACGTACCCGTCGCGGCGGGTTCTAAGCCGCTCCTCGTCAGCGTACCGATCGGCGAGACGCTCGAGGCCATCGTGCCAACGTGGCGACGGGACATCAGCATCGAATCCGATGTCGTCGAGGAGCTGGCGCGCGTCAACGGGTACGACCGGATCCCCGCAACACTTCCGGCGACGACGACACCGCGCCATCGGGCTTCGCCGCTGAGCCTCCGGGACCTGGTGCGTCACACGCTCGCCGGTCTCGGCCTGCGCGAGATCGTGACCCATGCCCTGGTCTCGCCCGAACACATCGCAGCCTGGACGTGGACCTCGCCGCCGGCACCTGCGGACGGAGAGGCGCCGATCGATGGCGGTGTCGTCACCGTCACGAACCCGTTGTCTGCGGATCACGCCGTCCTCCGTCAGGACCTTGTCGGGGGCCTGGTGGCGACGGTCGTCCTCAATCGACGTCGCGGGCGCGATGACCTCGCCCTGTTCGAGATCGGCAAGGGCTATGGACGCGTGGCGGACGCCCCGCACGAGTGGTGGCGCCTCGGGATCACCCTGGCGGGCTCGTTCGATCCGACGTCATGGAACCGTGCTCAACGCATCGTCGACCTCGATGACGCGAAGGGCGTCCTGGAGGCGCTCTGTGATGCGCTGGGCCTGACGACGCCCGTCTACGCCCCGTTTTCCACGGAGCGGTCACTCCATCCAGGCCGCTCGGCGACGGTCACGGCTCATGACCCCGAGGGTCGAGTCGGGATGTCGGGCGTGGTGGGGGAGATCCACCCGGCGGCAGCCGCTGCCTGGGACGAGCGAGCCGCTGGTGCAATCCTCCTCGAAGTTTCCATTCGCGGCCTGTCGGGTGGCGTGCCCGCCGTGCCGCGGGCGATCAGCCCGAGCCGCTTCCCGAGCGTCGAACGGGACCTTGCCATCGTGGTCGCGGTGGGTAAGACCTCGGGGCACGTGGAAGCGGCGATTCACGCCAGCGCCGGGACGCTGCTCCGCTCGGTCGAGGTCTTCGACGTATACGAAGGACCACCACTCAAGACGGGCGAACGGAGCCTTGCGTATCGCCTCACGTTCGGAGCCGCGGAGCGGACCCTGGCGGATGAGGAGGTCGAGGCCGCGATCGGCGCTGTGACGGCAGCCATCGGCGCGATCGGGGGTCGGATCCGGACCTGAGCCGCCGTCCACCCGCGGCCTTGAACGTGCTTGCCGTTGCGGTGACGGCGCTGCTACGCTGGAAGAGCCCTGCCGTGCTCACATGAGCCTGGACCTCGGCATCATCGGGGAGAGCGACGGCCAGTGGACATCATCGGCTCGATCACCAGCATCAAGGGCGTCGACCTCCTTGTCTTCTTCATCTTCTTCGGGCTGTTCGTGCTCGGGTTCATGCAGGGAACCCTGCGGCGCCTGCTCGGGATCGCATCACTCATCCTGTCGCTCCTGATCGCGGCCCAACTTCGGGCGCCGTTCGGAGACTTTCTGGCCACGAACTGGACGCAGTACAGCCCGCAGTACAACCACATGCTGGCGTTCGGTTCCGTGTTCGTTGCGTTCTCCGTGGCATCGACGATCGCGCTCCAGTTCTTCTACAAGTCAACGCCGCTGTTTGCCAAGTACCCGGCAGTGGATGAGGTTCTCGGTGGCATCCTTGGATTGGTGCAGGGCGCACTGATCCTGGCTGCGTTCTACCTGATCACGGATCCGTTCTTCTCCGTCTACGGGCAGATCGCGCAGCCCAACGAGTTCCCGTTCGTCCGCCAGATCTTCGACGCGTTCCAGGGCTCGGTCACGGCTGACATCACGCGGCACAATCTCGTCCCGATCGTGCTGATGTTCTTCGGCGGGATCATCCCCTCCGACGTGACGTCGATCTTCTCCTCCTGACGGACCTGGCCGGTCCGGCGACGACGCGAACGGTCTTCGCGCGGGAGGCACTGACTTCAGGGCCCCTGGCGGCCGCCGAAGCGCTGCTCGGAAGTCTCCTGATCCGTCGACGAGCGGGGGCTCCTGAGCGCGTCGGTCGTATCGTTGAGGTCGAGGCGTACGGCGGGCCCGAGGATCGCGCGTCCCATGCCCACGCGGGACGCACCACGCGCACGGCCCCGATGTTCGGACCGCCCGGGCACGCCTACGTGTACCTTGTCTACGGCATGCACGACTGTCTCAACGTGGTCACGGGTCCCGAGGGCGAAGCCTCGGCGGTGCTGATCCGGGCGGTCGAGCCGATGGTCGGCATCGAAGCGATGCGGGCCAGTTCAGTGGACCGCGCGTTTGAGCGCCGGAGTCGCCGCAAGACCGACACTTCCGATGCTCGACGGCTTCGTTCCGGTCAACGTGGCATCGACCGTCTGCCGGATCACGCCCTCGCCTCAGGGCCGGGACGCCTGTGCGCGGCCTTCGAGATCGATCGCACCTTCACCGGGCTCGACCTGTGCGCGTCGGAGGGCGCTCTCGGGCTCCTCCAGGGCACGCCACCGGACCCGGCCTCGGTGCGACGAACGGCCCGGATCGGCGTCGGCTACGCGGCGCCGCCGTGGGATCAGATTGCATGGCGCCTCGCGCTCGCCGATAGCCCATCGGTATCGGGCCCGCGGCTCCAGACCACCGACTGATCAGCTGATGGACAAGCGATCCCAGGACCTGCTCGAGTTCCCGCTCATCCGGGAGCGCCTCGCGGCGCATACCTCCTTCGGGCCTGGCCGCCGTCTTGCCGAGACGCTCGAACCGAGCCACGAGCCGGTCATCGTGGCGAGATCCCTCGATGAAACGGACCAGGCCCGCGCCCTGATCGAGGAACGACCCGGGGTCGGGATCGGCGGCGCGCACGACATCGGCCCAGCGGTCGATCGCGCGGCGCGCGGCGGTCGTCTTGAGCCGGTGCAGTTCCTCGAGCTGTCCGATACGATCGAGGCGGCCGCCCGACTCCGTCTCGTGCTCGCGGAGGATCGGCGTCCGCTGCTTCGGGACCTGGCTGCGGATCTGCATGCGCTGCCATCGCTACGGGCTACCTTCGCGCGCACCTTCGACCCAGCCGGTGAGTTGCTCGATACGGCCTCACCACGGCTCGGACCGCTTCGCAATGCCGTTCGGATCGCCTATGACCGGTTGCGACGTCGCCTCGATACGCTCGTCTCGTCGGACATCGGCAGTGCGCTCCAGGAACCGATTGTCACGCTCCGGAATGGGCGTTACGTGGTGCCGGTGCGCGCCGACGCGCGGGGCCGGGTCAAGGGCATCGTCCACGATTCGTCAGGTTCCGGCCAGACGCTGTTCATCGAGCCACTGGTCATCGTCGAACTCGGCAACGTCTGGCGGGAGGCGATCCTCGCGGAGGCCGAGGAAGTCGGTCGGATCCTCGATGCGTTGTCAGCGCTCGTCGCCGTGCACGCCGAACCGCTCAGGGAGACGCTGACGGCACTCGCGACATTCGACTTCTGGGCGGCGAAGGCGGCCCTTGCGGCCGATCTCCAGGGCGTCCGGGCCGATACGGCGACGGACCGGGAGATCGTGCTCCTGTCCGCCCGACACCCGGGCCTGACCGGTCGC
>JANMNF010000192.1:0-3807 GCA_031373765.1 Chloroflexota bacterium
CGTCAAGGGTAAAGGCTGGCGGTCATCGGCCGCGAGAAACGGCCGAGCCCGGCCTCGACGACGTCAGGCGCTGGCGGCCCGTCGTTCTGGATCGGCCCCGGCCTCTGGTGGCTCAATGCCGGTGACCCAGCCGCGCTGGACAATGACCCGGTTGCGCCCCGCCTGCTTCGCACGATAGAGCGCCTCATCGGCCGCCTTGAGCAGGACCATCCGTTCGACGCCATCGTTCGGTGCGGCCGCGATCCCGATCGAGACGGTGATGCGTCCGGTCGAGCCCGGGCCGAGCGGGATGATCGTCGCCTCGGTTCGTTCTCGGATCCGCTCCGCGACCTCGCGCGCCCCGCCAGCGTCGAGGCCCGGAAGGTAGAGCGCGAATTCCTCACCGCCGTAGCGCGCAGCCACATCGTTCTCCCGAACGCTGGAGGAAAGGATGTGCGCGAACATCCGCAGGGCCTCGTCACCAGCTGGGTGACCATACCGATCGTTGAAGTCCTTGAAGTGGTCCAGATCGAGCATCAGCACGGCGACGTTCTCGGAGTCGCCGCGATCGGCCAGCCGCCGCTCGAGGAGTTCGTCGAACGCCCGACTGTTCGTCAAGCCGGTGCGACCATCCGTGTTCGCCTGCCCTCGCAGAGCCAGGAGCAGCCGTCGATTGGCGATCGATAGCGCGGCGTGCTCGCTGACCCGGGTGATCGCGAGGCGGAGCGGCAGCGACAGCTCGCGAGGCTCGTCCCAGTGCAGGTGAATGGCACCTACGACTTCGCCGAGGGCCACGAGCGGAACACAGGCCAGGGTTCCGCTTTCGACCGGGTAGACGGGGCACCGGAAGCTGAGTCGAGCGGCAACGTCGCTGGTGACGTACAGGCTGCTTCGGCGAAGCGCCGGGCAGCGCTCGAGATCGTGGAGCGACAGCACATCGGCCACCTGTTCGCCGAGCGTTGCCTGCGGCACGGCCCGATCCTGGGAGCGATTCGAGACGTGGAGGGCTGCCGACTGGGGGCCGAGGAGCTCGTCCAGGGTGGCGAGGGTTGCCACCGATAGCGACACGTCGTCCTCGGTCAGCGCCGTGAGCTCGGTGAACTGATTGATGATCTTGGACTCGCCGGCCAGCTCGGCGTTGCTCCGGCTCGACTCCTCGAGGCGCGCGTTCGCGCCCGTAAGGCGCTCGTTCAGTGCCGCCAGGCCCTGGCTCGCGCCCGACGAGCGGCGCGCGAAACCCACCGTCAGGACGATCATGAGGAGAAGCAGCGGACCGACCGTGATCGCAAGGTTGAGCAGGAGTCGATCGACGTCGGCGTACAGCTCGCCGACGGGCGTTGCAACGGCCACGATCCGATCGGAGTTGGGGACGGGTCGGTAGCTCAGACGGTACGTGATGCCGCCTTCGGTGAACGTCGTGGAGCCGGCTGGACCCGAAACCATTGCCGCGGCGGCGCTCCGCCACGAGGTCGAGCCCGACGCGATCGCCAGGGGAAACGGATCCGTTGCTGGATCCGTGGACGTACCGGCCGCAGCGCGGAACTCCGCAAGCTGGGGATGCGCGAGTAACCGTCCTCCGCGGTCCAGGAGGATGTTGAAGCCCGTCGCGCCGAAATTGGCGCCGCCGACGGCTTCAGCCAGACCCGCGACCGGGATCTCGAAATGGAGTATGCCCGCGTGTTCGCCGCTCGCCAGCACGACCGGTGTGGCGATGCCGATGACCCACCGACCCGAATCGGGCGAGACGTAGGGCGGCGACTCGAAGAACGCGTCATCCGCCAGCGGGAGCGTCGGCAGGACGGTCGGGTTCGCCTGTCGTTCGTCGAGTGACAGGTCATCGGCCGGGGCGACCCCCGAGCCTCCGACCCAGCGAGCAAGCTCGAGCCCGGTCGATCGAATGAAGCAGATTTCATCGACCTTGTAGCGATCGCCGAGGTAGCTGATGGCGGTCTCGACGCGTTGTCGGTCCGCAGCCAGCAACTGGCCTGCTGTGTCGGCGAGGGCGGTCTCGAAGACCTCGTTCCGACGCGCGAGACGAATATCACTCGAGGCTGAGGCCATGATCGCGGTGAGGTTCGTTGCGACATCCTCGGCCCGACCATTCTGGCGAGCGTCGGCCTCGCGCCGCATCTGGTCGGTCACCTGGGAAACGACGGTCGATCCAGCGATGATCGCGAGCGCAGCCAGAACGAGGACCACGAGCGACGTCCGGGCCCCGAACGGGCCGAAGTGCGCCTTCGCGATCTCTGGGCGGAGTGTCATTCAGTTGTTCCGGGACGCTGCTGCACGTGATGCTCCTGAGATCAGACCATCGACCTCGAAGCCTCGGGGAACGCCGGGCGTTCAGGCCCTAGGCAATAGTCATTTCGCCATGGCCCAATTTCCGCCATTCGCGCGATCGACGTGTCGCTTCGAGTCGTATCAATGTCGAGCCGACGTCCACACGACTGCTCCGTCGGGTCCGGACCCGACCAGGACCTCGGCGTCCGGTGACACGGCCGCGTCAGAGACGGTCGAATCAGCGAAGACCGGGTCGTTGCCGATGCAGCTCCACGACGAGCCATCGTCGGAGCTCCAGATCGAGCTCGAGCACGTGGCCCCCGTGCCCGCCCCGAACATCGCGAGGAGACCGCCCGGTACCGCCGCAAGCCTGACTCCCTGCGACGGGATGAACTGCCCGATCTCGGCCGATGACCATGTGTCTCCGTCGCGCCACCATGCGAATGCCAGGCCCGCTGCGGTCGTCTGCGTCGAAACATGGCCGACTGCCACGACGCGCGCCCCGACGGTAGCCACGCTGTCGAGGATGACGTCAGCATCCTCCGCGGCCACGACCAGCGGCAGCTGGGCTGAACGCGTCCAGCTGCGACCGTCTGATGAGGTCCAGACCGCCGGGCGAATCGCGGAATCGGTCCGGGACGGGTCGGCGGCCGCATCGCCGACCGCCAGGTAGCCGGACGGCGTGTGGACCACGCCGGTCATCTCCGCATGCTGCGTGGCAGCAGAATCGACACCACGTGCCCACGCGAGACCGTCCGGAGATGTCCAGGTAACGGCGCGGACGAGGCGGCACGCACCGGGAATGCAATTGACACTTTCGCCGCCCACGGCCAGCCATCCTCCGTCGGCATCCACGATCCTGGCCATCGTCAGGAACGTACCGCCACCATGCAGTGAGACGTCATCGGGTGCCGAGAGCCAGGTGATCCCGTCCGCTGAGCGCCAGATGGCAACCACGCCCTCAGAATCACCATGCCGCGCTCCGACGCCCAACACGCCTTGGGGTCCCGCCGCGAGTTGGCCGAGTACGCCGTCATCGATTGGTGGCTGTCGCTGCCACGTCCGCCCATCGGTTGAGGCGACGATGGTCCCAAAGACCCGGTCGACGGCCAGGAACTGGGTGCCGGTCCAGACCACGCTTGTCAGCGGCGCGTCGAGCGCGGGCTGGATCGTTATCCGCTGCCAACCCGCACCGAACGAGGCGGCCTGACTTGGAGATGCGAGGAGACTCGGGCCCGGCGTGACCTCCGGTCCGGGACCGCTCGTCCCCGAGTTGCCCGCCGCTCCTGCCTGACAGGCGGCCACGTTCAGGATGATGGCCAACCCCATTGCGGTCGAGCGAATCGCCACGCGCCGCCTCGCCTTGGTCAACGACAGATCCTCCATGTGCGTTGGAGACAGACCCTGCATGTGCGTTGGACGCGCGAGCGGCGAGCTTGTTACCGAGGCAAGGATTTTCGCGGTCGACCTGCAGCCAAACCGAGCGTTTGCGTAGCAAGCCCGGGTTCATCTCGCGCGCGTGGCCTGATCGGCTGACCGCCGAAAACC
>JANMNF010000201.1:0-8442 GCA_031373765.1 Chloroflexota bacterium
TCTGGATCCGCTGTATCCGTACGGGTCGAAGGCCTGGGGACCGAGCCCGAAGCCGCGTGAGGCACTCTCCCTCGTAGCGCTGGGGCGGCAATTCGTCCCCCGGGCGGCGCGAAATGGAGTGCCCGGGGACGCCATCAGCCCCGAGTCCGGCGGCGGTGACGCGGGCGACGCGGTAACCGGTAGCCCCGGCGCTCCGGTCGCCTGGTCAACAGCGCTCGCCGGCAAGTTCGTGATCGTGATGCCCACGATGACAGTAGCTGTCACGAGGCTCGTCAACGCCCCTCGATAGTCGTTCGCGACTCGTCGATTGCACAGTTTTCAATGTCGGCCGGTCGCGACCTGGCCGGAACCTTTTGGGGATGTCGCGCGTAACCTGATAGTGCCCGGTGCTTCGCCGCGGCGTCGGCGGCCTGCCTGCCCCGACACGTCGAGCAGCCACGGACGGGCGATGCCTGATCCACGAGGGAGGTCGCGCTGCTGCGGTCGATCGGCCTTTGGCGCACGGTAGTGGTGCGGCTCCGCGCGGATTGGGCCATCGTGGCCGCCGCCTGGGCACTACTCCTGTGTTCCACGACCCTGCTGACTGCGGGAACCCTGTACGGCGACACGGTCGCCCTCGGTGGCATTCGGGCGGCCATCAACGAATCGCCCGTGGCCGAGAGGGCAATCGTGGTCCACACCACGACGCTGGCACCCGCCGTCGCGGGCCTCGACGGATCCGTCCGCTCCGAGCTGGCGCGCACGATCGAGCGTTCCGGCGGGGAGATCGCGACGATCGACCGCGCTGATCCGTTCGCTGTGGCAGGGGTCGATCCCGCAACCGTGACGACCCTGATCGGACTCGCCGCCTATGAGGGCATCGAGCGCCACGCCGCGATCGTCGAAGGACGCTGGGCCGTAGCCGGCGCCGCGATCCACGAAGCCACGCTGTCGCTGGGTTCCGCGTCCGCTCTGGGCGTCCGTCCGGGCGATGAACTCGAGCTCGTCGGTCGACTGGATTCGTCGATCCACGTTCGCATCGCAATTGTTGGGACCTGGAGCGCAGATCCGAACGATCCCTACTGGCTCGGCGACCCCCAGGACATCGATGGCGCCAACACGATCGGCAGTTTTACGACCGTCGGTCCGCTGATCGTGCCATCTGCCGACCTCGAGCCGGGCACATTCGGATCGCACCGAACGCTCGAGTGGCGCGCCCTGCTGGATACTACGGGCCTCCAAATCGACGACCTCGACCCCATCCGCACCAGCGCCAACTCACTGGCAGCGCGACTCGCCGCGGCCCTGCCCGGAACCCAGATCCGCGTCGAGACACGACTCGGCGACATCCTGACAGCCGTGACCCGGTCGGCCCTGGTGAGCCGGACCGGGGTTCGTCTCCTCGTGCTCCAGTTCGCGGTCCTCGCTGCCTACGCGATCATCCTCGTCGCCGGCATGTTGGCGGATCGCCGCCGGGCCGAAACGGCTCTGATGCGATCACGCGGGGCCTCCTCCCTCCACCTCGCCCTGATGACCCTATTCGAGGCGAGCCTCCTGGCGGGTCTCGCGGTTGCCGCTGCGCCCTTCCTTGCCCTCGGCGCTGTCCGCTGGCTTGGCAGCAACGGGGCGCTCGCGAGCTCCGGCATCGGGTCGGACGTGACCCTGAACACTGATGCGATCGTCATCGACGTGGTGACCGGGCTGGCATGCATGATGGCCCTGACGATCCCCATGCTCGGCGGCCTCGGCAGTCTGGCCGGCGTTCGCGCCGCGATCTCACGCCAGACCGGTCGGACCCTGGCTCAACGCCTCGGGCTCGACTTCGCGCTGGTCGTGGCGGCCGGCATTGCGTTGTGGCAGCTCCGGATCTACGGCGCGCCGCTCACCCGCGATGCTCGCGGCGTACTCGGGGTCGATCCGCTGCTCGTTGCGGCGCCCGGGATCGGTCTCCTGGCCGGTGCCGTCGTGGCGACCCGGATCATCCCGCGTTTCGCCGAGCTCGCGGAACGGATCCTGCAACGGAACCGAGGGCTGGTCGGCGCCATGGGCGGGCGCGGCATTGCTCGCCGGCCGCTTCGCTACACCCGCTCGGCCCTGCTCCTCATGCTGGCTGCGGCGCTCGGAACGTTCGCCACCGCGCACGTGGCCACGTGGACGCGCTCCCAGGGCGACCAGGCCGCATACCAGACGGGCGCCGACCTGCGAATCGTCCCGTCCCAGCGCGCCGTGTCGAACCTGACGATCTCGGCCTCCCTTCGCGGCATCGAAGACTCGAAATCCGTGATGGCCGTCGATCGCCTGACCGTCGATTCCGGCCGCGCGGTCCGCGGCGGCCCGCTGCTCGCCGTCGACGCAGCGCGCGCCGCCTCGATCGTGACCGATACCCCCAACAGCGACGGCGCGAATCGGGCAGCGCTGCTGGCGACGCTGGCCGCGGCGCGCCCGGAACCAATCGGGGTGCAGCTGCCCGATGGTGCCCAGCAACTGCGGATCCTGTTGACCACGCAGTTCGAGGCGGCCTTTTACGATCCCGGGGTCGAGCCGCCCGACCTCACGACATTCGCGGGCGCCCGGGTTGGATTCGTGATCTCGGATGGCGATGGACGCCTGTTCCGGGTCACCGCGGGGGGCTCGGGGTTCCTCTCGGGCGACGACCAGCCGATGAGCTTCGAGCTGCCGGCTGCGATGACCCGTCCGATCCGGCTCGAGGCCATCGAGTTGAGTCTGGTGGCGCCCGCGGGCTTCGGAGCGACCGGCACGATTGAAGTCGCCGCTATCGAGACCTCGGCGAGCGACCCCCGCCTTTTGGCCTCTGGCGACTGGGTCAGCGCCGGCCTCGAACCCGATGATCCGGGTTGGCGCTGGCGCGTGGTCTACGGTAACCAGCCATCCACGCCCGCTCGGCCCGCGTCCGGGGCGCCATGGCGCGTCAACGTTGGCGAGGGTGACGTAGCGATCGATCCGCTCTTCGCGGGCACCCTGACCGTATTGCGGTTGGCCGTCGCGGCGCCGACCGCCCCCGTCGCGGCGATTGCCAGCCGTACGTTCCTCGAGGGCACCGGGTCCGCCGTCGGGGATACGATCACTGCAACGTTCGACGGAACACGCCCCGTCCGGATCATCGGCGTTGCCGAGACCTTCCCGACCCTGGATCCGACCCTGCCGTTCCTGGTCATGGACGGCCCGACCCTCGTCGCTGCGCGGTTCGCGACGGCATCCTTCATTTCCAACCCGACCGAGTGGTGGATTGCCACGCCGTCGGCGGATGCCGTCGCGGCCTCGATTCGCGCGACGGTGGATCCCGCAGCCGCGTTGTTTTCTCGTCCGAGTCGCGAGCAGAGCCTGCTCTCGGATCCCGTGCCCCTCGGGGTCATCGGTGTTCTCAGCCTCGGGTCCGTGGCGGCGATGCTCTTTGCGGCGATCGGTTTCGTCGTTGCCGCCACGATCTCCACCCGGGAGCGACTCGGCGAGTTCGCGCTGCTGCGCGCGCTTGGTCTGTCGGCCCGCGACCTGTCCGGTTGGTTGTGGCTGGAAAATGCCTTCCTCCTGGTGATCGGGACGGGCGGCGGACTCCTCCTCGGAGCGCTCCTGGCGTATGTCGTCCTGCCGGTCTCGACCCTGACCTCGAACGGGGCGCCGGCGATTCCATCACCCATCGTTGAGCTGCCGTTGACGGCGATGGCGCCGGTGCTGGTGGTCGCGAGCGTGGTGTTCGTGCTCACGATCCTCGTCCTGCGACGGCAACTCCTTCAGGTTCGTGTCGGCGACGTCCTTCGAGGTCGTGACGAATGATCGCCTGGGTCAGATCGTCGCTTCGGCGGTTGCGAGACGAACGCCTGTCGGCCGTCGGGCTCGCCGTCCTCGTATTCGCAACAGCCCTCGCGGCCGCTGCCGCGCCGCGGCTCGAGGCTCGGGTTGCCGACGGCGCACTTTTCGAATCCATCCGACGCGCCGAGCCCGCACAGCGCAACCTCCAGTGGCTGCGCGAGGACCGATTCGAAACGGGTGGGGGCGACCCTCTCGCGGCGGTGCAGGCGATATCGGATCAGGTCCACGAGTTATTGCCGGATTCCGTGGCCGCCCTGGTGACGGATCGATCGTGGTCGATCGACTCTGGCCGATCCATGCTTCCCGAGGTCATCGGCGACCCAGCGACGATGCGCCTTCGCGTTCAGCCCGACGCGATCTCGCACCTGACGCTCCGGGCCGGGCGATGGCCTACCGGCGACACCGTCCACGCGCCCGATCGAACGTCGCCGGAGGCCATCCCGCGGCGGGTCACCTTCTTCGAGGTTGCCCTGTCGACCATGACCGCCACCGCGATCGGCGTCGATGTCGGTGACACCCTGATGCTGGTACTCGATGGCTCAGATCCTCTGGTCGGTCGGGGCCGCCCGCTGGTCATGGGCGTCACGATTGTCGGGACCTACGAGGTCAACGACCCCACTGACCCGTGGTGGCTGGGAGGTCTCGAGGTCGATCGCCCGTCGATTCGGGCGCCGGGCGGTGACCTGCGGATCACCGACACGCTCGCCCTGCTCGCGCCCGAGGCCTATGTGCCGCTGCTCAGGGCCACGGACCCGGCCTCTCTTCCATTGCGTTACACGTTCCGTGAGTACATCGATCCAACGCGCCTCTCCGCCGCAGCAGTTGCCCCGACGCTCCAGGATCTGAAGCGCCTCGAGGTCTCCTACCCGTCCGTCAATGTCACATTCACCCAGCCAATCGGTCTTCGGACTGGACTCCGCGCCATCCTCGCAACGTTTCTGGGCCAGTGGACCTCGGCATCCGCCCTGCTATCGCTGGGGGTCCTCGGGCCTGCCGTGATTGCCGCTGCGGCGCTCGGGCTCGTCTCAATCTTCGCCGCGCAGCGGCGGCGTTCGGCGCTCGCCCTGGCGCGCGCGCGCGGCGCGTCCCTGGCACAGGTCGTCGTGGCTGTCGCCGCCGAGGGTGCATTGATGTCCGCGCCGGCTTCCGTGGCCGCGACGCTCCTCGCGATCGTCCTGGTGCCAGCCGATTCGGTCGTTCCGAGTGTCGTGGCAGCTTCGGCCGTCGCGCTGTCGGCGGTCGCCCTGCTGGTAGTCGCGACCGTCCCGGGCACCGGCCGACAGGGCTTCGGAGCCGGTCGCGAACCGAGCGTGCCGCGGGCGCCGACGGCACGCCGCCTCGCCCTCGAGGGTCTCCTGGTTGTCCTCGCGGTCGGCGGCGCCGTGCTCCTGCGCGATCGCGGCATTCGAGGCGCCACCACGGCTGGGCAATTGCCGCAGGCGGACCCGCTCCTGGCGGTGGTCCCAGCCCTCATCGGGGTTGCCGCGGGCGTGATCGCCGTGCGACTCCTTCCAGTTCCAGTTCGGCTGGTCGCATGGCTGGCGCGCCGACGCAGGGACCTGGTCCCATTCCTGGCTCTGCGACACTCGGCTCAGGCCGCGACCTCGGGCGCCATCCTCGTGGTCCTTCTCGCTACCGCCACGATCGCCACATTCGGCGCCGCGGTTCTTGTTCACATCGAACGCGTCTCGGAGGTAGCGGCATGGCGCACCGTCGGCGCCGCGTATCGGGTCGACGACAGCGTCGGCGCTCTGCGGTCCGGTTTCGACCCGGCTGCCCTGCCCGGCGTCGAGGCCTCGGCGTTCGCCTATCGCTCGACGGTGACGGTGGGTCCGCGCAACATCCGTGCCGACTTCGTGGCTGTGGCGGCCGATGACTACGATCGCGTCGTGGCCGGGACCCCGGCGGACGCGGATCTGCCGGTCGACCTGTTCGCGGCCAATCCCGCCGTGATCCCCGTGGTGGTCTCGCGCGCGATCGCCGATCGGCCGGACGGACTCAAGCTCGGCGCTTCGTCCAGAATCACGCTCGAGGGTCACCTGGTTGCCGTGCAGGTCGTTGCGGTTCGAGACGAGCTTCCGTCACTGTCCGCGTCCGGGTTCTACGTGCTGGCCTCGCGCGACCAGATCACGGCCCTGCTCCCGGACATCCGGCTGCGGCCGTCGGTCGCTTTTCTCCGCGCGTCGGATGCCAGTGGCGACGCGATCCGCGTCGCAGTTCGAGACCAGGTCCCGATCGGGGCCATCGTGACCGCCCGCGCCGACGTCACGCGCAATCTTCGCGAATCGCCGGCGGTCCAGGCGGTGATTGCCGGCTTCACGGCCGCTACAGTCCTGGCAATGGCGTACGCAGTGCTCGCCGTGGCGGCGGCTTTGGCGCTCGCGGGCGCGGCCCGCGCCGGCGAGGTCGCGCACCTTCGGACCCTCGGCCTGACCCGCCGACAAGCGACCGGACTGGTCCTTGTTGAACACGGCCCAACCGTGACCATGGCGTTCCTCGCCGGTGTCGGCCTTGGCATCGGTTTGCTCAGCATCCTGCGAGAGGGCCTCGGGATCGAGGCATTGGTCGGATCGGCACCGAGCGTCTCGATCGGACTCGAACCGGCTCAACTTCTGCTGGTGCTCGCCGGTATTGTCGCCGTGGTCGCCGTCGGCCTCGGTCTTGGCTCCTGGATGCAACGGAGAGCGGCGCCGATTGCCGCGTTACGACGAGGGTTCGAATGAGCGACTTCCAACCGACCCGCCCGCGCTCCGAGGACGCCCCGGATATCGAGGAGCTTCCGACGGCCGCTCGTGCCGCAACCACAACCGTCTCGGCACCGGTCGCCGCTGATCCCGCGCCACGGCTGCCGTTCGCGCCTCAGATGCGCCCGAAATTCGGGGACGGAGCGCTCATTGCCTGTGACAACCTCGTACGGATCTACAAGGTCGCCGATCTCGAGGTCGTGGCGCTCCAGGGCCTCGATCTCCTGGTGGAGCATCGCGAGATCGTCGCCATCGTCGGCGCCTCGGGCTCGGGCAAGTCGACGTTGCTCAATATCCTCGGGGGACTCGACGCGCCGTCGGCTGGACGTGCGGTCGTCGACGGACACGACCTGGGCCAGATGGGACGCCGCGAACGGACCCGCTATCGGCGCAACGTGGTCGGCGTCGTCTGGCAGCAGACCGCGCGAAACCTCCTGCCGTATCTCACGGCGCGCGAGAATGTCGAGATGCCGATGATCCTCGATGGAGCCAGAGATCGCGGAGCCCGAGCACTCGCGCTCCTCGAGACCGTCGGCCTGGCGGGTCGGGCCAACCATCGGCCTGACCGCCTCTCGGGCGGCGAGCAGCAACGCGTGGCGATCGCCGTGGCCCTTGCCAACCAGCCCAACGTGCTGCTGGCGGACGAGCCCACCGGCGAACTCGACAGCGCGACATCGGCCGAGATCTTCGGCCTGCTCCGGCAGGTCAATGCGGACCTTGGGACCACGATCGTCATCGTCACCCACGATTCGCAGGTGTCGGAACAGGTGCAGCGCACGGTTTCCATCCGGGACGGCCGCACGAGCACGGAGACGTTCCGACGGACCGAGCAGACCGAGGAAGGGGATCACAGGATCGTGGCCGAGGAGTTCGCGGTCCTGGATCGAGCCGGGCGTCTTCAGCTGCCCAAGGCGCACGTCGAGGCGCTCGAGCTGAAGCGCCGGGTGCGCCTTCGCCTGGAAGACGATCACGTTGGCGTCTGGCCGGACGAGAATCGAGAGGAGCCGCCCGCATGACCGCCGACCTGACCTCGCGGCGAGCCCCGACCCGTCCATCGGACGCGCTCGTCCGGGCGACTTCGCTGACCCGCGACTATCCGTCCGGCGACGGCATCGTCCATGCGCTCCGCAGCATCGATCTGGCGGTGGGACGCGGGCAGCTGCTGGCGGTACGCGGGAGATCCGGGAGCGGCAAGACGACGCTCCTCAACCTGCTCGGCGGACTGGATCGGCCGACTTCGGGATCCGTTGTCGTTGACGGGAACGAAATCTCGGCCATGGACGAGAGCCAACTCGTCGACATCCGGCGACGGACGATCGCGTTCATCTTCCAGTCCTTCGGTCTCGTCCCGATCCTGACCGCCGCGGAGAACGTCGAGGTGCCCCTCCGACTCGTTCGTGCCGACCCGCGCGAGCGGGACCGTCGGGTTGCGGAACTGCTCGAGATCGTAGGGCTCCATGAACGGGCCCGACATCGTCCGCACGAACTGTCGGGTGGCGAGCAGCAGCGTGTCGCGATTGCCCGCGCCCTCGCGAACCGCCCGAAGCTGCTCCTCGCCGATGAACCGACCGGTCAACTGGACTCGGAGACCGGGCATCGGATCATGCTGGTCCTGCGTGAGGTCGTCCGGGCGGAGGGGATCACCGCGGTCGTGGCGACGCACGATCCCCTGATGATGGATGTGGCCGACCGCATCGTCGAGCTGCACGATGGGGCCCTCGTGGAACCGTGAGTCGCGCCCGAACCCGGGCCGGAACCTCGCCCGAGCATCCTCCGGAACCTGCGACTTGCATGTTGACCGGCCGCACCGCGAATATTCGCTGGTGCTGATGGATCGCCCCTCCAACGCGCGCCGGCGCGGCGTCCGCTCGCGGAGGCGCTTGTCGGCAGC
>JANMNF010000245.1:0-7750 GCA_031373765.1 Chloroflexota bacterium
GTGGTTCGGCTGGCCTGCAGCGGAGGCGGTTCAGCCGACCTTCGGTGCCGTCATCCCGAGCGATATCCATGCCGGGCCACCGGGAGCCTCGATCAACTCCACGAGCACCCCGCCGCACGAACGAGGATGGAGGAACGCCACGGGACCCTCTGCGCCGCGTCGAGGGGCGCTGTCGATCAGTTCGATGCCATCGATCGCCAGCCGCGTGAGTTCCTCGGTCAGGTCGGCCACCTCGTAGCAGACGTGATGGAACCCGGGGCCCTTGCTGGCCAGAAACCGGGCCACCCCGGTGCTGTCATCGGTCGGCTCGACGAGTTCAACCTTCGATTCCCCCACCCCAAGGAAGGCGATCCGGACCCGATCCGTGGGGATGTCCATGATCGTCTCGAGCGGCATCCCGAGCTGGTCCCGATAGAGGCCAAGGGAGTCCTCGATGGATGGCACGATCACCGCGATGTGGTGGATTCGGCCCGGTTGCTTCATGGTCTCGCTCCCACCCGTCAGACGGTGATCAGTTCGCGGTGGACGCCCCACGTGGCCCGGAGGTGGTCGGCGATCTCCCCGACCGTCGCATAGGCGCGAACGGCCTCAATGATCGGGGGCATCAGGTTGTCCGAGCCCCGTGCGGCGTCATCGAGCCTGCGCATCGAGGCCTCCCAGGCCGCAGGATCTCGTTCGGCGCGGACGCGCTGGAGTCCCTCGACCTGCCGGCGCTCCCCTTCCGGATCGATGCGCTGCGTGGGCGGCGTGGTCGTCGCCTCGTCCCGGAACCGATTGACCCCGACCACGACCTGGGTGCCGTCGTCCACGTTGCGTTGGGTTCGATAGGCCGATTCCTGGATCTGCCGCTGCTGGAACCCCGCGTCGAGCGCGGCAAGGGTCCCGCCCATGGCGTCGATCTCGGCGAGGTAGGCGTACGCCGCCTCCTCGAGGTCGTTCGTGAGCGACTCCACGAACCACGATCCTCCCAGCGGGTCGGGCGTCTCGGCCACGCCGGCCTCGTGGGCAATGATCTGCTGCGTTCGAAGGGCGAGGCGTACCGACTCCTCGGTCGGGAGCGCGAGTGCTTCGTCGCGTGAGTTCGTATGCAGGCTCTGGGCGCCGCCAAGGACGGCCGCGAGCGCCTGGAGCGTGGTTCGAACCACGTTGTTGTCGACGGATTGGGCGGTCAGGGAGCTGCCGGCCGTCTGGACGTGGAACCGGCAGGCCATGGAGCGCGGGTTCTGGGCCTTGAACCGATCCCGAACGATCGTTGCCCACATCCGGCGCGCGGCGCGGAATTTGGCGACTTCCTCGAACAGTTCGGACCACGCGGCGAAGAAAAAGCTGAGCCGGGGCGCGAAGTCGTCGATCGCCAGGCCCCGGGCCAGCGCCGCATCGACATAGGCAATGGCATCCGCGAGGGTGAACGCCAGTTCCTGAGCGGCGGTCGCCCCGGCCTCCCGCATGTGGTAGCCGCTGATCGAGATCGTGTTCCATTTCGGCAGCTCACGCGCCCCGAACTCGAAGATGTCCGTGACAAGGCGCATCGACGGCGCAGGCGGATAGATCCAGGTCCCGCGGGCCACGTATTCCTTGAGGATGTCGTTCTGGACCGTGCCCGACAATTGGTCGCGCGCGACTCCCTGTCGTTCGGCGGCGACGACATACAGCGCGACGAGCGTCGCGGCCGTGGCATTGATCGTCATCGAAGTCGAGACCTGTCCGAGCGGAATCTGATCGAACAGCACCTCCATGTCGGCCAGGCTTGCGATCGGGACGCCGACTCTGCCGACCTCCCCCGCCGCCTCCGGAGCATCCGAATCGAAGCCCATCTGCGTCGGCAGGTCGAACGCGACGGACAAGCCGGTCTGGCCTTGCTCGAGGAGATAGCGGAACCTGGCGTTGGTCTCGGCCGCCGTCGCGAATCCGGCGTACTGGCGCATCGTCCAGAACCGGCTCCGATACATCGTCGGCTGGACCCCGCGGGTGAACGGAAATTCCCCGGGTCGCCCGAGATCGCGATCCTCATCGAGGGCGCCGATGTCAGCCGGGGTATAGAGGTCCCGAATCTCGAGCCCCGATGACGTCTCGAAGCCCTCGCGACGCTCGGCAGCGCCCTTGAGCGAACGAGCGCGGGTGCCGCTTCGCCAGCGGTCTCGTCCTGGATCCTGTCCCTCGGCCACGCACCCTCCCTGCTGTCAGCTGATTACGAGGAGGACGTCACCCACCTCAATCCTCGCGCCGGTAACCACGTTGACTCGATCGATGACTCCGTCGCGGGGCGCGAGGATTTCGTTCTGCATCTTCATGGCCTCGACGACCACGAGCTTCTGTCCGGCGCTGACCCTATCACCCGCGGCCACGGGCACGGCGACGACTACGCCCGGAATCATGGTCCGGACTTCGGCGGGGCCGCTCTTGGTCCCGGGGGTGGCACCCCGTCGCGCTCGGGCGCGGAGCGCCGCCCTCGCCGCAGGTTCCAGGTCGACGACCACGCGCCAGCCGTCGACGAGTACTTCGCGCCGCACGATGCCTGCATCCCGGGGCTGCGTCGGTGAAGCGCGGTCGAGGACGCGGACGATCGAATCTTCCATTGCCAGTTCGGACCGCTCCGAATCGAAGCGCCGGATCGTGGCCTGGACGGTCACTCCATCGACGGCGATAGCTCCCTCATCTGCATCGACTTCGACGCTGATCTCTTCGAGGCCGGCATGGGCGGACGCTGGCGCGAGGCTGGCGCGGACCGCTCGGCCCGGCCTGCCACCGGATCGGTCATCCCGATCCCCTGCCCCGTTTGCGCCTTCGGCGCGTCGCCCTCTGCTCACCGTGGCCACCGATCGACGCCATCCTCGAGACCGGCAGCACGCCACCCGCCCTGGAAGCCCCCGGCCCGCCCGGTGTTCGTTGCATCGCTGGGGCGGTACGTCAGTCCGGCTGCTCGTCCGCTCGAGGGATCCCGTTCAACCGCGGCTATTCCGGCCGCGAGCATCGCCAGACCGGCCGCGCGCCTGAATTCCGCGGCACCGTCCCAGTGCTCGGCCACCCACTCGGTGTGGACCTCGCCCGACCGGAACGATGGGTCGCGAGCCACGGATCGGTGGAATGGGAGCGTCGTCTGGATACCCCCGATCTCCGTCTCATCGATGGCCCGGCGCAGCCGGTCGATGGCTTCGTCCCGGGTGCCGGCGTGGACCATGATCTTGGCCATGAGGTTGTCGTACTCGGCAGGAACCTGATCCCCAGCGCCGAGTGCGGTATCGACGCGGACGCCCGGGCCACTCGGCATCACCCAACCCGTCAGCTGGCCGGGCGTCGGAGCGAAGTCCCGACCGGGATCCTCGGCGCTCACTCGGACTTCGATCGCGTGCCCATGGGGGTCGGTCGCTCGAGCGGCCGCCTCGATGGCCGCAACGGACAGGGGCAACCCTGCGGCGAGACTGAATTGTTCTCGGACGATGTCCAAGCCGGAGACCAGTTCCGTGACCCCGTGCTCGACCTGGAGGCGGGTGTTGACCTCCAGGAAGTAGAACGACCCATCGGGGCCACGCAGGAACTCAGCCGTCGCCGCGTTCTTGAGCCCTGCCGCACGCGCGACCCGAATGGCCAACTCGTGGAGGCGTTCACGATCGGCGCCGGTGAGTCCCGGAGCAGGGGCTTCCTCCACAAGCTTCTGGTGGCGCCGCTGGAGCGAGCAATCCCGCTCCCCTATCGCAATGACATTGCCGGTCGCGTCGCCGAGGAGTTGGACCTCGATGTGCCGTGCCGGACGCACTTCCCGCTCGAGATAGACGGCGCCATCTCCGAATGCCGAGGCCGCTTCCCGGGAACCGTCTGCCAAAGCCTCCACCAGCTCGCGGATCGATTCGACTCGCCGCATCCCGCGACCGCCGCCGCCGGCCGCCGCTTTGACCAGCAGCGGAAACCCGATCTCCTCGGCTTCGGCCGTGATCGCGGCAACCTGGTCCGGGCTCTCGATCACCGCGGGTTCGAGAGATCCCGGTACCGCCTCGACCCCGACGTCCCGGGCCAGCCGACGGGCATGAAGTTTGTCCCCGATTGCTTCGATTGTGTCGGGGTCCGGCCCCACGAAGACGAGGCCCGCGGCGATGACCGCGCGCGCAAATGCCGCCCGCTCGGACAGGAAGCCATAGCCTGGATGAACCGCTTCCGATCCGGTCTCAAGCGCCGCCCGGACGATCCCGTCGATTCGCAGGTAGCTGTCGCTGGGGGCCGCCGGCCCGATACGGACCGCCACGTCGGCTAGACGGACATGGGCCGCCGTGGCATCCGCGTCGCTATACACGGCAACCGATTCCATCCCCATCTCTCGACAGGCGCGAATGATGCGAACGGCCATCTCGCCTCGATTGGCAATCAGGACACGTCGGAACGGCGCTGCGGTCGGATCGTCTTTGCGCAAAGACGGATCTCGGCTGGCCTCAGAGCGGAATGTTGCCATGCTTCTTCCGCGGGTTCGTTGCGCGCTTGTTGGCAAGCATATTGAGGGCGCCGATCAGTCGAGGCCGCGTCTCCGACGGCCGGAAAACATCGTCGACGTATCCCCGCGCGGCTGCGATGTATGGATGGGCAAATTCTCGCTCGTACTCCGCGATGAGTCGCGCCCGTTCTGCGGCCGGATCCTTCGAAGTTGCGATGGCGTCCTTGAAGATGACGTTGACGGCGCCCTCGGCACCCATCACCGCAATTTCCGCCGTTGGCCAGGCGAAGTTCATGTCGCCGCGAATGTGCTTGCTACTCATGACATCGTATGCACCGCCATATGCCTTGCGCGTGATGACCGTCACTTTGGGGACCGTGGCCTCGGCATAGGCGTAGAGCAACTTCGCGCCGTGCTTGATGATTCCCCCGTGCTCCTGGCTGACTCCCGGCAGAAATCCCGGGACATCAACGAACGAGACGATGGGGATGTTGAAGCAGTCACAGGTACGGACAAATCGGGCTGCCTTCGTCGAAGCGTCGATGTCGAGCGCCCCGGCGAGAACCGATGGCTGCTGAGCGACGATTCCAATGCTCCGCCCACCAAGCCGCGCGAAGCCGACCAGGATGTTCGGAGCCCACGCTGGCTGGATCTCGAGAAACTCGCCGTCATCTACGACACCGGTGATGACGTCATGCATGTCATACGGCTTCTGTGGATCATCGGGCACGACGCCATCGAGCTCCGCGTCCATGCGATCGGACGGGTCCTTCGTCGGGGCGACAGTGGCCGTCTCGAGATTGTTCTGCGGGAGGTGGGACAGAATCCGTCGCACGGCGTCGAGCGCGTCGGACTCATCGGCTGCCGCGAGATGGGCGACCCCACTCCGCGACGTGTGGACCGACGCCCCCCCGAGGGATTCCGCATCGACCTCTTCGTGCGTCACGGCCTTCACGACATTCGGCCCGGTCACGAACATGTAGCTCGTTCCTTCCACCATGATCGTGAAGTCGGTGATCGCGGGAGAGTAGACCGCCCCCCCGGCACACGGGCCCATGATCACGGAGATCTGGGGGACAACTCCCGATGCCATCACATTTCGCAGGAAGATATCGGCATAGCCGCCGAGCGAAACGACGCCCTCCTGAATCCTCGCGCCACCTGAGTCATTGAGGCCGATGATCGGTGCGCCGACATTCATCGCCAGATCCATGATCTTGCAGATCTTCTCGGCGTAGGCCTCGGACAGTGACCCGCCGAATACTGTGAAGTCCTGGCTGAAGACGAACACCAGTCGGCCGTCGATCATTCCGTGCCCGGTCACCACACCGTCCCCGAGATAGTGCGGCTGGTCCGGCCCGGCTTCTGCCGACCGCGATTTCACAAACGCGTCGAGTTCGACGAAGGAGCCCGGGTCAACGAGGAGATCGATCCGTTCGCGGGCCGTCAGCTTGCCGACCTCGTGCTGGCGATCGATTCGCGCCTGACCGCCGCCCATGACGGATTCGGCGCGCATCTCGGCGAGTCGGTTCAGACGCTCGGCGTTTGATGGCACGATTCGTCTCCTGTTCGATTGGTCGATGCAATTGCGAAGGAGCGAAGTCATCTGTCTTTGCGCAAGGACACCGCGCGAATTGATCGATGACCGGACACTCATTCTAGACACCGCCCGACTCGCTTCACTGAAACTCGCAGCCGAATCGTCGGAATCGCCCCGGATTACGACGGGGACACACCGCCCCGGTAATCCACAGTTCGGTGCACAAGTGCCTCAACCTGTGGATAAGTCACCCACCGGACAACGGGCGGCCTGGAGTAGGATTTGAAGGTCGCTCCCCACTGGTGCGGATCGACCGACGCGCAGCCAGCGCTCCAATCGTCGCCCATCCGAGGTGTTTCTCCGGTGACCAACGTAATTGCAATTGCGAACCAGAAGGGCGGCGTCGGCAAAACGACGACGACGATCAATCTGGCGGGCGCGCTGGCGGAGGAGAATTTCCGAGTCCTGTGCATCGATATGGACCCGCAGGCAAATCTCACCGCGGGACTCGGCATCAATCTCAACAGCATCGAACTCTCGATGGCCGATGTCCTCGTCGGACGCGCCACCGTCGATCAGGTGATCGTGACGACGCAAACCGAGCACATCGATGTCGTGCCGGCGCACATCGATCTCGCCGCGACCGAGGGTGAGTTGTTCACGATGCTCGGGCGCGAGGGGATCCTGCGCGACGCGCTCGAGGGAAAGCTCAAGAATCGCTACGACTACGCGCTGATCGATTGCCCGCCCAACCTCGGCCTGCTGACCGTCAACGGTCTGGTTGCCGCGGATGGAGTGATCATTCCGGTCCAGACCCAGTTCTACGCGATGAAGGGTCTGAACAACCTGGTCAAGGTCATCAACACGATCCGCCTCAAGCTCAACCGGAAGCTCAAGATCCTCGGGCTGCTGCCGACGTTCTATGACGGGCGGACGAATCTCGCGAAGGACATGCTCGACGAACTCCGCGCCGTCGGCGATCACCATGTCTTCGCATCGATCATCCGGAATACCGTAAAACTCGGCGAGGCACCGCTTGCGGGGCGTCCGATTACCAGCTACGCGGGTTACACCGACGCAGCACGGACGTATCGCGAGCTTGCCCGGGAGGTCATCGACCTTGGCTAGAACCGATTTCCGCGCCGTTGCGGCGCGTCGCCTTTCGGAAGAGCGAGAGCTCTCCCCCGCCATCCTCAGCCTCCTCTCGCAGGATCGCATCGGCCATACATCGGGCGTTCGCGTGATTCCCGTCGACCAGATCTCGCCGAATGCCGAGCAGCCCAGACTTGCGATGGATCCTGCGGCGCTTGCCGAACTGACCGCATCGATTCGGGAACATGGCGTTCTGCAACCGATCCTCGTCCGGCCACGCGGCAACAACGAGTATCAGCTGATCGCCGGCGAGCGTCGATGGCGTGCCTCAAAGGCAGCCGGCCTCGATACGATCCCCGCGCTCGTCGAAGACATTGACGACGACACGGCTCTCGAGATCTCGATCATCGAGAACCTCCAGCGCGAGGACCTCTCCCCGCTCGAGGAAGCAGCGAGGTTCGATCGCATGGTCCACGAGCATGGCTACTCGGTCCGGAAGCTTGCTCAGAAGCTGGGCAAGGACAAGGGGTACCTCGAGAACCGCCTCCGCCTGGCGGGTGCCCCGGACGACGTCCGGGAGCTGGTGTCCTTGCGCAAAGACACGCTGTCCCACGCCTACGAGCTGATGAAGATCGAGGATCCCAAGAAGCGGAAGCGATTGGGCCAGCAGGTTGCCCGAGGCGAGCTGACGCTCCAGA
>JANMNF010000255.1:0-6769 GCA_031373765.1 Chloroflexota bacterium
ACGATCCGGCCATCGTCGAGCGTGGCGAGGACGTCGACCCCGGGCCCGGTGCGTTCGACGATCGGCGCTCGGATGAAGATGCCGTGAACGGGCTGGTCGCCGAGCATCGGCACCGAGATCTCCGCCTCGAACGAGTCCAGCTGGCGCCCGAACGCGTTGCGCCGGACGCCGACATCGAGGAGTGGGAGAACGGGCTCATCGCCATCCACGATGTCCTTGGCCAGCAGAATCATCCCCGCGCATGTGCCGAACAGCGGCGCGCCTGATCGGGCCAGATCCAGGATCGGCTCGCGCAGGCCCCATCGATCGATGAGCCGGCGCTGGGCGGTCGATTCACCACCCGGAAGGATCAACGCGGCGACGCCATCGAGATCGGTGGGCAGACGCACCTCGACGCCCTCGACGCCGATGGCGCCAAGAACCGTCATGTGTTCGGCAAACGCCCCCTGGACGGCGAGAACCCCGATCCGCATCGGTCGCACCTCGCCGTCGCCGGCGCGGAGACCTACCAACCCCGACTGGCCAGCCGATCCGACTCGGCAAGCTGGTCCATCGAGATGCCGCGCATCGGTGCGCCCAAGCCCTTGCTGACCTCGGCGAGGATCTTGGGATCGTCGAAGTGGGTCGTGGCTTGGACGATGGCGTTGGCCATCCGGGCCGGATCCTCGCTCTTGAAGATGCCGGATCCCACGAACACGCCCTCGGCGCCGAGCTGCATGACGAGGGCCGCGTCGGCCGGAGTCGAGATGCCACCGGCGACGAAGTTGACGACCGGCAGGCGCCCGTCATTGGCGATCTGCTTCACCAGCTCGTACGGCGCCTGGAGCTCCTTGGCGGCCACGAACAATTCGTCTTCGCGCATGCCCTGGAGACGGCGAATCTCGGCGAGCACGTCGCGCAGCTGGCGGACTGCCTCGACGACGTTGCCGGTGCCGGCCTCGCCCTTGGTCCGCATCATCGCGGCGCCTTCGTTGATCCGCCGGATCGCCTCCCCGAGGTTCCGGCAGCCGCACACGAACGGCACCTTGAAGGCGTGCTTGTCGATGTGGTTCGCCGTGTCGGCCGGGGTCAGGACTTCGGACTCGTCGATGTAGTCGACGCCGAGCGCCTCGAGGATCTGGGCCTCGACAAAATGCCCGATGCGGGCCTTGGCCATGACCGGAATGCTGACCGCGTCCATGATCCCCACGATCATCGAAGGATCGGACATGCGGGCGACGCCGCCGGCAGCACGAATATCGGACGGCACGCGCTCGAGGGCCATGACGGCAACGGCGCCGGCATCCTCGGCGATCTTCGCCTGATCCGCAGTGACGACGTCCATGATGACGCCGCCCTTGAGCATCTGGGCGAGGCCCTTCTTGGTAACCCAGGTGGACGTTTCGACGGTCATGTTGCGACTGCTTCCTCAGATCCTGTTGCGGTAGTGCCGGTCCGCCTGCCTCGGGGTCATCGCCCGTTCGAGCCGCCCGGTTCGCCGCAACGCGGCGCGATTATCGCACGCCCGCGCGGGGAGTCACGAATCTGCGCGGGGCCTCCGACGCGGTCTGTGGGCAGTGGCGCGGGCCTCCGAGGCGGTCCGTGGGCAGTGGCGCCTGGCCCGCGGACGGTGGGCAGTGGCGCGGCGCCTGGGCCCGCGGACGGTGGGACGGCGCCGGTTGAGTCCCGAATGTTCCGTGGGGCGTATGAAACTGGTCGCTCGTTACGTGGGGCGTATGAAACGAGCAGCTCAGCGCCTTGACCGTCCGTTGTCATACCCCCGGTGTATGAATCCAACCAAGTCCAGCCCCGAATGACCCCGTTCATACGTGGGGCGTATGAGACGAGCGCGACCTCGGCTCGAACAGGGGTCCGGGCGTCAGTTTCATACGTGCAACGTAAGGCACCTCGGGCGAGGGCCTGCGGCGTGGTAGCCGCGCCGCGCCGTGCCTTGCCGGGCGCCGGTCAGTACGGGCGCCGCCGATCGACGACTGCCGCCGATGCGACGATCAGCAGGATGGCAATGCCGCCGTACATGGCCGCCTCACGTCGATCGATGTCGGGTCGGCGATCACCCGGGAGTCCAATCGTGACCTGCGTGTACGTCGCATCCGGCCAGCCGTCCGGAACGGACCCATCTGGACCCTGATCCCGAGTGTATGCGTCATTCCAGGTCAGCATCTGGCCCGAAGCATCACGCAACCGACTGTCAAAGATGAGGTTGGTCTCGTAGTCTCCGCCGTCGACGACGATCGCCTCACTGGACCGCCACACAGTGGTCGCCAGGCTCAGTGTCATATAGCCGATCGGTGCCAGGACAAGAGCGAGCAGCAGGCCCGGGAGCACCCTGCCGAACGCCGCGCCCGCCAGGACGCCAATCGCGAACGCCGCAAGATCGCGGCCGATCGGGAGGAATCCACGCATCTCAAACATGTAGAAGGTCGAGTTGGCTGGGGTCTGTGGGCGATACATCGACACAAGTAGATCGGCCAGGAGCGCGGGCGCCGCGGCTGCAAGGATCAGGATCGTGCCGATGATGATCACCCTCGGTGCCAGCCACCGGCGACGGGAGCGCGCGAGGGGCCAGGCGAGCGTCGCAGTGCCGCGGTCGACTTCGCGCCCGACAACGCTGACGCCCAGGAGGAGACCGCCAAAGGCGCCGACGAAGGATGCAACGGGAGGCGCCGCGCCGCCCAGCCCATTGAGTATGCTCACGAACAGCACGAGTGGCCCGCATCGTGGGTCGTAACCGCACGCCTCGGCCTCGATCGACAGGCGAGGAAGGCTGACGAGCACCAACAACTCGAGCGCGGCAATCAGGAGCAACGTCGCGACGATGACAACCAGCTCAAACCGGAATTGCTTGACGATCAGGCCGATCGCTCGGGGGCTCATGTGCGTCTCCGACGCACGGAGGCGAGATAACCGAGGACAACCTCTTCGAGAGTCGCGGAGCGAAGACCGCGCGCGGATGCGGTAGGTTCCCTTTCCGCAGGTAGGGACTCGACGAGCGTAATCCGGGTCCCGTCGGCCTCGATGAACGTGCCGACCGCCCCCTGCCTGTCGGTCTGGTCTCCTTCGACGATGGCGTGCGCGGCAATGGCCTGACCGATCGGCGCATCGAGGAGCTTCCGCCCGGCGCCGAGAACGATGAGGTGGTCGCAGGCCTGTTCGATGTCGGTGATCACGTGGGATGACAGAAGCGCCGTGGCCCCTTTGGATCGAACTCCGTCGATGAGGACGTGCAGGAACTCCCGTCGCGCGAGCGGATCGAGGCTTGCCAGCGGTTCATCGAGGAGCAGGATGTCCGCCCGCGTCGCAAGCGCAAGCGCGAGGCCAATCTGCGCTGCCTGACCTCCCGACAACTCGTTGGCCCGGGCGGACAGCGGAATCTCCAGCTCATCCAGGCGACCGATCGCGACCGCCTCGTCGAAGGGGGCGCCGCGGAGCTCGGCAGCAAGATGCACGTGATCGGCCACGCTGAGTTCGCGATACAGGGCCGGCGTCTGCGATACGTAGCCGATGTGTGACAAAGCGCCGACGCGATCAACCCACGGATCGATGCCGGCGACCGCAACACGGCCGGCCGACGGGCGCTCGAAACCCACCCAGGCCTTGATCAGCGTCGACTTGCCCGCACCGTTGGGACCGACGAGGGCGGTAATGGATCCTGACGGGACCACGACATCGATCCCGCCGAGCGCAATGACCCGCTTGTTGTAGCGCTTCGCGAGGCCCCACGCCTCAAGAACGGGAGGCACAACGCCGCTGGCTCGGGCTGTGGGTCGGTCTCGCGTATTGGGTTCAGGCTCGGCAGGACCTGCGTCAGCGTCCAACCGTCCGAATGACCCCCGACATCAACTTCGTGGCGCGGCGGGCCGCCGTCGGCGACAGGTGACTCAGCGTTTCGACGAGGCCCAGGACATCGTCATCCGGAAGGCCGGCGAGCAACGTTACGAGTCTGAGAACCGTGTCGTCGGGGGCTTCGCCGAGCAGTCGGAGGGCTCGCTCGAGCTCTCGCGGTTCCAGCCGAGGAACCAGCCCTACGGCCCGGTCGAACAGTCGAACGAATACCAGGAACGTCGCGAGCCACTCGGTCAGGTGGATGAGATCCTGATCCGCAGGATTGGCCGCGGCCGCTTCCGCGACATCCCGGGACGTGGCCTCGAGGACGTCGATGATCGGATCGCCTTCACGGACCTTCCGCTCGGCGACCACCCGTCCGAACCACAGCCAGTGATCCCCGACGGCCTGGTACGCGGCGCCCGCAGGCCCGCGTCGGCCGATGCGTCGCGGTTCCGGGATCTTCTCGACGAGACCCCAAGCCTCCGCGTCCGCAAGGGCGAGGCTGGCCGCGCGATGGGAGAGACCGAGTGCCTCGCGAACCTCGCGCTCGGTCAGTGCCGCCTGACGCGTCATCAGGTAGGCGTGCACCCGTGCGATCGCCGGCGCAACGCCCCACGCCGCACCCATCGCTCCCCAGGCATCAGCGAGACGCAGACGAATGGCCTCTGCCGCGGGCGAGCCTGCGTCAGAAACTTGTACTTTGACAGTAGCGCGTTCGTGGTTCATAACTTGCTAGGCGACAGTAGCACAAAGGATCGGAGCGATGATGCCCGCCACACGTTCCGTAGCCCTACCTCGAGACGGCGTTGCGGGACGCCTTCGGGCGCCCGGCCCCTGGGTCGCCCGGCCCGGAGCGCCCGGCCCTAAGCTCGCGACCTGAGGCGCCCGGCGGCCATCCGGCGGCGGGCCGGCCGGCGGCCGGGGCATGGCACCTAGCGCGCTGGGCGGTCGATTTCCTCGCGAAGTGCCCCGAGGATCTCGAGCTCGACACGGTCCTTGGGCCGACCGGCGGCCCGTTTCATGGCGATGAGATCGTCCAATGATGCGATACGGATCCGCGTGCCGAACAGATCGCGCAGCTCGGCGGATCGCATCAGCGCCTCGAAGTTGAGGCCCGGATCAGGGTTGGCCAGGAGATCGAGACGTCCGAACGTGGTGTTGAGCGTGAGCAGCGAAGTCGCACGCAGCGTGCGCGCGTCCAGCGGCGGCATCGGCGGAGCGTCCGGAGGGAGCCCCTGGCGAATCGCCCCGATGTCGTGGAGGACCGCCTCGAGCCTGACGAGGTTATCGCCGTCCCATGACGGCACCAGATCAAGGTCGAACGTGGCCGACGGCGATCCATGAGCCTGCGCTGCGAGACCACCGATCACGACAAAGCGGACCCCGGCTACGGTCAGCCGGTCGATCAGCTCGCGCGGCTGAAAGCGCGGACCCTCCGTCATAGGCGCGGACTCTCCGTCATTCGGCAACTCGTTTGAGGTTCGTACGGAATTCGAGCATCAGCCGATCTTCCTCGATCGCCCTCACCAGCCGCTCACCCGGGCTGAGATCCAGGCGCTCCCGGATCTGCGCCCGGTCGATCCCGATCCCCAGTCGCGGCAGGTGTTCGAGGCCGTGGCCGCAACCTTCGAGCAGCCGGTCGAGCATGGCGACCCGGGGGTCCGCCCGGCCGGACTCGATCCGGGCGATCGTCTCCTGGGGGACGCCGGTCTTGGCGGCGAGGGCCCGCTGGGTCAGACCCGCGGTCCGCCTCGCGTGCCGGAGCATCCGTGACGCCATTCCCATTGCGTAGCCTCCTGATGACACATACATCATCAACGTGTCGCGGTCAGCGGTCAAGCCCGGCGGCATACACTCGTGCCATGCCCGTCCTGCGCAGCCGCCTCGATCCTGCGAGCCTCGAGGCGCGCGCCAACGCCGAGGCGATGCGGGCCCTCGTCGCAGATCTGCGAACGCGCACGGCCGGGGTGGCCGAGCGTGGCGCCGGCGGCGACGAGCGGTCGATTGCGCGACATCGCGAACGCGGGAAGATGCTCGTTCGCGATCGGATCGATCGAATCCTGGATCCCGGTGCTCCGTTCATGGAGCTGAGCGCCCTTGCGGCGAACGGCATGTACGACGACGACGCCCCGAGCGGGGGGATCGTCACCGGGATGGGGAGGATCGAGGGCACGATGTGCGTGATCGTCGCCAACGACGCGACGGTCAAGGGCGGCACGTACTACCCGATGACCGTCAAGAAACACCTCCGTGCCCAGGAGATCGCCCTGGAAAATCGCCTGCCGTGCGTCTACCTCGTGGACAGCGGCGGCGCGTTTCTGCCGCTCCAGGCCGACGTCTTTCCGGATCGCGAGCACTTCGGGCGGATCTTCTACAACCAGGCCCGGATGAGCTCCGAGGGTATTCCGCAGGTCGCCCTGGTGATGGGTTCATCGACCGCCGGCGGCGCCTATGTCCCCGCGATGAGCGACGAGACCGTGATCGTCAAGGGCACCGGAACGATCTTCCTCGGTGGGCCCCCGCTCGTGAAGGCAGCGACCGGCGAGGACGTCGACGCCGAAACGCTCGGCGGGGCCGAGGTCCATACCCGACGGTCGGGCGTCGCGGATCACGAGGCGCTCGACGACGAGCATGCCCTGGCCCTTGGCCGATCGATCGTTCGCCACCTCGAGCGCAAGACGCCCGCGACGCCTTGGGACCGGCAGATCGCCGAGGCACCGGCCGTGGATCCGGGCGGGACCGATGGCAGCGCACACTTGTACGCGGCCGTCTCGGCAGACCCGCGCCGACCCGTGCCGGTTCGCGAGCTCATCGCCCGCCTCGTGGACGGCAGTCGCTTCCACGAGTTCAAGCCACTGTACGGCGAGACGCTCGTGACGGGTTTCGCCCATCTCGACGGCTGGCCGGTGGCGATTCTCGCCAACGACGGGATCCTGTTCAGCCA
>JANMNF010000317.1:0-1622 GCA_031373765.1 Chloroflexota bacterium
GACCTTGGTCTCGATCGCGGTCAGCCGCCGCGATCGCGTGTCCGGCGCTTGGCCTCGCGCAATCGCGCCAGCGTATCGCTCCCGGTCTGGTCATCGGCTGGCTGCTTCCGGTCGTCGACCGGCGCCGGCGTTGGGGCCGCAGGCCCAGGAGCGGGCGGGCCACTCGCGGCGGCCGGACCGGTTGGGCTCGCACCACCCTTTGGTCCGGCAGAGCGGGCTGTCGTTGAGCTCGGGCGTGGCGCGTCGGCGCCGCCGCCGGCGGGCGCAGCCTCAGCGCCCGAACCCGTCGCCGGACTTGCCTCGTCCCGTGCCCGCAGGATCGCGGCTCGAGCCCCGGCGCCCGCGGCCCGGTCCCGCGCGGAAAGCATTCCGGCGGCAGAGGCGGTTCGTGCCCCGGTTGCGGATCGCGCTCGCCAGCGACGACCGAACCAGGCGCGGCCGTCGGCCAGTTCTCGCCGACCCAGCGACACGCGGCGCAGCGCGATATCGAGCGGGAACAGGAGCAGGGCCAGCAGCAAGAGCCACGGCCAAAGCTCCGTGAAGGACGAGGTCAGCTTCAAATCGTGCCGCCATGGCTCAAGCGGCGTGGTGACCTCGCGCCCATTCGTCGCGGCGCGGAGCGTGGCAAGGAACGGCTGATTGGCACCGAGCAGGCGGTACTCGGCGGCCACGGGCGACACCAGCCCGACGGTCCGTCCGAGCGCCGGTGAACCAGGCCGGATCTGGGTGACTCGCACCGCATAGGCGCCCGCTCCGATCTCGCCGAGGTCCTTCTCGTACACGCCGGGTGCCACCTGGTCCAGTTCGGCCTCTACCGGCGTCAGGTCCGGACCGACCAATACTGCCGAGGTCGTGTAGAAGTCACGCGGCGAGCCATCCGATTCCACGGACTGGATATGCAGAGTCGTCCGTCCGTCCTTCACCTCGAACGAGGCCTCGATCCCGCCGGTCTCCTCGCCCGGGAACGTCCAACCCACGAGCTGGCTGAAGAACTTCGAGAATCCCGGCCACGCCACCCAGTTGCGCGCCCAGCGACTGGTCGAGTCCGAGGTCCAGGCGACACTGCGACCGAGGCCGTACTGCCACTGCGCCAGGAGTGGATCGTCCCGGGCAGTGACGAGAACGGACTGGGCCGCGGACTTGACGGTCGTGCCGTTGTAGCCGAGCAGTTGCGGGAAGCCGTCGTTGAGGCCCCGCAGGATCGGCGAGGAACTGGTCTGGATGGGGAAGAAGGGCTCCTCGACGATCTGCTGGCCCGCGACCTGCTCGGTTTCCTTGAGGAAGATGTCCGGGATCGAGGCCGGGTTGGCCGCGGCGTAGAACCGGCCGCCGCCCTGCTGCGCCAGCTGCTCGAGGAAGGTGTTGGCGCCACCGCCCGCGCCGACGGTCGAGAGCGTGATCCCGGCGGCCTTCATGCGCTTGATGATCTCGTCGTACTGGCCGGAACTCGACCAGCCATCGGTCAGGAGAATGATGTGCCGGCGCGTGGCGGTTGCCTTTTCAAGCGATCCGACCGCCTGATCGAGGCCGGCGAAAATGTTCGTCGTCCCGAGCGGGTTGATTCCGGCGATGAGGCCCTGCAGGTCCGTGGTCTGCCCGAGGGGCCGCGTCTGGACCACCCA
>JANMNF010000318.1:0-2597 GCA_031373765.1 Chloroflexota bacterium
GGGCCGGGCCGAGTAGGCGTTCATCCCGGGTATGATGCCCCACGTGACGAACGAACCAGCGAACCTCCGGCCATGGTCGGGTGACCGCGGGCCGGCCGGATGGGGTCTCGGCGACGGACAGGCCATTCCGTGGGAGTACGCGGCGGCCCCCGAGGCACGCGATGTCGTCAAGCTTCAGGATCGCTACGGGCTGTTCATCAACGGCAAGTTCAGCGACGCGTCGGACGGCGGGGTCTTCGAGACGATCGACCCATCGACGGAAGAGAAGCTCGCCGACGTCGCGCGCGCCACGCCCGAGGACATCGATCGAGCGATTCGAGCCGCGCGGCGAGCCCAGAAGCGCAGTTGGGGCGCGCTGCCGGGTCGCGAGCGGGCCAAGTACCTGTTCCGCATCGCCCGGATCCTCCAGGAGCGCAGCCGCGAATTCGCCGTGCTGGAGACCATGGATTCCGGCAAGCCGATCAAGGAGAGCCGGGACGTCGATGTTCCGCTCGCAGCAGCCCATTTCTGGTACTACGCCGGTTGGGCCGACAAGCTCGAGTACGCGTTCCCGGGCCGGGTGGCGAAGCCGCTCGGCGTTGCCGCGCAGGTCATCCCCTGGAACTTCCCGCTGCTCATGCTGGCCTGGAAGATCGCGCCCGCGCTCGCCGCTGGCAACACCGTCGTCCTGAAGCCGGCGTCGACCACGCCCCTGAGCGCGTTGCTGTTCGCCGAGGTGTGTCGCCAGGCCGATCTACCGCCGGGCGTCGTCAACATCGTGCCGGGCCCCGCCGCGGTCGGCATGCATCTGGTCTCGAGCCCCGGCGTGGACAAGGTCGCGTTCACCGGCTCGACTGGTGTCGGCAAGCTCATCCACAGGGCCGTCGCGGGAACGGACAAGGCCCTGACCCTCGAGCTCGGCGGCAAGGCCGCCAACATCGTGTTCGAGGATGCCGCACTGGACCAGGCCGTCGAAGGGATCGTTAACGGGATCTACTTCAACCAGGGCGAGGTCTGTTGCGCGGGTTCGCGCCTGCTGGCCCAGGAATCGATCGTCGAGCCGCTCATCGAGAAGCTCAAGGACCGGCTCTCGACGATCCGCGTCGGGGATCCCATGGACAAGAACACGGATGTCGGGGCGATCAACTCCCGCCAACAACTGGACAAGATCACGGAACTCGTCGCGGCCGGCGTCGCGGAGGGCGCGGAGCTCTACCAGCCGAACTGCGACCTTCCGGATCGCGGGTACTTCTTCCGCCCGACGCTCTTCACGAACGTCGCCCAGAGCCACCGCATCGCGAAGGAGGAGATCTTCGGGCCGGTGCTCTCGGTCCTGACCTTCCGCACACCCGAGGAAGCGGTCGAGAAGGCGAATAACACGCCGTTCGGACTGTCGGCCGGGATCTGGACCGAGAAGGGGAGCCGGATCCTGTCGATGGCACGCCGGATGCGCGCCGGCGTCGTATGGGCGAATACGTTCAATCGATTCGATCCCGCGTCGCCGTTCGGCGGCTACAAGGAATCCGGCTTCGGACGCGAGGGCGGGATGCACGGGCTCCACGCCTACGTCCGGCTGGAGGATCGCTGATGGCCGCTCGGAGCCGTTCGGCCGTCGTACCCGCCAGCGCCACCGCCGTGAGTGCCGTTGCGCAGCCCGCGCCGCGGATCGATGTCAGGAAGACCTACAAGCTCTACATCGGCGGCGCCTTTCCACGGACCGAGAGCGGCCGTTCGTACCTGATCTCGGCCGCCAATGGAACGCCGGTGGCCAATGCCTGTCGTGGGTCCCGCAAGGACGTTCGTGACGCCGTCCGCGCCGCGCGCAAGGCATTCCCTGGCTGGGCCGACCGAACCGCCATGAACCGCGGGCAGGTCCTGTATCGCGTCGCCGAGCTCATGGAAGGTCGCCGCGACCAGTTCATCGCCGAGGTCGGCCAGGCTGAGGGCCTGCGCGCGGATCGGGCTCGGATCGTCGTTGACCGGGCCATCGATCGCTGGGTCTGGTACGCAGGCTGGGCCGACAAGATCGCCCAGGTCCTGGGATCGTCCAATCCCGTGGCCGGCAGCTACTTCAACTTCACGATCCCGGAGCCCACAGGTGTCGTCGGGATCGTCAGCCCTGAGACCTCGTCGCTGCTCGGCCTCATCTCGCGCGTCGCGCCTGCACTCGTGACCGGCAACGCGGTCGTCGTCCTGACATCCGAGACGCGCCCGCTGCCCGCCATCACCCTGACCGAGGTCCTTGCGACGTCGGACGTTCCGGGCGGCGTGGTCAACGTGATCACCGGGTTCAAGAAGGAGCTCGCACCGGTCCTTGCCGCCCACGACGATGTCGATGCGATCGACATCTGGGGCGTCGAAGACGCGGCCCGCCGGGACCTTGAACTCCTTGCCACCGACAACGTCAAACGCATCGCCCATCGGCCTCTCGGGATCAGCGAGTCCCGCTTTGATTGGCTCGATGACCGGGCCACGGAACGGCCCGAGTGGATTGCGGCCTATCTCGAGATGAAGACCGTCTGGCATCCCGTCGGGGTGTGAGCGGCAGGGACCGGGCACGCGCCCGGGCAAAGCGTGGGTATGCCAAGCCGGGCCCGCGCGACCAGCGGAGGGACGGA
>JANMNF010000330.1:0-3191 GCA_031373765.1 Chloroflexota bacterium
TTCCCGGTGGCCACGACCTGGGGCACATTCCTCCACGCGTCGGCGGCGGTGCTGGTCCTGCTGATCGTGGCCGCGCTCGTGGCACTGGACAACCTGATCGCCATGATCGGTGTCCGTCGCGGGTGGACCCGGCCCGTCGCCTGGTTCGGGCCGTTCCTCTCGGTCGCCGCGGGTCTGTTGTTCACCCTGGTGCTCATTCCATCGTTCGGGCGCGGAGGCGACCAGGTCCGGGACCAGTACGCGGCGCTCCCCGCAGCCCTCGCCGCCGCCGGCGTGCCGATCGGGACTGACCTCGGACCGGTCATCACTCGATCGCCGATCTGGCTGGCCGAGGAAGCCGGTGTGAAGACCCTCGCCCTGCCGGACGAGTCACCGGCCGACGTCCTCGATCTCGCCCGTGCCTTCCCGGGAACAACGGTCGTGATCAGCGGCACGAACGACGGCGAGGTGTGGCCGTCCATCGCGCTGACCGACCCGGTCGGGTTGCAGTGTTTCGAGCCCGTGCCGCTGATCGACCCATCGGGTCGAGGCCTCTTCGACGACCTCCGGGTCTTTCGAATCATCTGCCCGTGATCGAGGTCGCCGAAGCGAGCCCAAAGACGTGGATCGGCGCCCGTATACTCGCGTCGCATGACAGGCAATGCGCAGCCGAACCCCACCACATCCGCTGACCTACAGCAGCGAATTCTCGAGGCCCAGGAAGCGGAGCGATCCCGTCTGGCCCGCGAGATCCATGATGGTCCGGCCCAGGCCCTGTCCAACGCGATCCTCCAGATCGAAGTCGTCGAGCGCCTCATGGCCCGCGACCCTGCCCTGGCCGGCGCCGAACTGCGACTCCTGCGGGACGTCCTGCGCCGCGAGCTCGCGGAGGTGCGGTCCTATATCAATCAGCTTCGCCCGCCGATCCTCGCTGATCTCGGCCTGTCCGGCGCCGTCCGCGACACCGCTGAGCAGGTCGCGGGGATTCTCGGGGTACCGATCGGGGTCGAGCTCGACCCCGCGATCGACAACCAGCCCACGGCCGCCGACCTGGTGGTCCTCAGGATCGTTCAGGAGTCCCTGCAGAACGTCCGGAAGCACGCCCACGCGTCCCGCGTGGACATTCGAGCCACCCGGAAGGACGGCGATCTGATCCTGGAAATCCAGGACGACGGGCACGGATTCACGCAATCCGACGAGCCGTCATCGGGTCGGCGTGCTTTCGGAATCCAATTCATGCAAGAACGCGCACAATCGATTGGCGCGCGATTCGAAGTACGATCACGCCTTGATGACGGCACCTCGGTGCGTCTTGTCATCCCGGGCGGACGAGAGGAGACCACATGAGCGCGATGGACTACAGCGGGCCTGAGCGACGACGGCGCCCCGGGGAGGATTCGACCCGGATCCTGATCGTCGACGACCACGTCCTGTTCCGCGTGGGTATCGCCCAGATCCTCTCGAAGGAGGCCGACCTCGAGGTTGTGGGCGAGGCCGACGACGCGCGAAGCGCGATGGAAGCGGCTCTCGAGACCTCGCCGAACATCATCCTCATGGACCTCTCGCTGCCGTCGCCCGGTGGCATCGAGACGACCCAGCGGATCAAGCGCGAGCTGCCGTCCGTTTCGATCATCGTCCTGGCCGTCAGCGAGGACGAGGACGCCCTGTTCGATGCGATCAAGGCCGGCGCGGCCGCATTCATCCTCAAGGACGTCAGCCCGGATGACCTCGTCAACATCATCCGTCGGGTCGCCAATGGCGAGTACCTGATCAACGACACCGTCTTCTCGCAGCCGTCCGTGGCCTCTCGCGTGCTCAAGGAATTCCGTGAGCTGGCGATCTACGGCCAGGAAGCCCAGCCGATCTTCGCCCCGCTGTCACCGCGCGAGGTCCAGATCCTGGACAACATCGCGCAGGGCATGACCAACAAACAGGTCGCCTACACCCTCACGATCAGCGAGCAGACGGTCAAGAACCACATGAGTTCGATCCTGCGCAAGCTGTCCGTGAATGACCGGACCCAGGCCGTCGTCTATGCGATGCGCCAGGGCTGGATCAAGATGCCGGAGGATTGAGCCGGTAACGGTTCAATCTCATCCACCGCTCGTGACCACGACCTCTGACATCGCCGAAGAGCTGCTTGCGGATGCGGCGGCGCTCGACCGGGAAATCGCCGAGATCGACATGCTGGTCGCGCAGGCCAGGACCGAGGCCGGCCATCACCAGTCGCGTCGATCCGTCGCCTCGGACAAGCTGACCAAGCTGGCCGAAACGGCATCGACGCAGGACGTCATGGACCTCGCGACACAGGTCGTGACCCTGACCCGGCGTTCGGCCCTGATGGACGCGCAGCTGGAGATCCTGGAGGGCAAGCGGCGCTCGATGACGCGTCTTCAGGAGACGATCCGTCTCTCCGCCGAGAAGGTGGGCTCGGCCTCTCTGAACGGAACCGGCCCGGTCGACGAGGCCGACGAGACCCTAGACGAGGCCCTTGCGGAGACGCCGGACCCGGGACCGTCACCACAGGCCCTGTCCAAGCTTGTCCTGTCCGCGCAGGAGGATCTTCGAAGGGAGATCGCGCGGAACATGCACGACGGCCCGGCCCAGAGCCTGACCAACATCGTGCTCCAGGCCGAGATCGTGGAGCGGCTCGTGAGCCGGGACCCGAGCGCCGCCACCGGCGAGCTCCGTCAGCTGGTGGCGATGGTCCAGCAGACGCTCGAGGCCACCAAGACGTTCATCTTCGATGTCCGACCCATGGTCCTCGACGACCTCGGCCTCGTGCCCACGCTCCGTCGCTCCGCCCGGGACCGGGGCCAGCGGGCCGGCGTGACCGTGGACTTCGAATCGATCGGCGTCGATCAGCGCCTGGACGTGGACACCGAGAGCGCCCTGTTCCGGATCGCGGACGAGGCGCTCGGCGGCTTCCTGGATCGGAAGCCTGAACGGATGTCCGTGGGCATCGACTGGGGCGACTCCCTGGTCATCACGATTCGCGCGGAACGGACGCCGGTGTCGGTTCCGGCCCTGGACCTGCCGCCGGAGGGCGAGAACACGCCGCCGGCCCTTTCCGGGATGATGGCCGAGCGGCGGGCCAAGCATGCCGAGGAACTCGGAGCGGCAGAGGACGCGGCCGCGGTCAAGCTGCCCGTCAAGCTGGCTCGTGACCTGGAGCAGCGGGCCGCGACGCTCGGGATCGACCTGGAAATCAA
>JANMNF010000337.1:0-1681 GCA_031373765.1 Chloroflexota bacterium
TGCAGACCGCTCTCCTTGGTCCATGCTAGGCTCGCACCGCCGTCGCCTGAGCGACGCTGCCCGGGCGGGAGTAGCTCAGTTGGCAGAGCGTCAGCCTTCCAAGCTGAATGTCGCGAGTTCGACCCTCGTCTCCCGCTCCAATCGATCCAATGGTCCCATTGGGCGTTTCGCGATCTGGCAGTAGATTCAGGCGACGAACCTCGCGATCCGGCGGCTCGTCTTCGCGGGCCTGGCGCTTGGCCTCTCGGCCTGCACGTCGATTTCCCCAACCAATCTTCCGAACGGATCGGCAGGTGCGTCGGCGAGCTCAGGTCACGCCAACGCCACGGCCACCGCGAGTGCGTCGGCATCGGGGTCGAACTCGGCCGAGCCCACGCCCACCGCAGAACCCACCGCCTCGCCGACGATCGCCCCGACGCCAAATCCGACCGCACGCGCGACCCCGAAGCCCACACCCAAGCCCACGCCGAAATCTGTCACGGGCTGGGACCCGAACCACGTGACCGTCAAGTTCACGACGATCGCCACGGTCCCGGGACGACCCCTTGCGATCGCTAACGCCGGCGACGGAAGCGGCCGCCTGTTCGTGGCTGATCAGGGCGGGGTCGTGTACTCGGTCAAGAACGGCTCAGTGAACGCCACGAAATTCCTGGACATCTCGGGGCAGGTTTCAGGCGGCGGAGAGCAGGGCCTGCTGGGCCTTGCCTTCCACCCGGACTGCCCGGCCGACAGCCGGGCCTTCGTCGACTACGCCGCCGGCGGTGGCGACACGGTCGTCTCGTCGTTCGCGGTTGACCCCGGCAACGCCTGATCGTGTCGACCCGACGAGCGAGGTCTGATCCTCACGGTCGCCCAGCCGTATCGGCGGCAACGTGTACCGAGGCTCTGGCCAGCCGCTGTTGAAGGGTGGCTACATCTTCACGGATGAATGCTCGGGCCTCGTCTGGGCCGTCGATTCGGCCAAGTCCGGCCAGCAGGCCCTCGTCCAGGTGGCGGCCGGTCCGGCAGGGATCGCGGGTTTCGGCGAGGACAAGGCCGGCGAACTCTATGCCGCCAATCTCAACGGCAAGATCTACAAGGTCAGCGCGGTCAAGCGCTGATCGCCAAGCGCCGCGAAACTACCTACGCCCGAAGGCCGCCCTAACGTCGGGCCTGACGAGATACAGAAGGACCGCCACGGGGACGAGGCCTCGGAAGATGGCCTGTGCCAGAATTGGCCCCGACCCGCCGTGGATCACGATGAGAACAGCTGTCGCGACGCCAATGGCCTGCGCGATCACCCCGGCAGGCCAGGCCCATGCAGCGAGCGCCGTGGCGCCGAGCCCGAATGCCCCGCCGAGCACCACGTAACTGGCTCCAAGCAGGGACGCGACGACGAGGAAGTCAAGCTCCGACGACGAGGTCGTGGTCCGGATCGACTGCACGCCCATGAGGACAAGGATGAGGGCGACGATCGCATAGACGATCGACAGGGCGGCGACGTACGTCAGGCCTGCTGGAAGGTCGCGTTGCCGCCGCAGGCTCAAGATGTCAACCCTTGTGTTCGAGGATCGGGCGGGCGACGTCGGGCTTGTCGACGACAAACGCGAACATCGCGCGGTCGCCCCAGCGCCCCAGGAACAGGTGCCCGTAGATGTTCACGCCTGCGTCCGCGAGCGCGCGTGACAGGCGCGCCATACCG
>JANMNF010000045.1:0-5046 GCA_031373765.1 Chloroflexota bacterium
CAGGCTATCGTCGCGCTCGTTGGATCGGCGTGGGGAGCGGCCAACGGCCCGGTCCGGTGGCGACAGTGACCGGCGAGGGCGGCACGTCCCGATCCACCGGCCAGGATCCCTCCCCTGATATCCGCCTGCGCCGCCCGAGCGAATCCGACTATCGAGGCGTCGCTGCCGTCGTCGATGACTGGTGGGACGGGAAGGTGCTCCAGGGCCTGCTCCCACGCCTCTGGTTCCGCCACTTCGCGGGGACATCGTGGATCGCCGAGATCGCGGACCCACGGCATCACGCCGGCGCCCCAACCGTGGCCGGGTTCCTGATCGGGTTCGTGTCGCCGACCGATCCGACGATCGGCGTGATCCATGCGCTGGGCGTCGACCCGCGGCGACGACGAATCGGGGTCGGAAAGGCCCTCGTTGCGGCATTCGCGGCCGACGCAAGTACTGCTGGCGTGTCGGTCCTGGAAACCCTAATCTGGCCCGGTAACCGGCGAGCCCTGCCCTTTCTGGCGGCGCTCGGGTTCGGGGCAGACCCGGATCCGGGTGCGCGTTCGATCTACGGGATCCCGGCTATCGAGGGGTATGACTTCGGCACGGAAGACCGTGCTCGATTCACGAGGGGAGTCTGAGGTCTATGCGCGGAATCTTGATCCGGGTCGGAATCATCGGCGTCATTGTCGCCGGGGCGTTCATCCTCAAGCCGTTCATTTCCGGCAATGCCGGGGACCTGAGCGTCGGCGACTGCTTCGACCTTCCGTCGGCCTCGGCCGAGACGGTCGAGGACGTCCAGCATCATCCGTGCGATCAGGATCATGGCGGTGAGGTGATCTTCACTGGCAAGTACCCGGGGACGAAGTCGGATACGTACCCGACCGACAATGAGATGACCGCATTCCTGGTCGAGAAATGCGTTCCGGCCTACAAGAGCTACACCGGCCGCGACATCGAGAGCGAAACCGTGTACGACATCGCCTGGTTCCAGCCCACGACCGTTGGTTGGACGAAGGGCGATCAGGGCGTGACCTGTTACGTCTACCGTCTCGACGAGGCCCTGTTCAAGGGTTCCCTGAAGGCGGGCTGACCTCAGATCTGATGGACGACGGCGTGGGCGTCATGGCCAGCAGTCGCCCAAAACGGGCGGCACGTTCCGGCTCCGGCACCTGCTCCAGCCAGTCCCCGAGGAGCTGTTCGCCCTCCCGATAGGTGAAGATGAAGATCCGTCCGATCGCCTGATCGATGTAGTGATCGAGCAGCTGGTCGGCTCGCGCCTGCGATAGCTGGCCGACGGTGAGGACATAGTCGATGACGTCCTCACGACTCATGCCGTCCACATGGCGGAGGAGAGCGGCATTGCCGCCGATCCAGCGCAGGATCTCCCGGGCACGCCCCACGCGCGCCTGCGTGTCCGCGACTGCGCGCGCTGCCGCGGGATCTCCAGCGACCCGCAGGCCGGCGACTTCGAACAGTTCCAGAAGGAGGGTGCCCTCGTCAGCAGCCGGGACGGCAAACCGATAGCCGAGCTCTGCGAGCCCCTCGCGGAGGAGGCACTCGGGCGTGTTGATCGACGCGAGTGTCAGCTCCGTTCGGCCTTGCTCGCCCACGAGACCTGCCTCCTTGATGGAGGCCTCGAGGTGATGGCCGAAGTACGTTTCATGAGCAACCAGGCGAGCGAGGGCCCCGACGGTGACGCCGAGGTCCAGATTGATCTCGACGCGGGACTTCCGACCGCCGTCATACCAGTTAGCGCCAGACCAGGGTCGGTCGCGGACCATCGAAACCTGGATGGTTTCTCCGTCCGGGAGCCCGAACAGCTCCCCGGCTCGGGCACGGAAGATGGAGGTCAGATGCTCAACCACGGCGGGCACCCGTTCGGGATCGATGGTCAACGTTTCGTCCCAGCTCGTCAGCCTGGGATCGAGCGGCCCGTCGCCCGGAAGAAGCTCGTCGAGGTCATGAGCCGCCGCATCGAAGATCGAGTCGTCCATCCGCGCGACTGGACCGTCGAAACTCTGAGCCACGAGCGAGTCGTACGGGATCGGCTCCCCGGCGATGTCGCGCGACTGGGCCTCGAGGGCAACGAGCTGGGCACGAAACCACTCGCGTCGCTCCGGATCGTCGACTTCGATCGCGAGGCGGTCACGGAGCGCGGCGGCATCGTCGGCGAGGCGCGCCGGCGGACGCAGGGACTCCATATCGGCTTGCGCCTTGAGATTCGCCGGCCCGTAGTACGCGTCGACGAGGCCGGACCGATGCTGGTCCAGGCGAAGGGCCAGGAGCAGGTAATCCCGCGCCACGGGGTCCGGCGCGGGCACCAGCCGCGTGCCGCCCACGGCGGGAACCAGCTCGGTCATCGCCCGGCGGGTTCGGCGGGTTCCGGGGTTTCGCCCACGAATGGCATGTTCTTCCTGCCCGCGGCATCGACGCTCATCTTCAGTACCGCGGTCTTCGCGGCGGCCACCTCGCGAACGTAGACCGCGGTCTCATCGGGGTCCATCGGCCGGCCGCGCACGATCTGCTTCGGACGGCCCACCTGCAGCCACGACAGGTGGTAGCGATCCATGCTCCCCCACGCCCTCGAGAGGAGATCGTCCGAGAGCTGGAGCCACGTCCGGAGGGCATCGAAGGACGGGTTCGCCTGAAGGCGCGCGCCCTCATCGATGAGCTGGTTCGTCCGTGCGATGAGCTCGCTGCGGGTCATGACGATGACTCGCGGGGTGTCACAGCGCCGTCTCGCCGCGAATGAACGCCTCGCGATCTGCACGGGCCTGCATGGTTCGCGGGCCCGGTCGCCCGTCGCCGATGGGTTCGCCGTCGAACCGGGTCACCGGCAGGATGCCGGCGACGCTCGAACACACGAACGCCTCGTCCGCCTCCGCGAGCTCGCGGGTTGTCAGCCACTCCTCGACCGCGGTCAGGCCGGCGCCCCCGGCCCAGGCAAGGACCCAGCTGCGGGTGGTCCCTGGGAGGATTGCGCAGGCGAGCGCAGGCGTAGCAAGCTCGTCGCCCCGGATCAGGATGATGTTCGCGGAGGTCGCCTCGGACAGGTGCCCGTCCAGCGTCAGGAACAGTGCGTCGTCCGCGCCGGCCCGCCGGGCTTCGAGGCGGGCATGGACGTAGTCGGCCCGGCTGGTCGTCTTGAGGGCGACGAGCGGGTTCTCCGGGTCGCGTCGGATCGAGCTGACCATCAGATGCAGGCCCTCTGTCAGGTGCCCCGCCGGTGGGGGTGAGACGGGCCAGGCCTGGATCACGATCGTCGGCACGATGCCCGCGCTGGGTGGCAACAGCCCTCGGCCGGTAAACGTTCCCCGGGTCACCGTGACGCGGATGCTCGCGTCGTCCTCGGGACCGGCCAGGCCCTCGATCTCCAGGAGCGCGGTGATTCCACGTGAAATCTGCGTCCCGGTTCCTACGGGGAGCTTGATATCGAGGCCCGTCGCCGATCCCTGGAGCCGGACCAGGTGCTCGCGAAGCTCGGTGATCCGCCCGCCGCGCGCCCGAAGCGTTTCGAAAATGCCGTCACCGAGCTGAAATCCGCGATCGAACGCCGAGAGATGCGCGCCTTCGGCCGGCATGATCCGGCCATCGAGCCAGATGTGTCCCGGGGCATCGGCGGGCGCGGGGCTGGCGGCATGGGTCTCGTGGCTGATGTTGGTCACGCGGTCACCTCGCGCTGGTGGCGCGCCACCGGGCCGCGGGACGTCACGCGGTCACCTCGCGGCCGCCGATCGCGGTCAGCGGGCCGCGCGCCTTGTCCACCGTTTCTTCCCACTCCGCCGCCGGGTCGCTCTGATACGTGATCCCGCCGCCGACATGAAGGGTCAGTCGGGCGCCGTCGGCCACGAAGGTACGAATGAGGATGCTCGTCTGCATCGCGCCGTCGGCACCGATCCAGCCCGCCGCGCCGGTATAGGGCCCGCGGCGGACGGGCTCCATGCCCTCGAGCAGTTCCATCGCCCGGATCTTCGGGGCGCCGGTGATGCTCCCGCCGGGGAACGAGGCCGCGAGCAGGTGAAACGCGTCCATCCCGGGCTCCAGTCGACCCGTAACCGTCGAGACGAGATGCTGGACCGTGGCAGTCCGCTCGAGGCGGCACAAACGCGGGACCCGGACCGAGCCGGGCATGCAAACACGACCAAGGTCGTTGCGAACGACATCCACGATCATCACGTTCTCAGCCCGGTCCTTGCCGGATTGCAGCAGTTCGCGGGCGAGCGCCCGGTCCTCGGCTCGGTCGCGGCCGCGTGGGCGCGTGCCCTTGATCGGGTCGGTGGCGACGAGCCCGTCGTGGGTCAGCGACAGAAACGGCTCCGGCGACGCGGACAGGATCGCGCGCGGCCCGCCGGTCACGGGGCTTGGCCCCAGATCGAGGTAGGCGGCGAAGAGGGCCGGGTCGCCGGTTCGGAGGCGTCGGAACAGCGGCCACGGATCCGCCCGGAAGGGCGTCTCGAGTCGGCGGGTCAGGTTGGCCTGATAAATCTCGCCGCGCTCGATTTCGAGGCGAACGGTCTGGACCCCGACCTCGAAGGCGGCCCGATCGAGGCCGGAACGGAATTCGAAGCCCGCGGGCGGCTCGCCCGTCATCACCGCGCGGCCCCGATCCGGAGTCTGCGTCAGGAGGCGCTCGCGGATCTCGGCCAATCGCCGATCCAGCCGGCCGATCCGTTCATCCAGCGCCCGGCCGGCGAGCCATGCGTGGCCCGTCCGCCGGTCCCATGCCACGGTCCAGTCGTGCAGGGCGAGGCGGAGGATCGGCAATTCCTGGTCCGCTTTCGCGATCGACGGCAACGTTTCGAGGCGGCGCCCGAGGTCGTAGCCGAGATAGCCGACAAGCCCGCCCATGAACCGGGGTCGATCTATGCCCGTGACCGGATCCGAGGCCAATCGGGCCAGGACGCGGCGCGCCGTGGCGAACGGATCGGCACCGTCGGCTGGCGCTTCGAGGACCGCAACCGGATCCGCGGTCAGGTAGCTCCAGCGGGCGTTGCGACCCGGTCGCGCGCTCTCGAGCAGGGCGAGTCCCGGCAGGTCCCGGAGGCGCTCGGCGGCGTCCATCGG
>JANMNF010000076.1:0-3330 GCA_031373765.1 Chloroflexota bacterium
GTGGTTTGGGCGTCGCGTCCCGTGCCCACATGCTGGGTCTCGTAATCGACGCGCGCGAGACCCTGACGGTTTGACACTCCCGGCGACCGTGGCCTAGGGTCAGTCGAGCAGCGAATCCGTCACACCGCGGTCGGTCTGCACCCCTACGGGCTGTCCAGGGAGGTCCCATTCTCGATCAGATGCGCGCGAACGCCGCTGCCCCGGGCCTGACCCCATCCAGGACTGGACTGCCCGACGACGGGCGCCGGCGCGCCATCATCGAGGCCGTCTCCCCGGCCGTGGATGGCGGCCGCTTCCCGGTAAAGCGGGTCATCGGCGACGTGGTCGTCGTCGGGGCCGACGCGTTCGCAGACGGCCACGACATCGTCTCGGTCCGGCTTCGGCACCGCGCACCCGGTGCGGCCGACTGGACCGAGATCCCGATGGACGAACTCGGCAACGATCAATGGCGGGCCGAGTTCCGGGCCGACGTCCTCGGCCGTCACGAATTCACGATCGCCGCGTGGACGGATCCCTGGGCGACGTGGCGCCGCGACCTCGCCAAGCGGCTCGACGCCCGACAGGACATCAGCGTGGATCTCCTGATCGGTGCCGGGCTGATCGACGGGGCGACGGCACGCGCCCGGGCGCTGGGAGCCGCGGACGATGGCCGGAGCCTCGAGTTCTGGGCCACAGAGCTGCGAGCCACGCGACCCGCCGGGGACCCGGCCGGTCGGGCCCTCGATGAGACGCTCGATGCGCTCATGCGCATCTACGTCGATCGCGCGCACGAAACGGTCCACGAGCCTTCGCTCGAGATCATCGTCGAGCCGAGGCTCGCCAGGTTCAGCACGTGGTACGAACTGTTCCCTCGTTCCGCGTCGCCGGACCCGAAGGTGCACGGGACGTTCCGCGACGTCATCGCCCGCCTGCCCTACATCATCGATCTCGGGTTCGACGTGCTCTACCTGCCGCCGATTCACCCGATCGGCCTGACGTTTCGCAAAGGCCCCAACAACGTGACTGAGGCCAAGCCAGAGGATCTGGGCGTTCCGTGGGCCATCGGCTCAACCGAAGGCGGTCACGAGTCTATTCACTCCGCGCTCGGCACGCTCGACGACTTCCGGGCCCTCGTCCGCACCGCCGAGACCCGCGGTGTGGCCATCGCGCTCGATATCGCGTTCCAGGCATCGCCCGACCACCCCTGGGTCCACGAGCACCCGAGCTGGTTCCGCCAGCGTCCGGATGGCACCGTCCAGTACGCCGAGAACCCGCCGAAGAAGTACCAGGACATCTACCCGTTCGATTTCGAGTCCGACGACTGGCCCGGACTATGGGCGGCACTGGAGGGCGTGTTCCGGTACTGGATCGCCCAGGGCGTGCACGTCTTCCGGGTCGACAACCCGCACACCAAGGCGTTCCCGTTCTGGGAATGGGCGATCGCGCGGATCAAGGCAGATCACCCCGAGGTCCTCTTCCTCGCCGAGGCCTTCACCCGCCCGCGGGTCATGTATCGGCTGGCCAAGGTGGGATTCACCCAGTCCTACACGTACTTCACGTGGCGGACGAAGAAGGACGAGCTGGCCAAATACTTCACCGAGCTGTCGCGGCCACCCGTATCCGACTTCTTCGGCCCGAACTTCTGGCCGAACACGCCGGATATTCTTCACGGCACGCTCCAGGAGGGCGGCCGATCCATGTTCCAGGCGCGCTACATCCTCGCTGCCACCTCGTCGTCGAACATCGGGATCTACGGACCCGCGTATGAACTCGGCGAGAACACACCGCGCGAACCCGGCAGCGAGGAGTACCTGAACTCCGAGAAGTACGAACAGCGGACATGGGACCTCGACAGCACCACGACCATCGCCCCGCTGATCCGCCGGATGAACCAGGTCCGGCGGGAGCACCCGGCGCTCCAGGCAAACGCGGGCCTCGTGATCCACGAGATCGATGACGACCAGCTGATTGCCTACTCCAAGCAGACCCCGGATGGCTCGGATCGCGTCCTGACGATCGTGAGCCTGGCGCCGAACGAGATCCGTCGCGGCAAGCTCCAGCTGGATCTAGCGGGCCTCGGGCTCGATCCGGCCCGCCCCGTGGAGGTGGAGGACCTCATCAACGGCGGGGTCGAGACATGGAAGTCGGGCCTCGCCGAAATCGAGATCGACCCGGCGATCCTGCCGGCTCGCGTCCTGCACGTTCGGCAGGCAGCCTGATGGCCGCTCGAACGGGCGCGTCGGGGCCATCTACCGCGTCGGGTGGGCCGACTGCATCGCCGACCAGGGCGACCCCGCCGACCGCGCGAGCCGCCAGGAGCAAGGCGGCTACCGGCGAAGCCCTCTGGTACAAGGACGCGATCATCTACGAGGTCCCGGTGCGGGCCTACCGGGACAGCAACGGCGACGGGGTCGGAGACTTCCGCGGCCTGACCGAGAAGCTCGATTACATCAGGGATCTCGGCGTGACCGCCATCTGGATCCTGCCGTTCTACCCGTCGCCGCTCCGGGACGACGGCTATGACATCGCCGACTTCACCGGCGTCAACCCGAGTTACGGCACCCTCCGCGACGTGAAGGCGTTCATCCGCGCGGCGCATGCCCGCGGCCTGCGGGTCATCACGGAGCTCGTCTGCAATCACACGTCGGACCAGAACGCCTGGTTCCAGCGGGCGCGACGCGCGAAGCCGGGCAGCTCCGCCCGCGACTTCTATGTCTGGAGCGACGATCCCGACAAGTACTCCGACGCCCGGATCATCTTCACCGACACCGAGACCTCGAACTGGACCTGGGATGCCGTCGCGGGCGCCTACTACTGGCACCGCTTCTTCTCGCATCAGCCCGACCTCAACTTCGATAACCCCGCGGTCCACGAGGCGGTCATCAAGGCCATGGACTTCTGGCTCGAGATGGGCGTCGACGGGCTCCGTTTGGACGCGATCCCCTACCTGTACGAGCGCGAGGGCACGAACTGCGAGAACCTGCCCGAGACCCACGCCTTCCTGAAGAAGCTCCGGCGGCACGTGGATCGGAACTTCCCGGGCCGGATGCTCCTGGCCGAGGCGAACCAATGGCCCGAGGTTTCGGTTGAGTACTTCGGGAACGGCGACGAATGCAACATGGCGTTCCACTTCCCCGTCATGCCGCGCATGTTCATGGCCGTCCGGTCCGAGGATCGGCTGCCGATCGTGGACATCCTCCAGCAGACCCCCGCGATCCCGGACAACGCCCAATGGGCGATGTTCCTCCGGAACCACGACGAGCTGACCCTCGAGATGGTGACCGACGAGGAGCGGGACTACATGTATCGCGCCTACGCCCACGACCCGCAGATGCGGATCAACGTCGGGAT
>JANMNF010000089.1:0-4964 GCA_031373765.1 Chloroflexota bacterium
AACACGTACACCGGGGTCACGACCATCAGCGCGGGGGTGGTCAGCGTCCAGAACGCGACAAGCCTGGGCACGATCGCCGGGGCCACCACGGTCGCCTCCGGCGCGGCGATCAACGTCGACGGCACGGGCCTCACCGTGGCCGAACCCATCAGCAGCCTCATCGGCACCGGGATCACCGCCACCGGCGCCATCCGCAATCTCGCCAACAACAACACCTGGTCCGGTGCGATCACGCTTGGTGGCACGGTCACGATCGGGAGTGATGCAGGGACCTTGACCACGGCCGGGATCACCGCTACCGCGCGGGCCCTGACCGTCACCGGGTCCGGCAATACGACTATTGGGGGCGTCATCGCCACCACGACCGGCACCCTGACCAAGATCGGTGCGGGCACCCTCAAGTTGACTGCCGCCAACACCTACACGGGCACCACAACCATCAGCGTCGGCCAGTTGCTGGTCGACGGCAGCACGGGCGCGGGCGCCATTACGGTTGCGAGCGGCGCGACGCTGGGCGGTGCCGGAACCATGACCGGCACGGTCACGATCTCAGGGACCCTGGCACCCGGCTCCTCCGCGGCAGGGCGCCTCATTACGGCGGCCGCGACCTTCTCAGCCAACTCGACCCTCGCAATCGAGATCGGCGGTACTACGGTCGTGACGAACTACGACCAGTACCGCATCTCCAGCGGCGCGGTCTCGATCGGCAGCACCGTGACCCTGTCGCTGGTCGCCATAGGCGGATGGACACCCTCGAGCGGACAGACCTACCAGATCGTCGACAAGGTGGGAGCCGGCGCGATCAGCGGAACGTTCAACGGCCTCGCCCAGGGCGCGACCATCTCGAACTTCCTCGGCAGTGGCCTGAACGCCGTGATCAGCTACGTCGGGGGGGACGGGAACGACATCGTTCTGACGGTCCAATAGACCCGATCACCCGTTCCACTGGAGTCCGGGCGGGCGCGGCGAGCAGGTAGAAGTCCCCTTGGACCCTAACGGCCGAGCGCAGACTCGGGCGCGTTCCTGCCGTGAGCCTGGCAGACCTGAAGATCAGGGGAGTGGAAGTGGTACCCAACGAGCCCGGCCGGCCCAGAGGCGCGCCAGAAGGTCGGCCTGGGAGGCGGGCCAGCGAGGCTGGCCTGGGACCCGGTAAGCGCGGCTCGCCATGGAGGCGGGCTCAGCCTGTTTCAGCTGCCGCCGCTAGATCGGTCTCGAGATGTCGGGCCGCAGCCGCCGCGCTGGTTCGTCGAGCGCTCTGCCCGTCGATCGCGGTGGCAAACCCGATGGCCGCCTCATCGGCGACCGGCGCCCGGGTCCCGAAGATGTCGCAGAAGATCTGGACGAGTTCCGGGTCGAACTGGGTTCCGGAGTGGCGCTTGAGCTCTTCGACCGCGGCGTCGTGCGAGATCCTGTTCTTGTACGGGCGGTCCTGGATCATCGCGTCATACGCATCGGCAATGGCGACGATGCGTGCCCCGAGCGGAATCTCCTGGCCGCGCAGGCCGTACGGGTAGCCCTCGCCGCCGAACCGCTCGTGGTGATGCAGGATGATCGGCACGGCATCGCGGAGGGTCGTGGCCTGTTCCAGGATCACCTGGCCGATACGCGGATGCTGGACGACAGATCGCCACTCAGCCGGCGTGAGTGACGACGGCTTCTCGAGGATGTCCTGCGGGATCCCGACCTTGCCCACGTCGTGGAGGAGAGCGGCGACGCGGATCTTGTCGACCTCGTGAGCCGGCAGTTCGAGGCTTCGCGCCAACGCGGTGACGATCGTCGCAATGAGGGCCGACGGACGGCCGCGATAGTGAGGCAAGGGCAGGATGATCGCTGCGAGCGCATCGGCCGCTGCTCCGTGAGCCTGGCGCCCGAGCTCCACGGCCCGGCTACGACCCGCCGGCGAAATCGGCGAGCTGACGACGGTCGTATCGTCGTCCGGTTCGGCGTAGGCATAGACCTGATCGCGCCCCAGGGCCTTGGCCGCGTACATGGCGGCATCCGCCTCGCGGACGAGGGTATCGACGCGGAGGCGATCGCCGACCCCGCCGGTCACGCCGAACGAGGCAGTCACGCTGACCTCCTGATCGTCGCCGATCTGGTGCCGCATGGCGGCAACATCGAGGCGAAGCTTGTTGGCCAGAGCTGCGGCATCGTCGACTGACGTCTCCGGCAGGACGATCATGAATTCCTCGCCACCGTACCGTCCGACCACATCGGTCCCGCGGAGGTGCCCTTTGAGTGCCTCGGCGAAGCCACGCAGGACGATGTCGCCGGCGCCGTGACCGTACGTGTCATTGATGTTCTTGAAGCGGTCGATGTCGGCGAAGATCACCGCGAGTGGGCGTCGGTACCGGACCGAGCGTTCAGCTTCGGTGAACAGCGTTCCCGCGATGGTCACGCGGTTCGCCAACCCCGTCAGTTCATCGGTCGTGGCCTGCGTGCCCACGGCCGCGAGCCGCGTGGCCGCATCGGCGATGGCCGCCGCGAGGCGGCCGGTGAGCGCATCACGACGGACCGGAACGGCAACACCACCCGCACCGCTCGCGAGTCGTTCCACGGCGATGGCGAGGGGCCTGATCCGCGACTGAGCGTAGGCGAGGGAGACGGCCACGGTCAGGCCGACGATCGCGCTGGCAACGAGGATCGCCTTCGGCACCGGGTCGAGGAGGTTCGGTGCGACGAGGAGGGCAAGGATGATCGCGGCCGACAGAATCGGCCAGACGCCGCGCACAAGTAGCATGGCCAGAGCCTAGCCCGGGGGACCCGTCGCGCGGACGCACCAGAAGGTACCGGGACCCCGCCACCGATGGTCCGGACGTCCGATCCGCGAAGGGGTCGGCAAGGTATACTTCGCGGGTCCCGTGCAGGAAGTCATGACGGCCGGGGCAGGGAGGTCCAGCGATCGCGCGACGAGGCGCATCGATCGTCCCGTGAGGCGGTCGAGCGGCCAGGATCCGTGGCCCCGCCCCGTGGGCGGACGCACCACGGGAGAGGTCTATCCAGGTCCCGAGCCGATCGGCGCGGGGCTTTTTGATGTCCCGGGAGCCCGATCCCGTGCCAGCGGAGGTCTCATGTCATGCCCGCGACCGTGATCGTCGGCCTCCAGTGGGGCGACGAGGGAAAGGGCAAGACCACCGATTTCCTTGCCGAGCAGGTGGCCATGGTGGTGCGCTACCAGGGCGGCGACAACGCCGGCCATACGGTCGTCACCGGCGATGAGGTCTTCAAGCTCCATCTCGTGCCGTCAGGCGTCCTGTATCCGCACATCACGTCGGTCATCGGGACCGGGGTGGTCGTAAATCCGGCAACCCTGATCACCGAGCTGGACATGCTGGCCGGCAGGGGGATCGACGTGTCGCGGGTGCGCGTCAGTCGAAGCGCCCACGTGATCATGCCGTACCACGTCGCCCTCGACCGGGCCAATGAATCCCGGCTGGCCGGTTCCAAGGTGGGCACGACGGGGCGGGGGATCGGCCCTGCCTATGGCGACCGGGCCTGGCGAATCGGTCTGCGCATGGAGGACCTGCTGGATCGAGAGGTCCTTCGGACGCGGATCTCCCAGGTCCTCCCGGACAAGAACCTCCTCCTCGGAGGCATGGGAGCCAATGCCTTCGAGGTTGATGCGCTCGTCGATCAGGCGGCCGCGTGGGGCGAGCGACTGGCCGACCATATCGATGATGCGACGTGGCTGGTTCAGGCGGCGCTGGCGAGGGGTGAACATGTTCTCCTCGAAGGAGCTCAGGGCACGCTCCTAGATCTCGACCACGGCAGTTACCCATACGTCACGTCGTCCAATCCGGTTGCCGGCGGCGCCTGTACCGGTGGTGGCATCGGACCCCTCCAGGTGGACGAGGTGATGGGTGTCATGAAGGCGTATGCCACCCGGGTCGGGAGTGGGCCGTTCCCGACGGAACTGACCGATGCAATCGGGCTCGGGATTGCCGAGCGCGGCCACGAGGTCGGCACCACGACCGGACGACCAAGGCGCGTCGGGTGGTTCGATGCCGTGCCGCTCCGTTATGCCGTCGCGGTGAACTCGGTCAGCAGCATCATGCTCAACAAGCTGGACATCCTGTCCGGGCTCCCGACCCTGCGCCTGGGCGTCGGCTACGAGGTCGATGGACGGCGCCTCGATCACTGGCCGTCGAGCGCCAAGGCGATCGAGCATGCGGTCCCGATCTATGAGGACTTCCCAGGCTGGGACGAGCCAATCCATGAGGTCCGCTCGCTGGCCGACCTCCCAGAGAACGCCCGCCGCTACGTGACCGCGCTCGAGGACATGGCCGGCGTGCCGATCGTGCTCGTGTCCGTCGGTCCCGAACGAACCCAGACGATCGAACGTGCCTGGCGCCCGATGCGTCACCGCTCGGGGGTCGCCCTCTCGTGACCGGCGCTCAGGCCGCGGAGACAAGGTGACCGCCACGATGCCGACGCGCGTCCTCATCGTGGGCGCCGGTGGTCGCGAGCACGCGATTGCTTGGAAGCTGGCCTCCGAACCCGGGATCAATAAGGTCTTCGTGGCTCCGGGCAGTGCCGGCATGGCGAATGAGGCGCGGGTCTCAATCATCGCCGGCGTGGACCCGCTCGACGGCCCGTCCGTGCTTGCCGCCGCGCGGCAGGTCGCCGCGGAACTCGTGGTCATCGGGCCCGAGGCACCGCTCGCTGCTGGGGTTGCGGACGAGTTGCGTGCCGCCGGATTCGCGGTCTTCGGGCCGGATCGTGCCGCGGCCCGGATCGAGACGTCAAAGGCGTTCTGCCATGACATCGCAGCGGCCGCGGGCGTGCGGATGCCGCGCTTCGGGTCCTTCGATCGACCGGACCCTGCCATCGAGTTCGCTCGCCAGATCGGTGCCGAGGGGCGCGGCGTCGTGATCAAGGCCGATGGCCTGGCGGCCGGCAAGGGCGTCACCGTCGCCGATGACATCGAGGGTGCCATCGAGGCCATCAACCGGCTCGTGCCGGAC
>JANMNF010000275.1:0-3218 GCA_031373765.1 Chloroflexota bacterium
CGCCGGCGTGGCCAACGTCGTCGTGTTCCACGCCATCAAGCTGCTCGGCCCGACCCGGATCACGGGCCTCCAGTTCCTCGTCCCGTTCATCGCCGTGCTGCTGGGAGCCGCGTTCCTCAGCGAGTCGATCCAGCCGGCGCAACTGGCCGGTGGCGCCGTGATCATCGCGGGTGTCGCCATCACGCGGGCCCTCCGGCTGCCGGGCGGTCTCCGGCGCCTCACGGTCCGTCGCTCCGGCTAGCTGTCTTTCGGCGATTTGGTCGCCGGGCGCAACGAATCGCGTTGCGCCGACGCCAGACGAGGACGGCCTCTTGAGTCGCGCGGGGGCGTCTGAGACACTTCGGCCCTCGTCCGGCATCTGTAGGGGATGGTGAGCGACGTCATGGTCCACAGCGCGATCCCGGCGACGATCGTCGAGGCGGCCGCGGCCGGCGACGGCGTGGCCCTTGCCCGGACGGCTCGGTGCGGATCGGGCAGCCACACTGGGACCCGAACGGCACGCGGATCGTGGTTTTCCATCCTGACCTCGACCGATGCCGTGGTCCGCGATGCCTACCAGCGATCGCAGCGTGCGAAGTCCTCGAACGGGACCCATCCGCGCTTGAGTGATGGCGACCGTTTGTCCTCGAGCGGGACCCCGACCGGGATCACCCCGATCGGGTGGAACTCGTCCGGCAGCCCGAGGACGGCCTTGAGTTCCGGAACGTCCTGCGGTCCGGCGAACCCGGCGGCCGGGCCTGCGTCATGCGCGGCCAGCATCACGACCATCGACGTCTTGCCGATGTCGATCCACCAGTACGGCGTCGGCCAGTCCATCTCGCGTCCATCTTCGCCGACCTTGTCTGGCTCGCTGTAGCGACGGTGATAGATCTCGGCACTCACGCATGGGATGAACTGGGCCGCGCACTCACTGATCCAGTTGCCGAAGCCCGCCCCGCGTAGCCGGACTCGCCGCAGGTCTCCGCCACGAGCCGGCACTGCTGCGGGTCCGTCACGATGACGAGCCGCTGACCCTGGCTGAAACCCGCCGACGGCACGCGCCGGGCAAGTCGCGCGATCTGTTCGAGGACCTCACGGTCGACCGCCGTGTCCTCGAATCGACGAACGGTCCGACGCTTCATGACGAGTTCAGCGAAGTCGACGAGCGATCCTCGCACGGACCGACACACCCGTCTCAGAAGCCTGGCGCATCTATCCTCATGGGGACGCGTGCCCTGTCAGCCGGTGTCGTAGGTCAAAGATAAGTTCGGATTGATCGATGGCCTAACGTGCCGGCCCAGCCGGCCATGCATGCCGTGCGGCTTTGAGGTCGCCGTCGATCTCAGATGAACGTTCGGCGGGCCTTGACTACTCATTGGTAGGGAGCGCCGAGCAGCGGCGCGCTGGTGGAGGAACGTCACAGTGCGAGACATCGTCGAGCTGGCGATGCGAGGCGACCGCGAGGCATTCGGGATGCTGGTCTTCCGGACCAGCGACCGGCTGTACGCGATTGCAACGCGGATCCTGCGTGACGCCGATCTCGCCGAGGATGCCCTGCAGGGCGCCCTCATGACGGCCTGGCGCCAGCTTCCGACGCTGCGCGACCCGGATCGCTTCGAAGCCTGGATCCGGCGCTTGCTCGTCCACGCCTGCTACGCCGAGGCCAGGCGTCGTCGGCGATGGGCCGCGAATGTCCGAGTTCTGCCGGTCGACGGGCCGGTCGGACCGGACGAATTCCTCTCCGTTGTTGAGCGCGACGCGCTGGATCGAGTGTTTCGGCGCCTGTCCATCGAACAGCGCTCCGTCTTCGTATTGCACCACCACGTTGGGTTGAATCTCGTCGAGATCGCCGAAACGCTCGGCATCCCTGCGGGGACTGCCCGATCGCGACTCCATTACGCAACCCGGTTGCTTCGTTCGGCCATCGAGGCCGACCTTGCGCCGGTCATCCCCAAAGGACGGATGGCATGAGCGGACCCCGCGACCCCGATCGACTGCTTCGAGCCTGGCTCGACCTCATGCCCGACGAGGCCCCGGATCGCATCATGTCTGCCGTCCTCCAGGCCACCGAGTCGATGCCGCAGGTGCGGCGTCCGCTCGCTCTGGCCTTCCGGAGGTTCCCCCAGATGAATCGAGTCACCTACGCGGCGGCTGCCGCGGTGGTCGTTGCCGTCCTCGCCAGCGGCGCCCTGCTCTTCAGGCCAAGCGTCAACATCGGCGGCCCACCGACGCCGTCGCCCGCCCAATCCGCGACGCCCGCGCCGCTCGCCCAGGCCCCCGAGTCCCTGCGATCGGCGTGGGTTGCCGACGCCGGGCCGACGGCCAGCCCCGGCAGCCCGAGCTCGCTCTTCCGGCTCGTGATCAACGCCGCCCGGGCGTCCGTCTTCGACGCCGGCGTCGAGTCGCTCATCAGCCTCCCGGGTCTCAACCAGTCCGGTGAGCTCGAGCTCGTCTCCACCAGCTCGGTTGGTGGCTGCCAGCTCGGCGATCTCGGCCGCTACCGCTTCGCCTTCGGCAGCGACGGGACCGAGCCGGGGAGCGAGGGGACGCAGCTGGCACTCACCGTCATGGCAGACGCCTGCGCGGCGCGCCAGGCAGCGCTCGAACGCCCGTGGGTCCATGCCATTGACGCGGACAGCGGGGGCGGACGAGGCGTCGCCACCGCGTTCAGCCCGATGTTTCTGATCACCCTGCCCCCGGCCAAGTACGTCGCGCGCGTTGGGCTCGACTCGATGGAGGCTGTCTCCACCACCCCGGACCGAACCCTCTACGCGGTCCACAACCCGGTGGGCTGGACCGACCCATGCGCTGCGACAGGCGGCTCGAAACGACCGATCGACCCGACGATCGCAGCGTTCACCGCCTACCTGCGCACGCTACCGGGGTTCACGGTCCAGTCATCCGATCTCCAGATCGATGGCCACCCGGCCGTCCTCCTGACGATCCCGTCCATCCAGACGGCGGACTGCCCGAGCGGCCGGGTCAACGAGTGGACCTCGAGCGACCCAAGCGATACCAATGGTTGGCTCCTGCGGCAGGGCGACACCGACGTGGTCTACCTGGTCGAGGTCAACGGCAGCCTGGTCCTGCTCCAATGGCTCGGCGCCGGCGTCACGACGGAAGAGGAGCAGGCGCTCTTCGCAACTGTGCGCTTCACCGACACACTTCCGCGATAGATCCCGGAGCGAACCGGACCGCGGCTACTTGACTCCTGCCGGCGGCGCCTTCGGGCCCGCCGG
>JANMNF010000101.1:0-5459 GCA_031373765.1 Chloroflexota bacterium
CCGAGCCACTCAACCCCGCGTTCGCTCCGGAACCAGGTTCGTTGGCGCTTCGCAAAGGCGACGGAGCGCTGTGTCACGGACGCAACGGCCGCGTCAAGCGCCATTGTTCCGTCGAGTACGGCCCATGCTTCCTTGTAGGAAATCGCGCTGAACGCGGGGAGGGTCGGATCGAACCGCCGGCGGAGCGCTGCGGCTTCATCGAGCAGGCCGTCATCGAACTGCGCCTGGGCACGGGTCCGGATCCACTCCTCATGCTGGGCGTCGGGAACGAGTCCGATCCAGGTCGCGGGGCCCGGGTAGCCGCGCCGCGGGGGCAGCGGGCCGAGGCCCCCGTCGATCGTCGCGATTTCGAGCGCCCGGACGACGCGCCGCGGGTTGTGGAGGTCGATCCGTGCCGCACGAGTCGGTGCGAGAGCACGAAGCTGCTCGACCAAGGGTTCGAGGCCGCCGGCAAGCAGGTCTGCCTCGAACTTCGCTCGGATGTCTGGATCGGATGGCAGCGCGGCCGTATCGATGCCACGTGCGATCGCCCGCAGGTAAAGACCAGTGCCACCAACCAGGATCGCGACACCGCCGGCATCAGCAATCCGTGGCAGGACTGCCCCGACGTGCTCGCTGAAATCGGCAACGGAGAACGGCTGATCCGGTTCCACGAGGTCGAGCCCGTGATGTGGGACACCCTGGCGCTCGAGGCCCGTCACCTTGGCGGTGCCGATATCAAGGCCGGTGAACACCTGTCGCGAATCCGCGGAGATGATCTCCGCGGGGACCCCGTCCGCCCGAAGCGCGAGGGCGGTTCGAACGGCGAGACCCGTCTTGCCGGTGGCCGTAGCGCCGGCGATGACCAGCAACGGGGGCGCGGGCGTCACCCGACCGTGGTGCCCCGAAGCGCGTACGGACCCGCGTGTTCAATCCTGACGCCGACCAGCGATCCCACCCAGTTCGCATCCCCGGCCAGATGCACCAGCTTGTTGCCGCGGGTACGGCCCGATAGTGCGACCTGTCCGGGACCCGGCTGAACGCCACGCGGGGCGCTCCCCTCCCCGGCCGCAGCGGACTCCTCGTGCTCATGCGACCGATCTCGCGCGACTGTTTCGACGAGGACCTCGACCTCGCGGCCCAGCCAGCGCTGGTTCCGCTCCAAGCCGATCGGCTCCTGGATCGCGAGCAGCGCGTTCAGGCGGCGACGCTTGTCGGCCGCCGGAACGTCGTCGGCCAGATGCGTCGCCGGCGTTCCCGGCCGCTCCGAGTAGGCGGCCGCGAAGATCTGGTCGTAGCGGACAAGCTGGAGGAAGGCGAGGGTCTTCTCGAACTGCGCCTCGGTCTCCCCGCAGAACCCGACGATGATGTCGGTGCTCACCGTGATATCGGGCACGGCGGCGCGGATCCGGTCGAGTCGCTCGAGATAGTGCTCTGTCGAGTACTGGCGGCCCATCCGGTGCAGGACGTCGTTATCGCCCGACTGGACGGGCAGGTGGAGCGACTCGCACAGGGACGGGCACTCGGCCATGGCATCGATGAGCCGGTCTGAGAGATCCCAGGGATGCGAGGTGATGAACCGGAGCCGTGGGATGGCGGGGACCCCGTCCGACGTTCGGACGCCGTCGATGGCACGAATGAGTTCCGCGAGATCGGGCTTCGAGCCGAGATCCAGGCGCCGACCGGCCCAGCGCTCTGTCCGGATATGACCGAACCGTGGATCAGGCGCGAGATCGTGGCCATACGAATTCACGTTCTGCCCGAGGAGCGTGACTTCCTTGAAGTCCGACGCGGCGATCGAACGCGCCTCGGCGACGATCTCGTCGAACGGCCGGCTCCGCTCTGGGCCACGGCTGAACGGCACGATGCAGTAGGTACAGGTCTTGTCGCAGCCATAGATGATCGGCAGCCAGGCCGAGACACTCGACGATCGCTGGACGGTGCCGGCTTCCACGGCGGCCGCGCGCGTGATCGCGAGAAGATCGGCGACCCCGACAACCGTTCGCCCAACGACCGTGGTAGCGCCGACGACGCCGACCGGTGCCTGCGCCGACGCCAACCCGAGCCGATCCAGCAGTTCCGGTTCCTGGTCCGGTCGGAGGAAGAGATCGACCGCCGGGTAGCGCCGCTCCAGGCCGTCCTTGTCCCGCTCGCGAACCGCGCAACCGGTCAGAACCACACGCATCGAAGCGTTGGCATCCTTGAGGCGCTGGAGGTGCCCCTGCCGTCCGATGACCTTCTGCTCGGCCAGCTCGCGGATGGCGCAGGTGTTGATCACCACGAGATCGGCCTCATCCATCGTCGGGGACTCGATCGCGCCAGCGGTCAGCAGTCGGCCGGCCATCTCCTCGGAGTCGCTCCGGTTCATCTGGCAGCCGAGCGTCCAGACGTAAAACCGCGGCAGAGCGCGCGGCTCAGGGCGGAATTCGCCGAGGCGGGCGTCCTCGGGTGCTTCGCCGCTCCGGCGCTCGGTCACGGGCGGCGGCGCGATCTCGAGGATCGGGAGGCTGCGAGAGCGGCTGGGTGGTCGTTCGATCATCTGCTTGCGGCGGATCCTGCCATGGCTGCGCGAAGCGGCGCTTCGACGGTCGGCGGCACCCACAAGCGAGCGTGGGTCGCCGCGTAGGGCTCGACGTCGCCATGGTAGTCGCTGCCCCCGGTCGCGACGAGACCGAGATCCTTGGCGACGTCCTCCATCGAACGCACGACCACGTCATCGAACGATCGGTAGTAGACCTCGAGTCCACCGAGTCCCGCGTCCTGGAGCTCTCGGACGATGCCCAGATGTACAGGGGCTTCCGAGAAATGGGCGAGCGACGCCAACCCACCAGCGGCGCGGATGGCACGAATGGCCTCGATCGGGCCGAGACCATCGCGCGGCACGTAGCCCGGCCGCCCGTGGGATAGGTAGCGCTCGAACGCGTCCTCGACGCTCTTGACGTAGCCCTTTGCGATCATCGCCCGCGCGACCCGCGGACGGCCGAGCGCATCGTCGTCGCCAGTGACCGGGAGCGCAGCGAGGGCATCGTCGATCGGAAGTCCGAGCTCCGCGAGCCGAGCGACCATCGTCGTGAACCGGCTCCGCCGTCGTTCGCGTTGAAGCTCCAGCGTTGCCTCCAATTCATCGTCGTCGAGGTCGACGCCGAGCCCGAGGACGTGGACCTCGCTCTCCATCAGTTCCGGGCGGTCGCGGACGACGGCATTGAGCTCGATGCCTGGGAGGAGTTCGAGGCCGGGCGGAATTGCCCCGGCGGCGACGATCTCGCGTACGCCGGCGAGGGTGTCGTGATCGGTGATCGCCAGGAGGCGAACACCAGCGGCCGCCGCGGCAGTCACGAGATCCACGGGCTCGAGCAGCCCATCCGAACGTGCGGTATGGGTATGGAGATCGATGGTCGATGGGCCGGGCGGCGTCACGCCGCCATGCCACGGATCGTGGCGCTTTTGACGGCGCGCCACGCTCAGGCCTCGAACAGGCGGGTGACCCGCTCCATCGCGAGGGCACGTCCCGTGGCCGGATCCACATCGATCTGGAGCGCGTTCATGATGACGGTCCCCTCCCCGACCGCGAACCGGGTCGGCAGGGCGTTGATGAACCGCGGCAGAACGGTTTTCGGATCGAACCCGATCACGCTCCAGATCGGCCCGGTCATCCCGAGGTCCGTCTGGTATGCCGTGCCGCCGGGCAGAATCCGCTCGTCACCGGTAACGACGTGGGTGTGAGTGCCCACGACGACCGAGACCCGTCCGTCGAGATACAGGCCGAGGGCATTCTTCTCGGACGTGATCTCGCAGTGGAAATCCACCAGTCGAACGGGCGGCAGGGCTTCGGATGCCTCATCGAACAGCCGATCGGCTTCCGTGAACGGATTATCGATGGGCTGCATGAACGTTCGCCCCTGGAGATTGATGACCGCGAGATCGGTCCCATCAAGGGCCTGGTAGACGCCCCAGCCGCGACCGGGCACGTCGTGCGTGCCGTAGTTGAGGGGTCGGAGAATGCGGTCGTTCTTCTCGAGCGACTCGTAAATCTCGCGTTTGTCCCAGATATGGTTGCCCGACGTGATGACATCGACGCCATGCGCGAAGAGGGCGTCCGCCGTGGATGCCGTCAGGCCCATGCCCCCGGCAAGGTTCTCGCCGTTCGCCGTGACGAAGTCGAGACCTCGCTCCTCGCGCAGGGCAGGCAGGATCCCTTCGATCGCCAGCCGCCCCGGCTTGCCGATGACGTCGCCGATCATGAGGATCCGGCACGCATTGGGCGGCCTCGGAGCGTCGCCATTAGGCGGATTACCGAGGCGAACACGGCCGGCGGTGCCGCTGTGCGCGTCTACTTCGCGTACTCCACGGCGCGCGTCTCGCGGATGACCGTGACCTTGATCTGGCCCGGGTAGGTCAGCTGCTCCTCGATCTTCTTGACGATGTCACGAGCGAGTCGCGTTGCGGTCAGGTCGTCGATTTCCTCGGGTCGGACCAGGATTCGGACCTCGCGGCCCGCCTGGACCGCAAAGGACTTCTCGACGCCGCTGAACGACTCGGCGATGCCCTGGAGATCCTCGAGGCGCTTGATGTAGGTATCCATCGTCTCGCCGCGGGCACCCGGGCGCGAGGCCGAGATTGCATCGGAGACCTGGACGATCGGGGCTTCGAGGCAGGCGTATTCGACTTCCTGGTGATGCGCGGCAATCGCATTGACGACACGCGGCGGCAGATCGGCCTTCAGCGCGATGGCCGCGCCGATGGCCGCGTGCGGACCCTCAACCTCGTGGTCGACGGCCTTGCCGATGTCGTGGAGGAGGCCGCCCATCTTGGCGATCATGATGTCCCCGCCCAGCTCGGCAGCGATCACCGACGCCAGGGCACTGGTCTCGACCGAGTGCAGCAGGACATTCTGGCCGTAGCTCGTGCGGTACTTGAGCCGACCGAGCAGCTTGAGGACGTCGGCCGGCAGGCCCGGAACCCCGGCATCGTAGGCAGCCTGCTCGCCGGCCTGGCGGATGATCGTGTCGACCTCGGCGCGAGCCTTGGCCACGACCTCTTCGATTCGGCCGGGATGGATGCGCCCATCGCCCATGAGCTTCATCAGCGAGACACGGGCGATCTCGCGGCGCACCGGGTCGAACCCGGACAGGACCACGGTTTCCGGTGTGTCGTCGATGATGAGGTCGACACCGGTGGCCTGCTCGAGGGCCCGGATATTGCGGCCTTCACGGCCGATGATCCGGCCCTTCATCTCATCACTCGGGAGATGGACGACGGTCACCGTGTGCTCGGCGGTATGGTCCGCAGCGACGCGCTGCATCGCGGTCACGATGATGTCGCGGGCCTTGTCGTTGGCCTCGTCGCGAGCTCGGCGTTCAATCGAGCGGGCGATCTTGACCGCATCGTGCTCGGCCTCTTCCCGGACCGCCTCGATGAGCATCGATTTCGCATCTTCGGCAGCGAGCCCGCTGACCTTCTCGAGGGCCGTGACTCGCTCG
>JANMNF010000278.1:0-1952 GCA_031373765.1 Chloroflexota bacterium
CAGCCTCGAGCTCGGTGGCAAGAGCCCCAACGTGATCTATGCCGACGCCAACCTCGAGCGGTTCGCGTCCGAATCCCCGTACTCGGTCTTCGACAACTGCGGCCAGGATTGCTGCGCCCGCAGCCGGATCCTCGTCGAGCGGTCGGTCCACGAGCAGGTCGTGGAGCTATTCGCAGCGGCGACCCGGAACGTAAAGGTCGGCAATCCCGAGGACGAAGCGACCGAAGTCGGAACGCTCGTCAGTTTCAAGCAGCGTGATCGCGTTCGCGACTACATCGAGATCGGCCTCGGCGAGGGCGCGACCCTCGTCGTCGGCGGCGAGGCCCCGGACGATGCGGGTCTCGCGGCCGGTGCCTACCTGATGCCCGCTGTCTTCGATGGCGTCAACAACGACATGCGGATTGCCCGCGAGGAGATCTTTGGCCCGGTGGTGTCGATCATCCCGTTCGATACCGAGGCTGAGGCGATCCGGCTGGCCAATGCCACGCCGTACGGCCTCGCCGGCTCGATCTGGACCAGCGATATCGGCAAGGCCCTCCGAACGGCGAAGGGCATTCAGGCGGGCGTCCTGTCGATCAACTCGAACAGCAGCGTCCACACCGAGGCGCCGTTCGGTGGCTACAAGATGTCCGGCATCGGGCGGGAGCTCGGCATGTCGGCCATCGAGCTGTACACCGAGACCAAGAACATCTTCATCGACATCCGGCCGTAGGCGATCGACCATGGTTGCCCGACTGAGGCTCGCCAGTCGATGATCGACCCGCGGGACGACGGCGCCGTGATCTACGAGGAATCACCGCTCGATTCCGTCGATTTCAGGCCACGGATTGTCCGATCCGGGCATAAAGGAGGGCTGGCCGCGGCGGCGCTGGCTATTGTGGTGGCTGGCCTCATCGGCCTCGGCGCATTCGCCGGCAGGCCCGAACTTGGATCGGACCCAGAGGCAGCCGCGGCGTCGGGTACCGCCGCCGTGGAATCAGCCCCGAACTGGGACGGTGCGCTCTCGGTTCCGCTCGTCAGCGGCGCGCCTGGATCGCGGGTTCCGACCTGGCCACCGTCGCGCGGGTTCGTCTATCTCGGCGGCGTCATCGACCTGCGATCGCCCGTTCCGTCTACGGTCGACCAGCACCTCACCTCGATCAATGTCGAAGGAACGGTGCTTGTTCGAGCGGCGCGCATCGATGTGGCGCTCCGAAGCGGCAGCACCCGGATCATCGATCGAACGTCGATCGACGTCCGCGACCCCGACGGTGGCATCCGGCCGGTGCGAGCGCCGACGTTCATGACCTCGTTCGACCTTCCGGCACCACCGACCGGCGAGACGCTGTGGGTCGTGGTTACGGCCTACGACGAGTCAGGCGTCCAGATCGGTGCGGCGCGCCGGCCGCTCTTCACCGGGCGGCAGCCGGGGGCATAGGGCACCCGAGCCAGCGTGGCGGCGAGTGGGCGCGACGAGCGAGCGCGGCGGCGAGTCAGCAAGTGCAAGAGAGTTCGATGACCGCCCCGACCTCAGCGACCGCCCGCGAACTCCGGCGCAGCGACCTTCGGGTGATGGCGGGCGAGCCAGTCCACGAGCGCCCAGTGGGTGGTCTTGAACGCGAGCTCGGGCCACGGCAGCTCGCCAGGATAGAAGGACCTGATCTCGGTTGCCTCTGTCGTCAGGGTCTGCGCCCCGCCGATGACGCTGGCCTCGAACACGAGCACCACGACCGCAGCCTCGAGGCGCGTGTACAGGCCGACGATTTCGCCGGGTTGGATCAGGAGCCCCGTCTCCTCCATCGCCTCGCGCACGGCGGCCTCGTTCACCGTCTCGACAATCTCAAGGAACCCGCCGGGCTGGGCCCACAGCCCGAATCCGGGCTCGATGCCCCGGCGAATGAGGATGACCTTCCCATCGTCCGCGATCGGCAGCACCGTCACGACGAGTCGCGGATTGACGTAGGCGATGTGCC
>JANMNF010000131.1:0-1678 GCA_031373765.1 Chloroflexota bacterium
ACTCGGCTTCCTGCCCGAGACCGCGGCGGTCCGAGCCGACGATTCGTGGCGGGTCGCGGAGACGCCTCGTGACCTGCTGGATCGGCGCGTCGAGATCACCGGGCCGGCCGAGCCAAAGATGATGATCAACGCCCTGAACTCGGGCGCGCGCTGCTTCATGGCCGACCTCGAGGATTCGCTCTCGCCGACCTGGGCGAACGTGATCGGCGGGCAGGCCGCCCTCCGCGAGGCCGTTCGCGAGCGGCTCACCTTCACTTCGCCCGAGGGCAAGGACTACGCGCTCGGCCCCGATCCGGCGGTCCTGCTCGTCCGGCCCCGCGGCTGGCACCTCGAGGAGCGGCACTTGCTGGTGGACGGGGCGCCGATGTCGGCGAGCCTGTTCGATGCCGGCCTGTACCTGTTCCACAACGCCGCGGAGCGAGTCGATCGCGGGACCGGCCCGTACTTCTACCTCGCCAAGCTGGAATCACACCTGGAGGCGCGGCTGTGGAACGACGTGTTCCGCTGGGCCCAGGACGCGCTCGGGGTCCCGCAAGGGAGCGTCCGCGCGACCGTGCTCATCGAGACGATCCACGCCGCGTTCCAGATGGACGAGATCCTGTGGGAGCTCCGCGAGCACGCCTCGGGACTAAATGCCGGGCGCTGGGACTACCTGTTCAGCTGCATCAAGACGTTCGGGACGCGCCCGGATCGCGTCCTACCGGACCGCGCGCAACTGACGATGACCGTCCCCTTCATGCGCGCCTACACGGAGATGCTCGTCCGGACCTGCCATCGGCGCGGTGCCCACGCGATGGGCGGGATGGCGGCATTCATCCCGTCCCGCCGGGACGCGGCCGCGAACGCCACCGCCATGGCCAGGGTCCGCGAGGACAAGGAGCGCGAATCGCGCGACGGGTTCGACGGGACATGGGTCGCCCATCCCGATCTCGTGAGGCTGGCCACGGAGGTCTTCGATGCGGTCCTGGGCGAGGCACCGAACCAGCGGGACCGCGTCCGAGACGACGTCGCGGTGACAGCCGCGCAGCTTGCCGACATCGGGGTCGAGGGCGGCACCGTGACCGAGGCCGGGGTGCGCCTGAACATCTCGGTCGCGCTCCAGTACCTCGATTCGTGGCTGTCCGGTAATGGCGCCGCGGCGATCAACAACCTCATGGAGGACGCGGCCACGGCCGAGATCTCGCGCTCGCAGCTCTGGCAGTGGCGCGCGACCGGCACGCGCCTGGACGACGGCACGCTCTTCGACGCCGCGCGCTACCAGGACCTCCGGGACGCCGAGTTCGCCGCCCTCTCCCGGCGGCCGGACGATCGGCTCGATGACGCCGTCGCGCTGCTGGATTCGCTGGTCCTGGCCGATGCCTTCGCGCCGTTCCTGACGACGGGCGCCTACGGGCTCCTGGCGTGACGAATCCGCGGGAGGTCCGCCTTGCCGGGTGAAGACACCTTCCGGAGCGTCGAGTTGTTCACGATTCTGCTCGGGGCCGCCGCGATTCTCGCGTTGATCTCGCGCCGATTCGGCTTCCCGTACACCGTGGCTCTCGTGCTCTTCGGTCTCGGGGTTGCGGCATTCGTGCCCACCCTCGCGTTCGAGATCACGCCGGAACTCGTGCTCGTGGTCCTGCTCCCGGCCCTCGTCTTCGAGGCGGCCTACCAGACCGATTTCGACCACCTCCGACGG
>JANMNF010000160.1:0-3987 GCA_031373765.1 Chloroflexota bacterium
CTCGAGACGGTGGCCGATGCCGAGGTCGCCGTGGCCGGCGTTTCGGTCCCGGTGAGCGTCGCCAAGGTGATCGCGCTTGGTGGGACGGCCACGCAACCGACGCTCGACGTCACCGTCACGGTGACGAACCGGGGCGACCGGCAGCTCGTGGCACGTCTTGGGTTGGAATGGGCGCTGATGATGCTCGGGGGCGGCGGCAACCCATCGGCCTGGTACGAGGCAAATGGAACGCGACAGGCGCACGACACGGCAGGGTCCGTTGCCGCCATCGGCTCCATCAAGCAGGGCAACGACTGGATCGGCATCGAGTTGGAGAGCCGCCTCGAGCCGGCCGGCGACGCATGGTGGGCTCCGATCGAGACCGTCTCGAACTCGGAGGCCGGGTTCGAGCGCGTCTATCAGGGGTCGTCGCTGCTTCTGGCGTGGCTCATCGACCTCGCACCCGGCCATGCGATCACGGTGCGCGTCTCGAACGTGGTCACGGTCGCGAGCGACTCGGCAGCCCGCTCGAATCGGCCGTAGCGCCGCGTGACGCCGGGCTCGGAAATGCCGTCAGCCCGCGGCCTGCGCGCCACGGGCTGACGTGAAGTCCAGCGTGGGGACGCTGGATCGAGTATTCAGTTTCGGGAGACCGCTCGACGCGGTCCGCGGTCAGGCGTCGAGGCTTGTCCGCGTCGTGCCGTTGTCGAAGCCGGTTCGGGAGTCGACACCCCACTTGAGGGCTGCGATATCGAGGGCCACGAGAGCACCGATGATGAGACCCAGGATTGACAGGCCGGTCATCGCATACTCCTTTCCATGTATTGGCCCTTTTCGCTGATTTGGTACAGTGCACTAGGCCAAGCCGAACATTACTTGGACTAGTGGACTATGTCAACCGTCGATTCTGAACCGAAGATCGCGTCCACGGGACCGTCGGGTCGAGACCTGGACGTGACGCGCGACAGCGATGTCCCGATCTCGACCCAGATCTACTGGCAGCTCGTCTATCAGATCGATTCTGGCCGGCTGCTGCCGGGCGCCCGCCTGTCCCCTGTTCGCGAGCTCGGCGCCGCCCTGCGGGTCAATCCGAACACGATCCGGGCGGTCTACCGGCGGCTCGCCGACGGCGGATACGTCGCCAGTCGCCACGGTGCCGGGACGGTCGTGTCCGATCGCCCTCCGAAGCGCCGCAGACCGGACGCCCTCGCCGGCATCGTGTCCGAGATGATCCGAAGGGCGACCCAGGCCGGGTTCACGCCCGACGAAGTCGCCGCCGCGACGTTCGCCGCGTCGTCCGAGCGGCGACGCCCGGGACCCGTGGTCAGGGTCCTGTTCGCCGAATGCACGACAGCCGACGCGGGCTATGACGCCGAGCGCCTGAACGATGAATTCCCGGGCCTGATCGAGGCCGAGGGAACCATGCTCGACGAGATCCCCGACCGCTTGGACCGTTTCCACTATGACCTCGTCGCAACCACGACGTTCCACGCCGACGAGGCGCAGGCACTCGTCGGGGGGCGCACGCCCGTGGTCGCGATGCTCGTGGGTCCGGGCTACGTCGAGATGGTCCATGAGATCGCCGGCCTGGCCGCCGGATCACGGGTCGGCGTCGTATGCGCTTCGGAGCGCGGCACCGAGAACATCGCCGAGACCCTTGCCATCGCTGGGACCAAGGGCGTCGAGTTGATCCCGGTCCTGGTCGGCGATCCCGAGGGCCTCGCGGAGCTCTCGGAGACGGCCGACCTGATCCTGATGTCCCGTGAGGCGCTGGCGTTGGGACTGGATGCCAATCTGACCCACCCGGATCGCGTCCGACCGTGGAGCTACGAGTTCGATCCCGCGGCTATCGAGCACCTCCGCCGGGCAATCGAGCACGTCATCGGCGCCCGCGGCTGACGTCTGCGCACCGGGGCGCAGACGCGCGACGGCGCCGACGCGTCACTCGCCGAGGATCGCCCGCCGCAGCAGCGGCAACGGGAGTGGCCCATGGCTGATCACCGATTCGAGGTGGGCTCGATATTCGAACCCGGGAGTCGCCGGATAGCCTCCGAGGAGCTCGGGCGTTGGAACCATCGCGACGGCCGAATCACCCCCGTCGAGGCCTGCCGCGCGAAGGCGTACCTCATGTTCGAGTTCCCACATCCCGAGCGATCCGACGAAATAAGTGCACAACTGCGTGGACGTCAGGCGCGCCCGGCTGTACTTGGCCCGTGCTTCGGCATCCTCCTGGAAGCCGACGCGGATCATCAGGTCGAGGGCCTCGGCCTCGGTCATCTCACTGGTGTGGATCCTGATGTCGATGATCGTGTTGATGATCGCCCGCAGGTAGTACTTCCAATGGGCGAGGGCGAGTGCGGGATCATCGGCGCCATAGCCGAGATCGATCATCACCTGGGTCACATAGACGGCCCAGCCTTCGGCATAGGCACCGTGGCCGAGGGCCGCCCGGAGGGGGGATCTGACGCGATTGCCGTAGACGCCCTGGAGGTAATGACCGGGCACCGCCTCGTGAATCGTCAGGACCTCGAGCTGGTGCCGATTCATTTCCCGGAGGTAGGAATCGCGAGCGTCATCGGACCACTCCGCCGGAATCGGGGTGATGTGGAAGTAGGCCTTCTCGCCGGCTTCGAATGGACCGGGCGAGCTGAGCATCGCCTGTGCCCAGCCCCGCAGGAAGAGGGGCGTCCACTCGATTTCGAGCGGTTCCTCGGCGAGGCCGATCACGTCCCGGTCACGGCAGAACACCTCGATCCGGACGAGGGCATCCCGCGCCACCTGCAGTAGTTCGTCGGCTGCCGAGTGGTCTCGACCGATGTTGTCGAGCATGTCCCGCGTCAGCATGTCGGGATCTTCAGGCTCGGGTTCACCAGGCCGCGCCGTCGGCCACATGGCCCTCGCCAGACGTGCCATTTCCGCGCGAACCGCGGGCAATTGACGCTCGGCCGCCGCAAGGACGCGGTCGAGGGTCATATCCGGGTCACCGAGGGTGCTTGCCAATTTGGTGGCGAAGCGTTCCGGACCAAGTCGACCCTCCCCCTCGGCGCGGGGCAGGACCCTGTCTCGCAGGTGCTCCTCGAACCCACTGAGAGCGGCCCGAGCGAGATCGGCAGCGGACGTGAGGCGGACCCTGGCAGGCCCAATATCGTCGAGCTCGGCATCAGCCCCGGGCCCTGCCAGGGTGATGGCGTCGGCGATGAGCGCCCGGATGCCGCCAAGGTCCTTGAGCGCCCGTTCGGTGTGGAACCGCGAGACCGGGCGCGCCGGCCATGACCCAATGACCGCACTGGCGGCCTCGAGGACGGCCGGGATCCCGGCAATCCGCTCGGTCAACGAGGTCACCCGAACGGGTACCGGTGCGAACTCCCTGGCCAGCAGACCGAACAGGCCGCTGCCGAGGACGTAGATCCAGATCAGCGGATCCCAGGTCTCGTCGCGAGCCTCGGTCAGGGAATGCCGAAGCGAAGCAAGTTCGGCAAGGATCCGATCGCGATCGATCCTCTGATCGGCGGTCAGCGCCGTCTCGTCGAGGGCCGTGAAGGTCGTTTCCCACTGCGCGAAGACGCTGAGCGCCTCGAGTCGCCCGGGTTCCGACAGATCTGGCCAGCGGCCGTCGTGATCGTGCACGCCCGCCGCCGTTGCCACGACCGGGTCGAGGCGGAACAGGTCGTCCAGGAACTTCCGGACGAACTCGTCGAAGGAAGTCACCAGATACCCTCCACCAGTTGGGTCCCGAGTCTAGTCGCGCGGTACGATCCGGATACGCCGTCCCGGCGCTCGATCGGAGGATCCGTGCCCAACACGAGCCCAGCTCCCAATCCCTGGGTCACTCCCGTGATCCTGACCGGCCAGCGCGTTCGCCTCGAGCCCCTCTCGATGGACCATCTCGACGATCTCGTCGAGGTCGGCCTCGACACGTCGATCTGGGCGCTCACGATCGCCCGGCCGACGGATCGAGCCGGGATCGAAGCCTGGCTGCGGGCCGCGATCGCGAGCGGCGCAGCCGGG
>JANMNF010000165.1:0-4476 GCA_031373765.1 Chloroflexota bacterium
TGGCCCCGTCGCCGCGTCCGGCCATCCTGCGGGCCGTGAACGGCGACACCGCAATCCTCCGGTCGGAGAGGCCGCGTGCCGCCCCTTCGACGACGCGGGCCGCCCGAGCCACAAGAGGCCGATCTGGCAGGTAGTCGAGCCAGTGATCGCCCCAGAACTCGTGCCACGTCGCGACGAGCGGGGTCCTTGTCACTCGGGTCGTTGCCCAGGCCGAGTACAGGGGCAGAAACGGGGTTGCCGAAGCATCGACGACGTCGGCCCCGAGGCGGCCCAGGACGGCGGGCAGGCGCGCCGCGAATTCGACCGCCTCCCGGATCGTCCGCTTGCCGTCCGAGCCGTAGAACCCGCGCGGGGCCCCGATACCGTGAAGAGTCACCCCGTCGCGGACGATCGTCGGCTCATCGCCCCAGAACCGCCAGGTGACGTGATGGACGTCGTGGCGCTCCGCGAGACGAATCGCCAGTTCGTGGAAGCGTCGCTCGGCACCACCGCTGCAATACGGGATGAGCGCGTCGTAAACGAACGCGATCCGCAGTCGAGGGGTCGTCCCAGGGTCGGTCATCCGGCGTACTTCACCGGCGATCCGCGATCGCCACGGCCAGGAACCCAGCCATGCCAACGTTCGCGCCGACGATCATCAGGCTCTGGGCCAGAGCGGCGAACTGCAGCCCGAGGGCCAGCTTCGACCCCGACAGCCAGATGGCCAGCAAGCCGAAGTTGAGCGCGAGCCCGATCACCATCAGGATCCCGGCGACGGCCAGGACCCGTTCGAGGCTGAAGATTTTCCGATAGAAGCGCACCAGCCTGTCCTCCTTGAGGAAGCCCCGGTCGACGCCGTAGGTTTTGGTGATGAGCCCGAAGACGAGCGCATTGGCGCCGATGGCGAGGAAGATCGAGCCTGCAAACACGGATTGCCAGTTCAGCGATCCGATCTCGATGCCGGTCGGAGCGAGGAACGAAATGGCCAGCACGGCAAGCCCCATGCCGACCAGTGCCAGGCCGGGCAGAACGAACAGGAAGTTCGGTGCTGAGACCAGCAGGAACCGGAGATGGCGCCACCCGTCCCGGACCGTGTTCAGCTTGCTTTCGCCGAGGCGGACGCTGTACGGCGCCGGCACTTCGGTGACCGCGAGCCCTTCGCGGGCGGCGTTCACGATCATCTCGGAGGCGAGCTCCATGCCGCCGGACCGGAGCTTCATCCGCTCATACGCATCCCGGGTGAAGGCCCGGAATCCACTCTGGCTATCGCCCACGCGGAGCCCGATGAAACGGCGAATGATGAGGTTGATGATCGGGCTTCCGATGTATCGATGGGCCCAGGGCATCGCGCCGGCCGTGATCCCGCCGGTGAACCGATTGCCGAGCACCATATCGAAGCCATCGCCGAGGGGCTTGAGCAGCTCATCGAGCCGGCTGAAGTCGTAGGTATCGTCGGCGTCACCCATGACGATGATTTCGCCGCGAGCTTCGGCGAAGCCGCGCAGATAAGCATTGCCATAACCGCGGCGTCGTTCATGGACGACCTGCGCTCCGGCGGCCGTGGCGAGGGCGGCGGATCCATCGGTTGAGCCGTTGTCGACGACGAGCACTTCGCCGTTCGTCCCCGTCGATTGCAGCCACGCACGGGCCTTGGTGACGCAGATGGCGACGGTCTCGGCCTCGTTGAGGCAGGGCATGACGATGGACACGCGGAGCGGCATCAGGGCAGCCGTCATCGGACCTCCGGAGGAACTTGCGATTCGGGGAAGTGGCTCGCGCGGCCTCGACGGAGACCGCGCGAGAACAGGGCCTGTACTCAGGCCACGCGGGGAACGACTACGGGCAGTCGCCGTACTCGTCGGGAAGCACGTCGCCGTGCTTCAGGTGAGCCGACAGCGCGTTCTGCGAGATGTTGATCTCGTGATAGCTGCCGTTGCCTGTCCGGTGGCAGACGTTGACCTTGTCGAGGGGCTGCCCCACCACGTTGGCGGTGCTGGCGGCCACGAGGACCAGGGCCGGAACCAGAGCGCTGAACATCATTCGGCGCACTTTGACCATCGATGACTCCTCCTGTGCTGATGGTGGTCTGGCGAACCTAGCACGGGATTCGGGTCCGGCTGTGAGCCCTACTTTGGGGCTAGTTTTCGGTCGCTCCACGCTCGCGGCCGCGCAATCTGGTGACCCCTGGCAACGAAGGCTCTCGCGGCGCGAGACGGCGGTGCCGCGGCGGCGCGAGACGGCGGTGCCGCGGCGGCGCGAGACGGGTCGTGGGCCTGGCAGACAGGCAACCCCCACCACCGAAACACGCATGAGACGCATGAACCAGGAGCCATAAGGACTCCGATGAGGGCTTCCCCGACCCTGGTTCCTGCGAGCTACCGCGCTGGGCCCGTTCGCGCTGGATCCCTTCGTGATTGAACACTTAGGCTCCCCCGAACGCTCTAACTGGTGATCGAGCCACCATGGCCGATCGCTACGGTTGTGGAGGGATGGGTGCAGGAGGAGCTGGTCCGCCTAGCGAAGCAGGGCGACGCGGAAGCGTTCGACTCCCTGGCGCGCATGGTTGGCGACCGATGCCTGGCGATCGCGGTGCGGATCCTCCGCGACATCGACCTGGCCGAGGACGCCGTCCAGGCCGCGCTGATCGCGGGCTGGCTCGAGCTCCGAACGCTGCGCGACCCGTCCCGCTTCGAGCCGTGGCTCCACCGCATCCTCACTAACGCGTGCTACGCCGAGGCCAGGCGTCGCAGGCGATGGTCCGAGGGCCTGAGGATCCTTCCCGTTGTGGGCGCGTCCGGCCCCGACGAGTACCTGACCGTGGACGACCGCGACCTGCTTGAACGAGCCTTCCGGAGGCTCACCCTCCAACAGCGCGCCGTCCTCGTCTTCCACCACTACCTCGGGCTGTCCATCTCCGAGGTGGCGGCGCGAACCGGACTTCCCGTCGGGACTGCGAAGTCGCGCTTGCACCACGCCACAAGAGCGCTCCGGGCCAGCATCGAGGCTGACGCCCGGGCGACCGTGCCTTCCCAGGAGCGACCGGCATGACCGCGTCCCGAGATCCCGACCGCCTGATCCACCAATTCCTCCTCGACGGCGCGGAGCAGTTGCAGGACCAGGTCTACGACTCGGTCCGTTCCGAGATCGAACAGCAAAGACAGCGGGTCGTCATCGGCCCATGGAGGATGCCCACCATGAACAAGCTCGTGCCCATCGGCCTCGTCGCCGCCGCCGCGGTTGTTGCCGTCGTCGTCGGTACCCGGCTTCTCGGTCCTCCCGCGCCCGGAGGAGTCGGCGGCGTCCCGTCGGTGCAGCCTTCGGTCGCGCCGTCGCCCACGGCGGCGCCATCCGTCGCCAGCCCGTCGACTCCGGTTGGCGGGCGCGCCCCGGGCCCGTTCTTCTTCACGGGCGTCGGCGACGGGCCGGCGATCACGGTCACGATCTCGGCCCCGGGCTGGGATGGGGATGGCGGAACCCTCGTCAAGAACGACAATGCCGATCCGCCGGACGGCGCTGGCATGATCGGGCCCTGGTACGGCGCGCTGTACGTGTATGGCGACCCGTGCCGATGGTCAACGACGACGCCGAAGACCCCTGCCACCACGGTCGATGAGATGGTCGCGGCCCTGACGGCTCAGAAGTCGCGCGATGCCTCGGCGCCGGTCGACATCACGGTCGACGGCTACTCCGGCAAGTCGATCACCCTCCACGTGCCGGATGACGCCGTGCTCAACAACTGCGACGGAGGCAAATTCGGCAGCTGGCAGACGGCTGCGGTCTCGACCGACGGCCCTGAGCGCTACCACCAGGGTCCCGGCCAGATCGACGAGCTGTTGATCCTCGACGTGAGCGGGAAGCTCATGGTGTTCGACGCGGCGTATTACACGGGAACGCCGACCGGAGACCTTGCTGAACTGCACGCCATGCTGGACTCAATGATCTTCAAGAAGTAGACGTCTCGATCGTCCACGGACCCAGTTCGCGGGCGGCCCATCGAGCCGTCCGCGAACTTCACCGTGAGGAGCTCACTCCCATGACAGCCTCGCAAGGCGTCCGTCGCACGTGGCTGCGCGCGCGACTGCCGACCGCACTCGTCCTGATTGCCTTCGCCACGGGCTGCGGCCCGAGCAGTGCCGGTTCCCCGGCGCCATCGGCCTCGGCCGCCAGCGCATCCCCGGCGCCCAGCGCTGCCGCCGGCTCCACGGCACCCGACGCCGGGAGCCTCGTAATCGTGGGCCGGATCGTGACCATGGCCGAGCCGCCCGTCGCCGAGGCCCTCCTCATCGAAGGCGGAACCGTCACCGCGGTCGGCACGCGTGATGAGGTGTTGGCGCTCGCCGGTGACCAAGTCCGGGTCGTCGACATCGGTCAGAACGTTGCCTATCCCGGGTTTATCGACGCCCACGCCCATTGGATCGGAGACCGCGACTACTACGGGATCAAGACGGCGGCAGCGGCCATGGACGCAGCCCTGAGCCGTGGCTGGACCTCGATCTC
>JANMNF010000173.1:0-11116 GCA_031373765.1 Chloroflexota bacterium
CACCTGTGGTGGAAGGCCGATCGAACCCCGGACATTGATCCGCTGGGTACCGACCAGGCCGCCATCGACCTTGGCCGCGAGCGCATCCTGGCCGCTGCCGACATCGTCATCCCGGGCCATGGCGAGGCGTTTCGCGTCCGAAGCTGAGGCGTCCGGCGCGGCCGCATTGGTTGAGTGAGCCCCGGGAATCAGAACGGCCCCGCCGTCGGGCGAGGCCGTTGCCGGTTGACGAGGGAGGGTCAGTCGCCCTTGACCTTGCGGTACAGGCTGACGCCGGCTCCGAACCCGAATGCGGACACGATGGCCTGCGCCACCGCGGGGCCGACGACCGGGACGATCCCGAGGACCGCGCCGATGATGGCGCCGATGATCCCGAAGACGGCGGCGAACACAAATCCCCAGCCGACGATCAGCAGCAACTTTCCCTGAGTCAACGCCCAGGATGCCTTGACGGCATCCATCGCTGCGGCCCCATCGGCCGCGAGCCAACCGCTCATTGACAGCCGGGCGCCGATGTAGATGGCGGCAACGACCGCCACGATGAGCACGAGAATACCAATCGCCCCGAGGACCGCGGCGAGGACGCCGCCGACGATCATGATCCCGAGGGTGATGGCGCCCGCGATGAGGCCCGCCCCGAGCATCCCGACCCAACGCACCTTGACCCGCTCGAAGGTGGCGTTGACCGTCGGTGCGTCCCCGACACTGGCCATCGTCGCCCAGACCTGCCCGTAGAGGTTCAGGATCAGGCCGCCGACGATCGAGGCGATCACGGCTCCCACGATGCTCGCCACGATCGCGCCCCCGAGGACTGCCGAGTCGCCGGTCGAGCTGCCAAGAACCAGTCCGGTCACGATCGGAACGATGGCGGCAATCACGATGATGTTGACGATGGCGCCGATCACGATGATCGGGATGATGAAGTTGGGCTGCAGGACCGTCCGGAACCCGATCATCAGGGCATCCGACAGCGTCAGCTGCGACGAGGACTTACCGCCAAAGAGCGCCATGCTTCCCTCCAGAGATGTGATGTCGTTGCCTGGGCGTCGCGATCATGCGCGATGCATGAGGGCCGGGTCAATTCGGGAATCGGCGGAGGTCCGGCTCGGGTCAGCCCGCCGACGGGGAAACCGGAGCCGCAGCGTCGGTTAACGGCGAATCTCGGAGCCAACGCCAGTTGACCCAGGCACCGGCAAGCAGGAGGCCCGCGACAACGAGGACCACCGCGTGGAACGAGTCTGCGGACGCGAGCTGCGCCGCGTGCTCGATGGCCGCCCCAACCGTCGGATCGGGAGCGTTGAGTGGTTGCACTGCGGCCCGGAGCGCCGCCGACCCGGGATCCAGACCAGGCACGGCATCGGCCAGGGAGCCGTAGAAGCGCTCCGTTATCAGGATGAAGATCACAGCCGATGCCAGCGGCTGGCCCACGCGCGACAGCGCGTTGTTGATCGCCGAGGCGAGGCCGGCCCGCTCGACCGCGACCGAACTCATCAGCAACGAGGTCAGGGGCGCCACGACGAACGCGATCCCGACCCCGAACAGGATGATCGCGGGAAGTGGATCGATGAACGCCGCGAGGGGCGGAATGAGCGATGCCGGGTCGCTTGCGAGGGCGAGCCACGGGGTCGAATCACTCGGAACCCTTAGCCACCACAAGGCGCCCGCGGCCATCACCACGGGTCCGCCGACCAGGAACCGCCGCGCGCCGAGCCGACCGGCGAGTGTGCCCGCCCACGCCGACATGACCGCAATAGCAATGCCGGTGGGGAGACCCACCAGCGCAGCCCCAAGCGGTGAGTACCCGAGTACGCCCTGCAGGAACAGGCTCTGCATGTACAGCAGGACGTAGAGCGCCGCATAGATCAGGACCGTTGAGACATTGATCGCGGCAAAGGTCGGGTTCCGGAACATCTCGGGTGGAACGAGCGGGTCGCGGCGACGGACCATGAGGATCGGAAATGCGATCACCGCCACGAGGCCCACGCCGAGCAGGACAAGCGGCAAAGGCTCTGCCCACGCAACCTGCTGGCCGCGAATGGCGCCAAAGGACAGGCCGCCGACGGCCACAGCAGCAACCACGGCGCCGAGCCAATCGAAGCGCGTGTGATTCGTGGTTGCTTGGAGCTCTGGTACGTAGCGGAGGGTCAGGAGGACCCCGAGCACGACGAGCGGGGCATTCACCAGGAAGATGCTCTGCCACCCGAACACCTCGACCATCGCTCCCCCGACCGGTGGCCCGAAGATCGTCAGGACCGATGTCGAGGCGGCCCAGATGCCGAATGCCTGGCCGCGCGCGGGACCCGCGAACGTCGCGGTGATGATCGCCAGGGAACCCGGCACGAGCAGGGCGCCGGCCACGCCCTGGAGCAGGCGCGCGGCGGCAAGGACGTCGAGGGACGGCGCCAGCGCGCAGATGAGCGAGGCGACACCGAACCCGATGAGCCCGAGCAGGAAGATCCGTCGTCGGCCATACCGGTCACCGAGGGCGCCGGCGAGCAACAGAAACGCGGCCAGTGTCGCCATGTAGCCGGCGACGATGTAGACCTGACCCTCGAGGACGCCGATCGCCACCGCCGGGAGTGTCGCGCCGATTCGCGGAAGGGCGATGTTCACGATCGTGCCATCCAGGAACACGATGGCCGATCCGATGATGGCGGCGGCAAGCGCGCCTCGCGACGACGACGTCATCGGCCGAGTGTAGTGCTCTCCGCTCGTGATCGCGGCAGACGGCTAGACTCCAACCCATGTCCGGACCCGTAGCCCTGATCGGTGCCGGCGAGTTCCTGCCCGGTATGGATGCGATGGATCGCGCGCTCCTCGAGGGCATCGCTCGAGTGCGGCCGCGGGTCGTCATCCTGCCGACCGCCAGCGCGCCCGATGGCGAGGCCGTCTTTCGTGGCTGGGCGGAGCTGGGCCGCTCGCACTTCGCTTCCCTCGGTGCCGAAGTCGAGTGCGTTCTCGTCCGCAATGTCGATGAGGGTGCCGACGCCGCGGCGCTCCAGGCTATCGGCGAGGCGGACCTGATCTACCTTTCGGGCGGCAAGCCCGGCCATCTTCGATCTGTCCTCGCGGGCAGCCCGCTCGGGGCCGCCATTCGAACCGCCCACGCCCGGGGTGCCGTTGTTGCCGGTTGTTCGGCCGGCGCAATGGCGTTGGCCGAAGTCCAGGCCGACCTCCGTCGCCGCACGCTGCCGTGGCCCATCCGCTGGACGGCCGGTGCCTCGGTGGTGCCCGGGATCGCCGTGCTTCCGCACTACGATGCCTGGCCGGAGACGATCCTCGCGCTCATGGTGCTGCAATCGCCGCGTCACATCGCGGTGCTCGGCATCGATGAGGACACCGGTGTCGTGGTGCGCGACACGCAGTTCGAAGTCCACGGCCACGGCCGAGTCACCGTGTGGCGGGGACGGAGCCGGGAGCGCTACCGACGGGGCGAGACCTTCTGCCTCTGAGCCCGTTCCGTGAATCAGTCGGGTCGAACCTTGCGGAAGCAGTCGGAGCAATACACCGGGCGATCCATCCGGGGACGGAACGGAACCTGCGCCTGGTTGCCGCATTCGGAGCATAGGACCGCGAAGAACTCACGCCCGCCGCCGGTCTCGTAGCCGCGTGGTCCACCCATGTCGTGGGCATCAAAGCCGCCCCCGTCACGCGCGGCCCGACGGCTCGCTCGGCAGGACACGCAACGCTTCGGCTCGGATGAGAACCCCTTCTCCGAGTAGTACTTCTGATCGTCGGCGGAGTGGATGAATTCCTGGCTGCAGTCGACGCAGGTGAGCGTCCGATCCGTGAAAGTCACTGAGTGCCTCCGAGCGCGATGTTCAGCGTGATGCGATCCGCAGGGATCGGCGGGACGCGGTGGAGGCGTGAGCCGGGGCCGCGCGACCCTTGGTGCCGATGGGGAGTCCCTTGGGCGGGGCGCACCGGTGATTTCGTTGACCCCGAGAATACATCGGATCGCCCGACGGGCCGATTCCGGTCCCCGTTGCGCTCGATCACCGGGGGGTTACTTCGGGGCCCCTAAGGTGTGACAGCCTACCTGTCACAATGGCGAGCGATGGTTCGGGCGGCGAACGAGGAGCAATGGGGGCGCCTCGTTGGCCAGGACCCGTGGGGCCGTCGGAAGCCGCCGAAATGGTGGTGTCCGTCGGCCCGGACGGGTTCCGGTGCCTCGCGGCCCGTCGAACAGGACAAGCCACGGGGAGGCCCACGACCGGATGCTTCGATTGCTCCACACGGCCGACGTTCACCTCGGTGCGCGCTACGCGGATCTCGGGGAAGCCGCCACGGCCCAGCGCGAGCGGCAGTTCGCCGCCTTTCGCGCCAGCATCGACCTGGCGATCGCCGAGAAGATCGACCTCTTTCTCGTTGCCGGTGACCTGTTCGATTCGAACGTCCAGCCGCGGCGATCCGTCGACCGGGTCGCCGCCGAACTCAAGCGCCTCGTCGACGAGCGGATCCGGGCGGTCCTGATCCCCGGCACCCACGACGTGTACGACCGGGCGTCGATCTATCGCTCGTACGACCTCTCGGCACTTGCCGGCGCGAACGGAACGGACTTCGTGACCCTCCTCACCCCGGAGCAGCCATCGGTTCGCCTGGAGACGCTCGACCTCACGGTCCATGCCCACGTCTTTGCGACCAAGCGCGCCCCTCGCTCGCCCCTCGCCGGGCTCGATGTGAGCGGCGATCCGTCCACCTGGCAGATCGGCATGGTCCATGGATCCATCGCCATTCCGAAGCAGACCGAACACGACGAAGTGGTGATCACGACGGACGAGATCGCGGCCAGCAAGCTCGACTATCTCGCGCTGGGCCATTGGCACTCATCCAGCCGCGGCAAGGCCGGCAGCACGGTCTATGCCTATTCCGGCGCCCCGGAGCCCGTGGCCCTTGACCAGGATCGAGCCGGCAAGGTCCTGCTCGTCAGCCTCGATCTGCACGACGGCAAGCGAGACGTCCAGATCCAGGAGCGGCGCGTCGGCAAAACGACATTCCAGAAGTTCGAGGTCGACGCCGCGACGATCGCTTCGCAGCCCGCTCTCATCGACGACCTCCGGATGCTGGCCAACCCCGACATCGTCATGGATGTTCGATTGATCGGGGTCCGACCCGATGCCCTCGATGTCCACGAGGAGGAAATCGAGGCGGCCCTGGCTGACGCGTTCCTCAAGATCCGTGTCCGAGATCGCTCCGTTCCGCCCCTGTCCGACGGTCCGCTACCGCCCGAGGACACGATCCTCGGCGCCTTCGTCCGGGACATCGAGGCGGGCATCGCCGAACTGGAGGCCGCCGACAATCTCGACGGGGCCGCCGAGGCGCGCGACGTCCTGCGACTCGGCCGACTCCTCCTCGCGGGCGAGGAGGTGACCCTGTGAGGATCACCCGGCTCAAGATCGAGAACCTGCGCCGTCACCGCGAGCTGGACCTGACCCTTGATCGGGGTTTGACCGTGGTCCGCGGACCCAATGAGTCGGGCAAAACCACCCTGCAGCGAGCCCTCGAGCTCGCCCTGACCCGACGAGTCACCTCGGCCTCGGCCGAGATGGAGGCGATGCAGACGTGGGGCGCCGGAGAAGACGCCAAGCCGGCCGTGCGGCTCGAATTCGAGCAGGACGAGGAAGACGGCATGCATCCGGGTGTCGTCGAGAAGGCCTTCCGCGGCGGCAAGGGCACGGTTCGCCTCGAATACGACGGCAACGTGGTCACGGATCCGGCGCAGGCGGACCAGATTCTGGCCGAGCTGACCGGCGTCCCGACTGAGGCGTTCTTCCGTTCGACGGCCTCGGTCCGGCATCACGAGATGGACGATGTGGCGCGCGACGAGAGCGCGCTTCGGGATCGCCTCCAGGCGTCGATCTCCGGCGCCGATCGGGGCACCGGTCGATCCAAGCGGAAACTGGAGAAGGCCCTCCACGATCTCAATACGAAGGGCGACAAGAACCCGGGCCGCCTCAAGATCGCGTCCTCCGCGGTCGGGCAGGCTACCACCGCGCTCGCCCAGGGCGAAGCCTCGCTCGAGCGGCTCGAGCAGGATCGGGATCGGCTCACGCTGGCCCGCGAGCGTCGTGTCGAGGCCGACGCCGGGCTCGTGGAGCGGAAATCGATGCTCGAGAAGGCGCTCCAGGCCGAGCGCCTGATCGCGGACCGCGCAACTGCCCAGGAACGGTTCGAGCGGCTCAGTTCAGCCGTTTCGGTCACGGAGCAGATGGCGGTTCTGCACGACTCCCACCCGGCCCGCGATCCGCTGCCGGTCCTCAGAACGACCGTGGTACGGATGCGCGAGCTCGATGCCCGCGTGCGCGAGCTCCGAGCGCTGCTGTCCGGCGACGCCGACGTCCACTTCGACCTCGCGGCGCCGGAGTCGCGCAACTGGCTGCCGGTTGCTCGCCTCGCCGTGATCTTGATCCTCGCGGGTGTGGCGCTGGCCGCCGTGTCCGTCCTGAACGTCCTCGCTATTCCTGGAGGCCTCATCGGGCCGATCGGTCTGGTCATGGCCGGCCTCGTGCTGGCGTTCGTCGGACGCCGGCAGCGCTTGCAAGCCACCGATATCGGCCGCGAACGGCAGCTTCGAGACGACGAGATCGACCGGCGTCTGCGAGGGCGATCGCAGCTCGAGCAGGAGCTCCAGGAGCAGGACCTGGAACTTGCCAACCAGCTATCCGGGCTGGAGCTTGAGGACATGCCGGCCGTCGAACTGCTGCTGGCCGCCGAGGAGGCCCATGTGGGCGCCATCGAACGCCTCACCGCCCAACTCGAGGGACTGGTGGGTCGCGAACCGATCGAGACGCTGCCGCCGCTGCGTGATGCCGCGGCTCTCGAGATCGAGCAGAAAACGCGTGCACTGGAACATCTCGGTCCGATCGCCAAGGAACCGCGGGCCCGTGAACGGCTCGAGGTCGAGGTCAGGGATGCCGAACGGTTGATTGACCAGGCTCGCAACGACGAGGCGGACGCTCGGGCGCGCGTGGAGGCGAACCCCGTTGACGCCGAGGCGGTTGCCGGCGAAGCCGAGCGCCTTGAGCTCTGGCGGGAACAGCTCGCGACGCTGGAGCGGCGCGCCCGGATCTATGGCCAGACGCTCAGCGCGATTGAGGCGGCCGAGCGCGCGACCATGCAGCGCGCGACGCGATACCTCGAGAAGCACATGGTCGGAGACCTCGAACAGGTCACCGCCGGGCGATATCGAAGGGTCCGCGTCGACGACACCAACCTGGGCATCGAAGTCTTCGCCCCCGAACGGGGTGACTGGGTGTCGGTCGAATCGCTCTCCCAGGGCACACTCGACCTCGTCTATCTGGCGGCCCGAATTGGACTCGTGCGTCTGGTCACGGGGGATCGCCGGCCGCCGCTCATCCTGGACGACCCGTTCGTGACCCTGGACGATGCTCGGGCTACACGTGCCCTCGAACTGCTCAAGCGGATCAGCGCGGACTTCCAGGTCATCTACCTGACCACATCGAATCGCTACGACGCGACCGCCGACGCGGTCCAGGTGCTCGAGGCCCCGACCGCCGTGGATGTCGAACGCGACGACGGCGACTGACGCGGCCGATCCTCCTTATGCCGAATCTGGATCTCTCTCCCGCCTTCCTACCGGCGCTGCTCGCGCTCACTTCGGCAGTGCTCTGGGGTATCTCTGACTTCGGCGGTGGGGTGCTCGGGCGGCGGGCGCCGATCTTCGGTGTCCTGCTCGCCACGCAGGCTGTCGGCTTCGCCATCGCGAGCGTCGGTCTCGTGATCCAGCCGGAACCGATGCTCGAAGGGCCCGACCTGGGCCTTTCGCTCCTTGCCGGCGGTCTCGCCGCGATCGGCGTCGGGAGCCTGTATCGCGGGCTGGCCGTCGGACGGATGGGCGTTGTTGCGCCGGTCACGGCCGTTCTTACGGCCACGACGCCGGCGGTGATCGGGATCGCCTGGCAGGGATTTCCCGGTCCGATCGTGTTCGTCGGATTTGCCGTGGCGATCCTCGCCGTCGTCATCGTATCGATCGTGCCCGAGGAAACCGCGGGCCGGCCGGCCGGCCTGGGCTACGCGCTCGTTGGGGGGTTCACGCTTGGCCTGCTCGGAGTGGTCCTGAGCCGGATTGACATTCAGCATGCGTTCGCGCCACTCGTCTTCATGCGCGGCGTCGAGTTGCTGCTGTTCGCGGCAACCGTGGTGATTCTTCGATTGCCGTGGCGGATGCCGCGGTCCCTGTTTCCGCTCGTGGCCCTGGTCGGCTTCGTGGACGTGACCGGGAACCTGGCGTTTCTCACGGCGGCCCGGACCGGCGACCTGTCCATCGCCGCGGTTCTGTCCTCGCTCTACCCGGTCATCACCGTCATCCTTGCCGCCGCTCTGCTTCGCGAGCGCATCACCAGATCGCACGCGGCTGGTGTCGGGTTGGCCTTCGTCGCGATCGCCCTGATCACGGGCAACGTCCCGTGACCCAGGACGCACCCGGTCCGATCGAGGTCGTCTGGCATGTCGAGGCGACCTATGCGCCCGATGGCGCGGAATCGCGCGCGCCATTTCGGGCCGAGCACATCGAACGCCTGCAGCGCCTGAAGGCCGAGGGGACCATCATCGAGGCCGGCGCGTTCGCCGACGTGTCCGCAACCGTGATGATCATCCGGGCGGCGACCGAGGATGAGGTCCTGGCGCTGGCCCGTGCTGATGTCTACATGCGCAACGGCGTCTGGGTCGAGGTCAGGATCCGACCCTTCGGGCGGGTGCGCGACTCGGTTTAGGTCTCGCCTTCCTCGATCCGCAGGGCTGCAAGATCCGCGTCCGAGCGGAGGCGATGCACGATCGTGAAGCCCTCGGCGGTCAGCACGGGATCGGTGACGGCTCGGAGCATCGCAAGGTGCCGGCGGACCGCGGGCTCGGGCACCACCCGGTCCGCGCGCCCCGCGTTCCGGGCCAGGACGATGTCGGGTGGCAGGTCCAGCACGATCGCGACCGTCGTTGCGTCGCGAGCGCGGGCACGTTTGAGCAGGGCGGACCGTGCCGCTGCTGTGAGGCTCGTGGCGTCGACGATCGTGGTCTGCGGCGCAGCCAGGCGCACCTCGAGGGCTCGATGCAATGCCGCGAACGCGGCTCCGGTCACCGACTGGTCCGCCTCGCCCTTACCGATCCGCCCGCGAAACGCATCCGAGGACAGGACGGCCGCCGACGGAAAGAGGCGCGCGGCGAGCGTCGATTTGCCACTCCCCGCGGGGCCGATGAGCACGACGAGCGAGCCTCGCGCCACCGTCAGTCGGGCCGTCGCCGTGCCTCCCACCCACCAGCCTCGGCCCGCCGAACCTCGTAGGCCGGCTGGTCGTAGACCGAGGGTCCCCCGACGACGTGGCCATCGGCCAGCCGGAACCGGGACCCGTGCCACGGACACTCGATGAGACCGCCGTCAGCGAGTGACCCGCCCGACAGCGGACCCCCGGCATGGGCGCACTGATCGTGGACCGCGAGGACCACGTCGCCCTGTCGAACCAGCGCCACGGCATTGATTCCGAGCTTGCCCTTGACCGGGCGGCCCTCCGGGATGTCCCCATCGCCATCGAGTTCGGCCGGCTCCAGGGCGATCCATTTGGTCCCGCCCCCGCGGAACGCATGCCGGCTGACCATGTTGCCGAGGCTGTAGACCACCTGACCTCCGGCGTACGCGCCTGCGGACAGGATGCCGAACGCGAGGATCGAGACCCAGATCGCGGCCGTTCGATCGGCGTCCGCGGCGCCACCGATCCGCATCACGAGCGAAGCGACGTACACGAGGAGCGCGATGACCATCAACGTGCTGTGGACGGTGGCGCGCTCCCGGGCCGTGCCGTCGGTATCCGAGTAGTCCGCGGCGCCGGCGACCGCCGACGCGAGCATCGCCAGGATCCCGACAATCAGTGCGATGTCCGCCGCGGCGCGCTGGCCCAGCACATCGAGGACGATGACGAGGAAGAGGATGCCGATCGGCGCATCGGTCAGGACGGCGTGCAGCGGGTGCCCGAGCCAGCGTCCGTTGAACAGGTCCCGTACTGCCGGCATGGGCCGAAACAGGGCATGCAGCCAGCGGTGGTTGAAGTCGCCGAGCGGGCGAGCCCAGCGCGCCTGACCAGCGATGAGCCTGTCAAAGAATCGATGCATCACACCCCTCCCAGCGGTGACTTTACGACGGCTCCGGCAATTGCCCCGATTCCGGTAGCCTGACCGGATGCCGACATCGCCCCCCCGCTCCTGGATTCCGCTCGTCGCGGTCTTCTGGATCACGTCCATGGTCGAGGGTCTCGGTGTCAGCCAGGTCTTCGCGCTCCTGCCGTCACAGCTCTCTACGCTCGGGGTGCCGGACGCGGATCGTCTCTCGTTCATCGGGCTGTTCAGCGCCCTACTGTTCGTGCTCGGGATGCCCCTCGTGCCGCTGTGGGGCGTGTGGGCCGACAAGTACAGCCGCAAGGCGGTCATCGTCCGGAGCGCGCTCGTCGAGGCGGTCGTGTTCCTGGGGATGGCCCTCGCTACCGAGCCGTGGCACGTGGCAGTCAGCATCCTGCTCATCGGATTCCAGCTCGGCAATACCGGGGTCATGCTCGGCGGCATTCGTGACGCGGCGCCCAAGGCCCGAATCGGGACGGTGATCGCGATCTTCGGTGCGTCCGGACCGATCGGCTTCGCGGTGGGCCCGACCCTCGCCGGGATCCTCATCGACGGCCTCGGTTGGTCGCTGAGCGGCGTCTTCGCCGTGTCAGCGGCCCTGTCCGTCGGCACGGCACTGCTCGTCGGGTTCGGGTCCCGCGAGGTTCGACCCGAGGTCGTCCCGGAGGGGCGCGTCCTGACGCTTGCCTTCGGCGCCGTCCGCGGCGTCCTGTCCGACGGCGCCGTCCGCGGCATCTTCCTGATCTTCGGGACGGCATTCCTGGCCAACCAGATGTCGCGGCCGTACGTGCCGGTCGTCGTCGAGACCATCACGGGCCGAGGCCCGGGCCTGGCCAGCGGGATTGCGCTCGTTGCCGGTACGGCGGCGCTCGCGGGCGCGCTCCTTGCCCCGTTCGTCGGGGCGCTGGGCGATCGGCTCGGCTATCGGCGAATTCTCGTCGTCGCCCTGTTCGTCGGGGGACTGGCGCTCATTGCCATGCCCCTGGCCCCGCAGGTC
>JANMNF010000182.1:0-2605 GCA_031373765.1 Chloroflexota bacterium
TGGATCAGCGAGGCTCCGGCGGCCGCGGCGCAGATCGATCTCAGTTCGGCCATCGAAGCGGCGATGCCCGGGTTCATCGAGCCGATGGCCGCGACGCTCGCCGATCGACCGTTCCGGGACGAGGACTGGCTGTTCGAGGTCAAGTGGGACGGCTACCGGCTCCAGGCCCATGTCCGGGACGGGAAGGTCCGGACGTTCACCCGGAATGGCAAGGACGGCGCGACGTACTTTCCACGGTTGCTCGACCCGGCAACCTGGCTCGCGGCGGGCGAGGCGATCGTGGATGGCGAGGTCGTGGCGCTCGGCAAGGACGGCCTGCCCGACTTCGCGCTTCTCCAGGAACGAATCGGGGTCAAGGGCACAGACGGGCGGGCCGCGCCCGAGTTCGTCTTCCAGGCGTTCGATTTGCTGTACCTCGATGGTCGCTTGCTGCTCCAGGTCCCGCTCGAGGATCGGAAACGGCTCCTGCGGTCCGTGATCCGTGAGAACGCGCGGGTGCGCTTCGCGAGTCACGTCGAGACCGAGGGCGTCGCATTTCTCGAGGCCTGCGCCGCGCAGGGGCTCGAGGGGGCCATCGCCAAGCACCGGCGATCGCGATACGAGTCCGGTCAGCGCTCCCGCGCCTGGCTCAAGCTCAAGATCCGCCCCGAGCAAGAGCTCGTGGTCGGCGGCTGGACGCCGGGCGAGGGGAGTGCCAGGGATCTCGGGGCGCTCGTCGTGGGCTACTACGAGGCGCCCGAGCCGTCGGCGAAGGGCCCCGCAGCCGAGTTGCCGGCCGAGTTTCCCACCGAGTTGCCCGCCGCCGAGCCGCGCCTCCACTTCGCCGGCAAGATCGGGTCCGGGATCAGCGCCAAGGCGCGGAAGGACCTCCTGGCGCAGCTGTCGGACCTGGAGCTCGATGCGCCGCCGTTCGATCCGCCGCCTCCGAAGGACTACAAGGGTCGCTGGGGCGGCGACCTCGCGAGTGTCCACTGGGTGCGTCCCGAGCTGGTGATCCGTGCCGAGCTCGGGGGCTGGAGCCGCGATGGCATCGTTCGGCAGGGCTCGTACAAGGCCATCGAGATGGCACGGGATCCGCTCGAAGTGACCCGCGAATCCGCGATGGAGACGAAGGCTGCCGTCAAAGCGGCCGAGGCGGAAATCCCCGGGGATGCCGGCACCACCGTCGCAGCGCCCAAGGGACGTGGCAAGCGCGGGAAGGGCGCGGTGGCATCACCCGCCGCCGGCCCGCCCGCCTCGCCCGCACCCGCCCCGTCGTCGCACATCCACCCATGGGAGGCGACGCTCGAGGAGCTGGCCGCGCTCGATGCCCTCGGGAAGGAGGGCGTCTGGAGCGTGGGCGGGGTCGATCTCAAGCTCACGAACCTGGACAAGCCGATCTTCCCGGCGCGCGACGGTGATCCTGACGGCCCGATCACCAAACGCGAGCTCGTCCGCTACTTCGCGCTCATCGCGCCGGCGATGCTGCCGCACCTCGCCGAGCGGCCGCTCAATCTCCATCGATTTCCGGACGGTGCCGACAAGCCCGGTTTCTGGCAGAAGGACCTTCGACCAACGGATCCGAAGTGGCTGCGCCGCTGGCGGGAGGTCGGCGTGGAGGCGCGGGCGGCCAACGAGCACGTGGTCGCCGACCGGGTCGGGACGCTGTGCTGGCTCGGCAACCAGGCGGCGTTCGAGGTCCACGCCTGGACTTCGCGTCTCGATGCGCCGTTCCGGCCGACGTTCGCCCTCATCGACATCGACCCCGGCACGAATACGACCTGGGAAGAGACGCTCGTCCTGACCCGGCTCTTCCGGACCGCGCTCGGGCATCTCGGGGTGCGCGGCTATCCCAAGGTGACCGGTCAGCGCGGGACCCAGATCTGGGTGCCGGTCGTGCCACGCTATGACCACGGCCAGACGTCCGACTGGGTCGAGAAGCTGTCACGCGCGGTGGGCGCGGTCGTCCCCGATCTCGTGTCGTGGGAGTGGTCCAAAGGCAATCGGGGCGGCAAGGCCCGCCTCGACTACACCCAGAATGCTTCGATCAAGACGCTCGTCGCGCCGTATGCGGTGCGGCCCGCGCCCGGCGCGCCGGTCTCGGCGCCGATCACCTGGGACGAACTCGACGACCCCGATCTGCGCCCCGATCGCTGGACGATTCGCACCCTGCCGGATCGCGTGGCCGTGGTTGGTGACCTGTTCGCGGGTGCGCAGACAGATCTTCAGGAATTGCCACCGGTCTAGGCGCCAGCCGCACGGCCGGCAACGCCGAGACCGCGACGCTCACGTACGATCCGGTCAAGCGCCCGATCAACGTCGCTTATGCCACGGGTGGCTCGCTCTGGCAGTCCTACGACCGCCTGGGCAACGTCGTGACCGAGGGCCGGACGCTCACCGGGATCAGCGGCAACGCCGGCACCGGCACCCAATCGTTCACCTACGACGCCGTCGGTCGGGTGACCAAGGCGACGATCCCCGGCACCAACACGACGTGTGGATTGACCGGGGTCGCCTGCTATGGCTACGACCGGAACGGCAACCGGACGACCAAGCAGGTCAACGCGGTGACCACGACCTACGCCTACCACCCGACCGACGAGATACAGAGTCAGACGATCAGCGG
>JANMNF010000241.1:0-8625 GCA_031373765.1 Chloroflexota bacterium
GATGCGACCCCGCAATCGGCCGGCCTCCAGGCCATCGCCGATGGCTTCGCCCTCCTCGACGTCGACGATCAGCGCCAGCTGGAACTCGAACTCCCGGTCTACGACGCGCTGTACGCGTGGGCCCGTCGTGAGGTCGCGGGCAGTAACTGACGTGATCTGGGTATCTGCCGTCCCGTGGACATCGTATGCTCACGACCCGCCGCGTCGAGGTTACGCGGTCCGCCACCAGAGGCACCCGCCCCGTGATCTGTTCCAACTGCGCCACCGAGAACCGCGCTGACGCGAAGTTCTGCATGGAATGCGGAACGGCGCTCGCCGCCGGCTGCCCGAGCTGCGGAACGATCAATCCGCCGGGTGCCAAATTCTGCAGCGAGTGCGCAACCCGGCTCGATGGTGGCCGGCCCGCCGCGGCGGCGCCCGCTGGGGCCCAGTCACGGCCTGGCGATGCCCGGTCCGATCAGGCGACGGCCGAACGACGCCTGGTCTCGGTGCTGTTCGCGGACCTCGTTGGGTTCACGCCATTCGCCGAGGAAAAGGACGCGGAAGACGTCCGCGAGGTTCTGACCCGCTATTTCGATATCGCTCGCGACGTCATCGGTCGGTACGGAGGCACCGTCGAGAAGTTCATCGGGGATGCAGTCATGGCAGTCTGGGGTGCCCCGATCGCCCGCGAGGACGATGCGGAGCGAGCGGTGCGGGCCGCCCTGGAGCTCGTCGATGCCGTCCGTGCGCTTGGGCCCGGGATCCAGGCTCGCGCCGGTGTCCTGACCGGCGAGGCCGCCGTGACCCTCGGCGCGACCAACCAGGGCATGGTGGCCGGCGACATGGTCAACACAGCCGCTTGCCTCCAGGCTGCAGCGGCGCCGGGCATGGTCCTCGTCGGCGAGGCGACCCAGCGAGCGGCCGGTGGCGTGGCGTTCGAACCAGCCGGTGAGCAGGTGCTCAAGGGCAAGGCTGCGCCGGTTCCCGCCTGGCGAGCCGTCCGCGTCGTCGGGGAGCGCGGGGGCCGTGGTCGGAGCGAGGCCCTCGAAGCGCCGTTCGTCGGTCGCGACGAGGAACTCCGACAGATCAAGGACCACTTCCACGCCACGGCGCGCGAGGGACGAGCACGACTGGTGAGCGTTGTCGGGCCCGGCGGCATCGGCAAGACCCGGTTGTCGTGGGAGCTCGAGAAGTACATCGACGGGTTGGTCGACGGAGTCTGGTGGCATGCCGGCCGGAGCCCCGCGTACGGGCAGGGGATCACGTTCTGGGCCCTCGGTGAGATGGTTCGCGGCCGGGCGGGGCTGGTCGAAACCGATGACGAATCCACCACGCGCGAGCGGATCGGCGCGACCGTTCGAGCCCATGCGAGCGATGCCACCGAGGCCCAATGGATCGAGTCGGCGCTTCTTGCGCTGCTCGGCTTCGAATCGGGGATCCCGCCCGCTCAGCTGTTCGCCGCCTGGCGAACGTTCTTCGAGCGCCTCGCCGCGACCGAGCCGGTGGTGATGGTGTTCGAGGACCTGCATCACGCCGATAACGGTCTGCTCGACTTCATCGATCACCTCATGGAGTGGAGTCGCGGTGTTCCGATCACGGTGATCACGCTTGCCCGCCCCGAGCTGCTGGACAAGCGGGCCGACTGGGGCGCCGGCAAGCGATCCTTCGCCTCGATCTATCTCGAGCCCCTGCCGCCTGAAGAGATGGAGCGGCTCCTGTCCGGACTTGTTCCCGGGTTGCCGCGCAAGGCGATCGACATGATCGTCGGCCGGGCGGATGGCATCCCGCTCTACGCGGTCGAGACGGTCCGCATGCTTCTGGCGCAGGAACGGCTGGTCCTCGTCGACGGGCAGTACCGGCCCACCGGCGACCTCGATGACGTCGCCGTACCCGAAACGCTGACCGCGCTCATCGCCGCTCGCCTCGATGGCCTTGGTCCCGATGACCGGGCAATCGTGGAGGACGCGGCCGTGCTCGGTCAGAGCTTCACGACCGCCGGCCTCGGAGCCGTGTCCGGCATCGCCGCCGATGAACTCGAGCGCCAGCTCGGAGGGCTCGTGCGGCGCGAGCTGTTCGTCCACGATCTGGATCCCCGGTCACCCGAGCGCGGGCAATATGCGTTCGTGCAGGCGCTCATCCGCGAGGTCGCGTACAACACGCTGGCCAAGAAGGATCGGAAAGTTCGGCACCTGGCCGCCGCCCGGTTCTTCGAGAGTCTCGGATCGGACGAGCTGGCCGGTGGACTTGCCGGCCACTATCTCGCTGCCCAGCGACTTGCCGCGGACGACGCCGAGGCTGCCGCACTCGCCGCCCAGGCGCGATTGGCGCTCCGAGGTGCCGCGGACCGGGCGGCCGCGCTTGGTTCGCACGATCAGGCGATCACGTTCCTCGAGCAGGCCCTTGAAGTGACCATCGACCCGCCGGAACGCGCGGACCTCCACGAACGAGCCCTTCGCTCGGCCGAGGCTGGCATCAAGCCTGACGTGGCCGCGCGCCACGCCGAGGGCGCCTTGCGCGAACGTCGGCTCCTTGGCGACCGCGAGGCCATGGCTCGGTCGGCTGCCGCGAACGCGACCGTCATGTTCATGTACTTCGGTGATCCGGACCAGGCGATGGTCCTGCTCGACGCGGCGTGGGCGGAGTTCTCGGACCTCGAGGCGACCCCCGCCGGCGTGGAGTTGATGGTTGCGATGGAGCGGGCGAGCCGAGGACGGAACGATCAGGCGACCTCCCTGGCTTGGGTCGAGCGATACCTGCCAATCTCGGAGCGGCTCGGCCTGCTTGAACCGACGGCGCGCGGGATCCTGGGTCGGGGCATCATCCTCATCAACAACAACCGACCGCGCGAAGGCCTTGTGCTCCTGCGTGGGGCCCACGAATTTGCCATGGCCAATCAACTCCACGAGGTCGAATTCAACGCCCGGATCCTCATGACGTTCTTCGAACAGTGGGGAGAGCCGGTTCGTGGCCTCGAGCTCGGCCGCGAGGGATTTGAGATCGGATCCCGCCGAGGGACTCGGATCTACGGCTTCGGCATGGTCGGGAACAGCGTCATCTGCGCATTTCGGGTCGGAGAGTGGGATTGGGCCGCCGAGCTACTCGAGGAATGGTTGTCAATCGAGGTCACTTCCACAGGGTGGGCGGAGTTCTTCGTTGACCGCGCGATCCTCCGGGCTTTGCGGGGCGAGGACGCGCACTCGGATATCGAAGAGGCCGCCCGGCTGCGCGCCACGATCACGGATCCGCAGTTTGAGTCCTACGACCTCTACGCGCGTGCGTGGGCGGCGCTCGCGGCGGGCGATCTCGCGTCGGCGCGCGCACATGCTGAGCGGGCATCGGCGACCACGGACTACTTCCGCCCCCTGGCCATGCCCCTCGAGGTGCGGGCGAACTTGTGGTCCGGCGATCTAAAGGCAACCGAGAAGGTCGTCGAGCGCTTCGAGACGGCCGGGTTCTGGGGCCCCGCGCTTGAACTGGACCGTATGGCGGCGCGCGCGGGCCTCGCTGCTCTCCGGGGAAACGGGCCCGAGGCGCTGGCCGGATACCGCGAGGCGCTCAAGGGCTACCGCGGGCTCGGCCTGGCGTTCGATGAGGCTGCTGCGTCCGTGGACATGGCGACGCTCCTAAGCTCCCCAGAGCGCGACGCCCCCGATGTCATTGCCGCGATCAACATGGCGCACGACACGCTCACGCGACTCGGAGCGCGCCCGTTCCTCGATCAGCTCGACAACGTTGCGGCCGCGACCGAAAGCCCCATGGCCTCCGGCGCGCGGCGCGCGGCCACGATCAAGGAATCGGTATCACCTGGGCCGCGCCCGGAATGAGCGCACCGACCGCGGCGTAGAGCCTGCCGTCGCCACCGACCGTGGTCGCGATCGGCATCAGCAGACCCGTTGCCACCTCATGGCAGGACAGCGGGAACGAGCCCCACGGGCAGGCATTGACCGTTCCGCCGGATCCCGTGCCACCGATCTCGAGCACCGCGAAGCTCGATTCGTCGATCTCGGTGATGTACAGCGTCCCATCCGGCCCGAAGTTGATGTCCACGATCGAGGTGAAACCATCAGCGACGACCTGGCAGCGCGGGTCCGTTCCGCAATGCGCGTGCAGCGTGCCGGGCTGGATCCGCCAGACGCGAGATACGCCAAGCGGCCCGGGGAAGCCCTTGAGCTCGCTCACATAGGCCGCACCGTCCGGGCCGATCGCCACGGACGTGGCCACGGCCTGGGTCGGGATCATTGGCGGCAGATCGCACACGAACGCGAACTCCGCGGGCGCGTTCGGGCAGCCCAGGACGACCTTGATGTTCGCGGTGGACTCGAGCTCGTCCGGCAGCGTCGCGACCCAGTCCACCAACCCACGCGGGCCCGTGACGAGGACCGCGTTCGCGCCGGCATCGGCGACCAGCACGCCGCCGCCATTCAGGACCGCGAGGTCAAACGGGTTGGAATCGATCTCGCCGCCATCGGGATTGACCCGTGCCTCGAACGCCCCGAGGTCTGCGGACTGCGCGACGCGGCCGTTGGAAACGCGCCAGAGCTTCGCGCTGGTGGCGTCGCCGCCGCCCCCGGTCAGGGCGAAGAAGCTGCCATTCCCGATCGCACCGACATCATCGACGCCCGGCAGGGGGACGGTGAGCGTCATCTTGCCATGGCGAATGGCCACGATCCCCTGACCCGCGTCAGCAACGAGCAGGCTGCCATCGGGGGCCGTCGCGAGGCCGAAGATCGGGGAGGCGAGCTCAACCTGTGCCTTCGCGGCGCCGACAGTGGCCGGGCCGGCGAAGAGCATCACGGCGATGCCGACGACCGCGATTCGAACGCGGCGAGAGCGACGAATGGGCGTGGACATATGCTGGGTCCCCCGATGACACGCGTACATGGAAGCGGATTTACTCTACGCGCCAGGCGGGCTGTCCGGGCCCGTGCGCCGATCACGAGGTATCGTCGATTGCCTCCCATGCGGCAACAAAGTGGTGCGTCGACGCACCATCACTGGATAAGGAGCAATGCGCTGAGCACGAGCGACCAGACCTACGGCGCCATAACTTCGAACGTTTCTGGCACCCGACGGTTGATCCTCGCCGGCATCGCGGCGCCGATCGTGTCCTGGGGGCTGAGCGTCGTGGTGATCGCCGGTTGGCCCGGCTACGACCCGATTTCCCGGTCGATCAGCCTGCTGGCAAACGCGCCGCTGGGTTGGCTGCAGACGGTTGCGTTCGCGGTCAGCGGCGCCCTCGGGATCGCCTGGGCGTTCGGACTGTCACGGGTCCTCGGGGCCACGGTTCGTGCCCGCGCCTTCGTGCTCGCGCTTCTGCTCGTCCAGGCGGCGATCACGGTGGCGTTTGCGATCTTCCCAACCGACCCGGATGGCATCCCGATGACGATGATCGGGCGGATCCATCTTGCGAACTTCTACCTGTATGCGGTCACGATGCCGCTCACGCTGGTCGCCCTCGGGCTCGTCATGCGAAGCGACGCGCGCTGGCGAGGCATGGCCCGTCCGACGCTCGCTGCCGCCGTCCTTGTCGTCGCCTCGTCATTCCTCGTGCCGTTCACGGTTGAGGGGCCGCTGACGCCGTGGCTCGGACTGCTCGAGCGGCTGTATGTGGCGATCCCCTCGGTCTGGCAGGTCGCTGCCGCGATCGCAGCGCTCCGGATCGTGCGCTCAGCGGGGTAGGCAAGGGGCCGAATTCGCGCCCGAACCCGGTGCCGAACCAGGGGCTGAATCCGGCACGGTCTCCGAAGTTGCGAGCACCAGCAGGACGGCGTGATCGTCGATGTAGAGCGTCGTCCAGTCGGTGGTCGCCTCCAATGCTGCGGCGAGCTCGCTGGACCTCGGGATGAGCGCGGTGATCGCACCCGTAGCCGCCAACGCGTCCGCCGATCCCGGGCCGCCGCGGGTGATGGTCGCGTACCGCGCGACCTGGGCGTCGCCATACACCTCGGACCGGCCGTCGATGAAAATAGGGATCTCGGGTCTGACCATCTCGAGCCAGCCGCCCCAGCTGTAGTCGTTGAACAGGCACAGGCCGCCGGGCCGCGCCGCCGCGAGTTCGTCGAGGGCCGGTAGCGCGGCGACGGGGTATTCGCGTTGCATCGCTGCCGTCGTGTTCGACGGGCCGACGTGGGCCCAGACCAGCGAGCCCGTCAGCACCGCCACGAACGCAAGGAGCGCCACGTTGAAGCGGTTTCGCGTTTGCGGAGCGATGGCCCGGTCATCGCGAGCGGGCCGGTTGAAGCCTGGCAGTCGAACCGTTCCGACGAGGGCGACGACCCCAGCCGCGATTGCCGGTGCACCTACGAGCCCGAACAAGCCTGCGTGATACCCGTGCTGGAGGCCCAGGACTCCCATCGCGGCGACCATCAGGGCATCGTCGAGGCGAACGCGGCGTGGATCCGTGCTCGAACTGGGCCCATTTCGCATCACGCTTGACGAACGGCGTCCGAACCGAGCGAGTCCCGCGGGCCCACCGATCCGCGCGAGCATGCCGGCGCCGGCGAGCGCGAGGGCCGCGACGAACGGCCACCACATCGATGCCGGGAGGTCGGGCGGTGCCCATTCAGCGATCAGCTCGAGGCGTGAGCCTGCCACCGCGCTCGCCACGTAGCCGATCAATCGAAGCCCGAACGGATTCACGAGCGTCACGAGCGCCGACCCGACGCCAACGAACGCCACGACCCATGCTCGTCGATCTCGCTCGACCACGAGACTCAGCCACGTCGCCCCGAGGATCGCCAGTCCGAGCACAAACGATCCATGCGCGTTGGCCCAGATCAGGAATTCGAGCACGACGACCACGGAGAAGCGTCGTGGGTCGATGCCCCCCGCTCTCCAGGTATCGATGAGCCAGAGGAGCAAGGCGACGGCGAAGACCTCGACTACGAGCGGTCGCACGGACACGACGGTCCCGGCATCGAGCAGGGCCAGGAGGCCAACGCCGATCGCAACCACGACGCCGAACCCGCGGATCCGCAGCCGCGCGACGGTCAGCAGGATGGCAGCCGCGCCGAGGGCACCGGCCAGCAGGCTGTTCGCCGTCGGCCCGAGGCTGTCGTGGAGGAACGCCATCAGGCCCTCGGTCAGCCACTCGTGAGCGATCCATGTCGCGCCGGGCGCCGTCCACGAGTACGTGTCGACGCCCGCGAAGAGCTGTCCGTCGAGGAGGTGCCGTCCGTTCGCGACATGCCAGCCATAGTCCGAATCGACCGCGGGGACCGTGAGGTAGGCGAAGGCAATGAGCCCGAAGACCGCGACGGCGAGGCCGCTGAGCTCCGTGAAGCGGACCGGTCGGCCTGCGGTGGACACTATGTCTTCCCAGAGATGCCACTCAGCGCATCAGATGCGCCGAGTCGCATCACCAGCGAGAGGAGATGCGCCGGCCGCGGCCGACCGCTGCCACCTGATGCGCCGAGTCGCATCACGCGCAGGCGGTGCCCCTGCGGCGACCGTTTGCTAGCGCCCGATGCGCCGAGTCGCATCACGCGCGCAAGGGCGACCCACGCCCCGCCCGGCCACTGCCTCGCAACCCGCGTAGCCGCGCTACCGCGCCGCGACCTGGATCCAGATCGTCTTGGTCTCGGTGTACTGCTCGTGGGCATGGAGCGACTTGTCGTGGCCACCGAAGCCGGACATCTTGTAGCCACCGAACGGCGTCGTCATGTCGCCCTCCGAGTAGGCATTGACTCCGACCACGCCGGCCTTCAGGTCGCGTGCCACGCGATGGGCGACATCGAGCTCCCGCGTGTAGAGCGAGGCCGCCAGGCCATACGGCGTGTCATTGGCGATTGCCACGGCCTCGGCCTCCGTGTCGAACTCGATGACGGACAGGACCGGCCCGAAGATCTCCTCCTGCGCGATCCGCATGTCGTTGCGGACCGAATCGAGGATCGTCGGCGGCACGAACCAGCCGCCCGTCTCCTCGAGGATGCGCTTGCCGCCGGTCACGACACGGGCGCCCTCGCGCCGACCGATCTCGACGTAATCGAGCACCCGCTCCATGTGGCCGCGCGAGATGAGTGCCCCGATCTTCGTCGCCGGATCAAGCGGATCGCCAACCGACCACTGCGCGAGCTCGGCCGCGACGGCCTCCATGACCTGGTCCTTGACCGAGCGATGGACGATCAGCCGCGAACCGGCACTGCAGTTCTCGCCCATGTTCCAGAAGATCGCGATGGCCACGTTCGCGGCGACGTTCTCGAAGTCCGTGACATCCGGAAAGACGATTTGCGGGCTCTTGCCGCCGAGTTCGAGCAACACGCGCTTGAGGTTCGTCTCGGCGGAATAGGTGAGGAACTGCCGACCAACCTCGGTCGAGCCGGTGAAGGCGACGGCATCGATGTCCGGGTGCCGCCCGATCGCCTCGCCGACCGTGCCGCCGGGCCCGGTCACGACGTTGAGGACTCCATCCGGGATACCCGCCTCGGCCCCGAGCTCGGCGATTCGCAGCAGGCTGAGCGAGGTCGTGGATGCGGGCTTGATGACGATCGTGTTGCCGGTCGCGAGCGCCGGCCCGAGCTTCCAGGCGGCCATCTGGGCCGGGTAGTTCCACGGAATCACGGCGCCTACGACGCCGACCGGCTCGCGCGTGATCGTGGCAACGGTGCCCTCGGGCGACGGTGCGACCTGACCGTAGATCTTGTC
>JANMNF010000251.1:0-4138 GCA_031373765.1 Chloroflexota bacterium
ACAGGTAGGCCGAGCCCGGCAGTGCGAGCATGAGCAGGATCGCCGCGCGTGAGCGCTTCGTGCCGAGCTCAAGATCGCTCGACAGGATGTCGTCGAGCTCACGCTTGCGGAGCCCCGTGAAGGACCGCCCCAATCGGGTCACCTGGCGGGTGGCGTCATGGTTGGACAGGACCCAGGTCGCCGGCGCACCGACAGGCTGATTTGCCGCGAGCGTGGCATCGATGATCCGGCGGAGTTGCCGGGCATCCCACTCCGCGCCCATGAACGCGAAGTTGAAGGCGGTCTGGAGCTCGTCAGGGCGGAGGTAGGCCGCAAGTCGGGTCGGGTCGTCCACGCCAATCTCGCCGATGAGCACCCGCTCTCCGGGATAGCGATCGAGGACACTCCGCCACGCTCGATGGATCTCGTGGACGCCATCCTGGTCCCAGTGCGGATGGCCGCCCAGAGCGAGCGGCTCGTCGGTGATGTGCTCCGGGCCGAGGTCAGGCAATCCCGGGGCCTTGATCATCGCGTGGGCCACGTCGATGCGGAACCCATCGACGCCCCGATCGAGCCAGAATGCGAGGATCGATTCGAACTCCGCCCGAACTTCCGGGTTGTCCCAATTCAGGTCCGGCTGCTCGGGAGCGAAGATGTGGAGGTACCACTGGCCGGGGCGCCCATCGGCTTCGATGACGCGGCCCCATGCCGGCCCGCCAAAGACACTCGGCCAGTTGTTTGGCGGCTCGTCGCCGTTCTCACCGAGACCCTCGCTTAAGTGATAGCGCGCCCGCGCAGCGGATCCTGGCGCACTCGCGAGGGCCTCCTGGAACCACGCGTGCCGATCGGACGTGTGGTTCGGCACGATATCGATGAGGACGCGCAGGCCGAGCGCATGGGCATCGGAGAGCAGGCCGTCGGCGTCATCGAGCGTCCCGAACATCGGATCGACGTTCCGGTAGTCAGCGACGTCGTAGCCCCCGTCGGCCATGGGCGAGACGAACCAGGGCGTGATCCAGAGCGCATCGACGCCGAGATCGCGCAGGTAGGGGAGATGCTCCCGAATGCCGGCGATGTCGCCGGTCCCGTCGCCGTTGCCGTCGGCAAAGCTTCGGATGTAGATCTGGTAGACCACGGCGTCGCGCCACCAGGCAGCTCCATCGGGACGGGCATTGATCGGTCCAGGCACTCGAACTCCCACGCGGATTACGGATCAACCGCGATGGTAAGGGACTTCGGACAACCGATCCGTTCGTTGTAGGCCATGCGGCCCCCGTCGTTGGGGCCACGAGTCTCTCCCCGAAACGGCGCCGTGGGTCGACCCTATGGGCATGACGTCTCAAGCCCCGCCACGTCCCCCGTTTCCCGGCATTCCCGCAATCGTCGATGGCTCCGAGGCCGTCGCCCACGTCGAGAGCCGCCTCGCCGAAGTCGCCTGCGTCTACCCGATCACGCCGTCCACGACGATGGCCGCTGTCTACCAGGCAGCCGTGGCCGACGGTCGGACCGACCTGTGGGGAACGCCCCTCCGGTTCATCGAGCCGGAGTCGGAGCACTCGTCCGCGTCGGCCGCCGAAGGTGCCGCGCTCGCCGGGGCCAGGGTCACGAACTTCACGGCCGGCCAGGGTCTCGTCCTGATGAAGGAAGTCCTGTACGTGATCAGCGGCAAGCGCCTGCCGGTCGTGTTCCACGTCGGCGCGCGGGCCCTGACGAGCCAGGCCCTCAATATCCACGCCGGCCACGACGACATGATGGCCGTCGCCGACTGTGGTTGGGGCATGCTCTTCGCCCGCAACGCCCAGGAGGCGGCCGACCTCGCGGTCATCGCCCGCCGAGCGGCCGAGGCGTCGGATACCCCGTTCATGGTGGCCCAGGACGGATTCCTGACGACGCATACCCTCGAGAACGCGCTCCTGCCGGAGGACGACCTGCTGCGCGAGTTCGTCGGCAACCCGCGCGACCATATCCGGGACCTGTTCGACCCGGCCGAGGCTCTGATGACGGGCGTCGTCCAGAACCAGGACAGCTACATGAAGGGCCGCATCGGGCAGCGGGCGTACACGGACCGCCTGCCCGCGATCCTCGCGGAAGCGTACGAAGAGTTCGAACGACTGACCGGGCGCCACTACGGTCCCGTCGATGCATATCGGACCGAGGATGCCCGCGAAATCATCGTGAGCATGGGCACGATGGCCGATACGGCCATTGCGGTCGTTGATCACCTCCGGGCGCAGGGTCGGCCGGTTGGCTGCGTCACCGTGACCGCCTTCCGTCCCTTCCCGTCCGAGGAACTCGAGGCCGCGCTCAAGGGCGCCCGGGCAGTCGGGATCGTGGAGCGGACCGATGATCCGCTCGCTGCGGCCAACCCCCTGATGCGGGAGGTCCAGTCCGCGCTGTACAGGGTCGCTGCCGAGGGCGGCCAGGTTCCGCGGATGCTTTCGATTTCGGCCGGGCTTGGCTCCCGCGATATCGCCGCTGGGGACCTTGTGGCGATCTTCGACCGACTCGCCGATCACGCAGAACCGCAGCAGCGGCATCTTGTCGTCGGGATCCGCCATCCGCTGGCCCTGCCGTTTGTCTCGGTCGATCTCCGGCCCCCGGGCGCCTACAGCCTTCGCGGGCACTCGATCGGTGGCTTTGGCAGCGTGACGACCAACAAGCTCGTGGCGACTCTTGCCGGTGAACTCTTCGGCAAGCAGGTCCAGGCCTATCCCCGCTACGGATCGGAGAAGAAGGGCCTGCCGACCACCTACTACCTGACGATCGCGGATGCCCCGATCCGTCTCCACGCCGAGCTCGATCGAGTCGAGTTCGTGCCGCTCCACGATGTGTCGGCATTCGGGCTCGGAGATCCGCTTGCCGGACTCGCGGACGGCGGTGACGTCTTCATCCAGTCGCCCCTGACCGATCCCGAGGCGATCTGGGCCTCGATCCCGTCATCGTTCCGGGCCGAGATCCTCGCCCGCGATATCCGCGTCACAGCGCTCGACACCGTCGCCCTGGCGAACCGGCACGCACCACGCGCCGAGCTCCAGGTCCGCATGCAGGGCGTTGCCCTCGTCGGGGTCTTCCTTCGCGTGTCGCCGTTCGCCGAACGCGCAGGCCTCGGCCGGGATGCGCTCCTTGCGGCCGTCCGCGAACGTCTCGGACGCTTCTTCGGCAAGCGCGGCGGTGCCGTTGTCGACGCCAACCTCGAGGTGATCTCGGAGGCCTACGACGGCCTGATCGATGTCACCGGAGCCATAGCGGCGACGGAGACCTCGGATCGTATCGGCGGCAAACGCCGCTACGAACACATCCTGGAGGGAGCATCGCGATGACCATCTCGTCCTCCACCGTGACCGTCGGCGATCGCATGGCGCTCGAACCGATCGTCATCCGGGCCGATGCAACCCTCACCGAAGCCACGGCGCTCATGGATCGCCATCGCGTCCACGGTCTGCCGGTTGTTGACGCTGCCGGATCGCTGGTCGGTGTCCTGTCGCAGACCGATCTCGCCCGCGCTCGTGCCACCGAATACCTGTGGTCCAACTGGCCGGGCCTCGTGGTTCGGCACCTGATGACGAGCCCGGCAATCACGATCCATCGATCAAGCGGCCTCGATGTCGCCGCGCGAAAGATGGAGCGCAACCGGATCCATCGCCTGGTGGTGGTCGACGATGAGGGCGCGACCATCCCGATCGGGGTCCTCTCGACCACGGATCTCATTCATGCCATTGCCGAGGAACTTGCCGAGGCACCACCTGAAGCTGCCGAGGCCGGATCCAATGCCTGAGACACCCACCACCGAGCGCGCGATCGTCGCCCAAGTCCCATCGACGCCCGACCCGCATCCCGACGACAGCCCGTTCATGAAGGACGCCGGCGAGCTCAAGGAGCTCCACATCGATCGCCTGGCGACGATCGCTCCGCCGCTTCTGGACATCGATGCCTACGTCGAGGAATTCGGGCGGAGCGTCGTGCCCGCGTACCGGCGAGGAATTGCTGATCGGGAACTTCCGGCCGATGCCGGCCTCGCGCGGAGCATCATCCCCCCGGCGACCTCGGCGGTCCGCGACTTTTCCCGGCTGGCGCCCCGCATCCCGGACTTTCTGGCCGAGAAGTGCGTCGGCTGCATGGCCTGCGTCAACGCCTGTCCGGATACGGCGATCCTCGGTGT
>JANMNF010000288.1:0-2268 GCA_031373765.1 Chloroflexota bacterium
GCGGGTAGTTCCACTCGTAGACCGCCGTGTTGACGTCGAGTCCCTCGTAGCACTGGAGTCGGATCAGGCGCGTTCCGAGGCTGGCAGCGAGGACCTTGGCCAGCTCGGTCTTGCCGACGCCGGCTTCTCCCTCCAGGAGCAGCGGGCGACCGAGTTCGAGGGCCAGAAACACGGCCGTCGCGATGCTGCGGTCGACGATGTAGCCGCGCTGGCGGAACGCCTCCTGGATCGAGTCCGTGGAGGTGAGGGTGTGCGCAATGGAGTTGTCGCTCATCGTGGCGCGACTGTACACGAGAGTGCCCCGCGGGCCTCCGGACCACCGTCAGAAGCCGCCAACTGCGACCGCAAAACCAGAACCGTCACACGAGCCCGCCAATTGGGCGGCGATCTTCAAACAAGGCCAGTCTATTGTCGAGGCGCCACTCGTCATCGATCCGGACGAAGTCATATCGAAAATCGTGCTGGCGCAGTTTCCGCGGGACCATTGCCATGTGTAGATCTTCGTGGACCGTCGCGATTTCGACTCGGCTGGCCCGGACACGGCGAATGTTCCTGATCCTGATGGATCTCGGGTCATACTCGGGTGGAACGCTATAGATGGTGCCACCCGCTCGATCTCGGCCGGAGGGACTCAGATATCGATCGCGAATCCGGTCAAGCGCGTCGGATACCGACCGACTGATCTCGAGGTCACCTTCTGTCATCTGCCCGCCGGCATGGCTCGTCGACATGTGGCGATGCTCCGCTGCGGCCCACTGCTCGAACGCGCAACGATCGGCGACATACTCACGAAGGGTGTCGACCGGGCTCCGTCCCTGCCGATCCCGCCACCCTGGGGGTTCCGAGTCAAGGCCGTCCGGCAGATTGGGCTCAGCTGAACCCGGCCGGAGGCGTCGCCGCATTTCGTCGAAGATCCCACGCACCGTCACCCCTCCGGGGCGTCCAGGTCGCGGGCGTAGGCCGGGAAACGGAACCGCTGGTCGCGGGTGAGAATGCCGCCGTGGCCAAGACGGGCAATCGTCCGCCGCGAGGCGGGCGCGCCGGCCAGGAGGCGTGGCAGCAGGAGATCGGCGGCGGTCGCCTTTGAGTACGCTCCGCAGGACGGCAGCCCGAGAACAGGGACACGTCCGAGTTTGCCCAGCCAGAGCATCGAGCCCGGGTGCGCCGGGATGCCGTGACTGACGATCGATCCCCCGAGCGACGCCAGGGCCACGAAGAACGGGTCCTCTGGGTCCGTGCTCCCGGATCCGGCCGTGAGGATGAGGTCGGCTCGGCCGGGCGCGCCGCCTCGAGCACGGGCGTTCAGCGCAGCCGCGACGGGCGCGACGGCATCGTCCACGTAGTCGATCCCGACGAGGCGTGATCCGAGTCCCTCGACCTTTGCCCGAATGCTCGCCTCGAACCGATCCCGGGCGATCCCACGGATGGATTCCTTGACGATCACGGCGACGCGTCGCGGGAGAAAGGGAACGACCGAGACAACGCCACGCGTCCCGGACAGGGCAGCGACGCGTTCCACCTTTGCGAGGACCGTGTCGGGTACTAGATGCGGAGCCACCTTCACGCTCGCCACGAGTGCCCCGGCCTCGATGACGCGACCGTCGAGGATCGTGAAGACCTCGACCGGATCGATCGCGTTCACGCGGTCCAGGGCCCGCACGTTGATCCGGATCAGGCCGCTGTGCGTTGCCCGCAGATCGATCCGGCTCTGGGCCGGATCACCGCTCACGAGGCAGGGACCCATGACGGCGGACGCGATGCGCCGAGCGGCATCATCCTCGTGGATGTCCCCCGCCTCCGGAACGAGCACCGTGATCGGGCGACCGATCGCCTGGGGGAGCGCGGAGGCGACCCGCTCGAGGTCCGCGGACGTCAGCCGACGACCCTTGGCCCAGCGCTCACCGGTGACGTCGAGATCCCGGGTCAGGACAGCACCCTCGAGCCCTGGCGGGGGGGCCTGCCCGAGCCTGATCCGCCCGATCCTCACCCGAGCCGCGCGGCTGCCGCCTCCAGCGCGCGACCGACCTGGACTGCTGCCACGTGCGTTCGGTACTCGCGGTCGGCGTGGATGTCCGAAGCAACCGTGATCCCGTCCGTGGCATGCGCGGATGCGTCCCCCACCGATGCGCCGCCGAGCATGGCCTCTTCGACCGCGGTGGCCCGGTAAGGATGGTCCCCCACTCCCGTCACGCCGACCGCGCAGAAGCTCCATCGATCGCCTGAGCGCGCCCCGATGACGGCCGCCACGCCGGCAATCGAATACCCACT
>JANMNF010000289.1:0-1576 GCA_031373765.1 Chloroflexota bacterium
GGACATCAGCGGCGTGCTCGACAAGGTCGCCGAGGAACTGGCCGAACTCGCCGACGCCCCCGATGCCGCCAACCGACGCGAGGAATTCGGCGACCTGCTGTTCGTGGTCACGAACGTCGGGCGGAAGCTCGGGATCGAGACAGAGGCCGCGCTCCGAGCCGCCAACGACAAGTTCCGGAGTCGGTTCCAGCGCGTAGAGCGTATGGTCAGGGAACGCGGCGTCCTGATCCGTGATCTCGACTTCGCCGCTCTCGACGAACTGTGGAGTGCCGCCAAGGCTGAGGAGCGAGCGCAATGACCATCGGCAATCCACCGGCTGCCACGCGATCCGACGGCCGCGGTCTCGACGACCTCCGGCCGGTGAGCTTCACGCTCGGTGTCCAGAAATGGGCCGAAGGTTCGTGCCGGATCAAGGTCGGCGACACGGAGGTCCTGTGTGCCGCCACGATCACGGATCGCGTACCCCCGCACCTTCGCGGCAAGGGCACGGGCTGGGTAACGGCGGAATACTCCATGCTGCCGCGGGCCACCAACGAGCGGACCGACCGTGAAAGCGTCCGGGGCAAGATCGGGGGGCGGACCCACGAGATCCAGCGTCTTATCGGACGATCGTTGCGGGGCGTCGTGGACCTGGCCAAGCTCGGCGAACGTACGATCACCGTGGACTGCGACGTCCTTCAGGCTGACGGCGGCACCCGGTGCGCCTCGATCACCGGTGGCTACGTGGCCCTGGCTGCGGCACTCAAGACCTACGGCATGGAACGGATGCTCGTCGGCAAGGTCGCGGCGGTTTCGGTCGGGGTCGTCGGCGGCGCCGCCATGCTCGACCTGGACTATGGCGAGGATTCACACGCCGAGGTCGATTTCAACGTCGTCGCCACCGACGCCGGCACGTACGTCGAGTTGCAGGGCACGGCCGAGGGCAAGCCGTTCGATCGGCCGCGGGTCGATGCCCTGCTCGACCTCGCCAATCTCGGACTCGGCCGCCTGTTCGAGGCACAGGACGCGATCCTGTCCACGGTTCGCCGGTAGCGTGCGACCCCGGCTCGTCATCGCGACGCGGTCCGAGCACAAGCTGCGCGAACTCGGAGAGCTGCTGCACCTCGAACGGGCCGAGCTGGTCTCGCTGGACGACCTGGGTATCGAGGGTGAGCCGGTCGAGGATGGAATGACCTTCGCGACCAACGCGCGGATCAAGGCACGGTTCGCCGTGATCGCGTCTGGGCTCCCATCCCTGGCCGATGATTCAGGGATCGAGGTTGAAGCACTCGACGGTGCCCCCGGTGTCTGGACCCGGCGGTACGCGGGTCCGAATGCGACCGACGGAGACAACAACACGAAGCTGCTCGAGGCGCTTTCGGGCCTTCCTGCTGAACGTCGTGGTGCGCGGTATGTCTGCATCCTCGCGCTGGCCCTACCCGATGGGCGAGGACCGCGCGGCAGTCATCGGATGATCTTGCGGCGCGGGACCTGCCGGGGACGGATCGCCATGGAGCCCCGAGGGGCCGGTGGCTTCGGCTACGACCCGATCTTCGAGCCTGCGGGGGAGCCGGCCGGTGGCCGCACCCTCGGCCTG
>JANMNF010000339.1:0-5877 GCA_031373765.1 Chloroflexota bacterium
GGCGAGGCCGCGATGGCCGCGACGGTCCGCTCGCACGGAGCACGGGTCGCAGAGCTGGGCGGGACCGGCGGAGCCGCGGAGCGGTACTGGCGCTCGCTCCGAGCCTGATCGCCGCCCCGTCGACCCGTTTCGGGCGGCGCGAGTGGCTCGGCCTCGTCCTCGGACTGCTCGGCTTCATCGCGATTCGCGCGCTGCTCCTGCCGCAGCCCGGCCTCGCCGGAGACGTGAACGATTTCCTTGCCTGGGCCCGGGCGATCGGCACCGACGGACTCGGGCGCGCCTATGACCAGCCGATCTCCTTCCCGCCGGTCCTGCCCCTGATCTGGTGGCTCGTCGGCTCGGTGGCACCGGGACTCCTGAACGCGACCGCCAACGACCCGACCGCGCTCGCGCTGATCAAGCTTCCGGCCACGCTCGCCGACCTCGGGATCGCCGCGGTTGTCGGCTGGGCCCTTCGCGATCGTCCGGGCTGGGCGGCTGTCGCGGTGCTCGGCGTCCTGCTCCACCCAGCCATCGCCTACGTCTCCGCGTTGTGGGCCCAGTTCGAGTCCGTCTATGTCCTGCCGATGCTGATCGCGTGGCTGCTGGCGGCACGGGGTCGGCCGGGCTGGGCCGCGGTGGCGGTCGCGGTCAGCCTAATGACCAAGCCGCAGGCGCTGCCGCTGATCATTCCGTTCGCAGCCTGGTTCCTCGCGACGAGTGGCTGGCGCGGAGCGGCCCGGGCAGCGGCCATCGGTCTGGCCACGATCGCCGTGCTGTGGGTTCCGTTCCTCGTGGCCTCGGGGCCGGCGAAGTACCTCGGGAATCTTGCGGACTACAGCTCACTGTTCTCGGTCCTCTCGCTCCGAGCCTGGAATCCGTGGTGGATCCTGCAATCGCTGGCAGGCGGCGGGGATTTCGTGTCGGACAGCACGGCCCTCGTCGGGCCTGTCACGTTCCGGTGGCTCGGGATCGCGATTGCCGGCACCCTGGAACTGCTCGTGTTCCTGTGGGTCTGGCGGCACCCCACGGCGCAGACGCTAGCCTGGGGCATCGCAGCCGCGGCGCTCGTCGCCTTCGTGGGGCTGACCGAGATGCACGAGCGGTACGCGTATCCGGCCCTGATCTTCCTGCTCGTGCTGTTCCCTGATCGTCGAGCCGTCGCGCTCTGGGTGACCCTCGGGATCGTCTACACGCTGAACCTCGTCGCCGCGGTACCGCCGACGGCCGAAATCGGCGCTGCGATCCCGGTCGACGGACCGCTGGGGATCGCGGGTTCGGTGGCCATGACGACCATCATGATCGGGACCCTCGTTGGGCTCAGGACATCGCTGTCGAGCCCCGCGGGGAGGCTGCAGCCTGGCCCCGGCGCTGGAACTTGATCGCCAGCGCCTAGCCTGATCGGCGAGTGATGCGGGCAAGTCGGCCTCGAAAAGCGACCGCGTACCAGTGGAGGTAGTGGGGCAACCACTTGCGGAGCTTGAAATTGCTCTGCCCGGCGGTTCGATCGCGCCAGACCGTGGGGACCTCGGACACGCGCCGTCCTGCCAGCGTCGCCTTGACCGTGAGTTCGAGAGCGAGCTCGAAGCCGGCCGAGCTTTCGATGGTTGTCGATTCGAGGAAGGATCGGCGGTAGAGCTTGAAGTTGTTCGTGGGATCGTGGGTCGGCACACCGGCGAACCAGTGCAGGGTGAGGCCCGCGGCGCGGCTCATGAGCCGCTTCAGCAGCGGACCGCCGATCTGGCCACCGCCGCGCATGTAGCGCGAGGCAGCCACGACGTCCGCGCCCCGCCGCGCCAGCGCGACCATCGGATCGATGACCAGCGGCTCATCCGAACCGTCGGCCATGGAGATGAGGATCAGCTCGCCCTTCGCGTCGTTGATGCCGGCTCGCATGGCGTTGAGGACGCCGCGTCCCAGGTCATTGCGCAGACCGCGCAATCCGGGGAGGGACGGCTCGAGCGCTTCGACGACGGGGCGCGTCGTATCGCCGTCGAAGTCCCAGACGACGATGAGCTCCTTCGACGTCGTGACGGCCGTGTGAATGGCTCGCAGCACCGACTCGACGGCCGGCCCCTCGTTGTAAGCCGGGATCACGATCGAGAGTTCGACGCCTTCGCCCGCCTCGTGATCCGGACCGGATGTCACAGCCGGCCGGCCTCGATCTCCGAGCGGATCCACGGGACGACCTCGTCGAGCATGGCCGGCAGCTCGGTGGTCGCGCGGTATCCAAGGACGGCTTCGGCCTTGCGGACATCCGGCACGCGGCGCTGAACGTCGTGCTCGAAGGGTGGATCGGACTCGAACCGGAACGGCCGGTCCGGACCATGCACCGCGCGCCAGACCAGTTCGGCCAGCTCGAGGACCGTGGTGGATGTTCCGATCGAGAGATTGAAGTCCTCGTTCACGGCACGGTCCGATTCCATGGCCAGGCGAATGCCATGAGCCAGATCCCCGCCGTACGTGTAGTGGCGAACCTGGTTGCCTTCGCCGAGGATCCGGAGCGGGTCCTGGGCCTTGAGGACCTTCAGGACGAGGTCGGGGACGACGTGGCTGAGAGCAAGCTTGACGTTGCCGCTCATGACATCGGCATCGCGAAGGGCCCGTCGTTCGCCGATCCCGACGCAATTGAACGGCCGCAGGATCGTGTACGGGAGCTGGTATTGCTCCCAGGCCCCCAGCGCGAAGTACTCCGACGCGAGCTTCTGGAACCCGTACGTGGATTCCGGTGGTGGCGAGGTCAGCTGGGCTCCCTCGGGCGTCGGAAACACGTCCGTTGACTCGTAGACCATCGACGAACTGATCACGACGATGCGCTGAAGGCGGCCGGCGCGGAACGAGTCGATTGCCGCGTCGAACGTCGACGCCAGGATCCGCTCGTTCTCCGCGAGGAGGTCGTAGGCAAACTCGTGGAAGTAGCTGATGCCGCCGATCATCGCGGCCGCGGCGACCACCTGATCGCAGTCCACGGCGAGGTCGCGCAGGAGGGTCGCATCCTTGGCGTCGCCTTCCACGAACCGGTAGGCCGGGTGGTCATCGAAGGAGCGGGCGAGCCGCCCGTACTTCGAGAAGTTGTCGACGCCCACCACCTCGTGCCCGGCGGCGAGCAGCTCCGGGATGAGATAGCCGTTGATGAATCCCGCGGCGCCGGTGATGAGGATCTTCATGGTCAGAGCCTGATCCCCTCGCCCATCGCACCCCACACGTCGATGACGTCGCGGCCGCTGACGGCGAGGGAGCGGTAGGCCATATGCGGCGCCCCGAGGATCAGGATCTCGCTCCCGGCGAGCACGTCGGCGAGCGGCACGAGCCGTTCGTCGCGCACATACGGGTCGGTCGCGAGGACTTCGGCACCGGCCCAGATCAGCAACTTGCGGAGCTTGTAGGAGAGGGACGCGCGGGCGTCGTCCGATTCGGCCTTGAAGGCCATGCCCAGAATGCCGATCCTCCGACCCGCCAGCGGACCATACCGCGCTGTCAGCCGATCCAGGATGAAGGCCGGCATGCCCTCGTTGACCTGGACCGCCGCCTGGCCGAGGGGAAAGTGGTCGCTGGTGAAGGCGGCGAGCTGCATCGTGTCCTTGAACAGGCACGGCCCCGCGGCGAACCCGGGTCCGGGCAGGTCCGCGGCGCGGGGGTAGTTCTCGCGAACCGCCCGCAGGACGTGGGTGTAGTCCACCCCGGCCTGCTCGGCGATCATCAGGAACTGGTTCGCGACGGCGAACTTCATGTACCGCCAGGTGTTCGTGAAGAGCTTCGCCAGCTCGGCTTCCCGTGTCGTGGTTCGGACGAACTGGGTCGCGAACCGGGCGAAGACGGCCTCGGCGCGGTCCCCAGCGTTTGACTCATCCGCACCGACGATCTGGGGAAGGGATCTCAGTTCCTCGAGGGCGTGACCCTCGGCGATGCGCTCCGGGCAGAACGCCACCTCGACCTCGCAGCCGCGCTCCGCGAAGCGCTGCTTCACATAGGCCGTGGTGCCCGGGTAGACCGTGCTCCGCAGGACGATCAGCGCCCCGGGCCGCAGATGCGGTGCGATGTCATCGACGCTGCGCTCGAAGACGGTCATTGACGGTCCGAGGAACTCATCGACGGGTGTCCCGATGACCACGATCACGACATCGGCGCGCGCCACCATGGCCGGTTCCGTACCAAACTCGAGGCGCCCGGTCTCGAGGACGCGGCCGAGGAGGCCCTCGGCGCCATGCTCCATGAACGGCATCTCACCGGCCTTCAGGCGCTCCAGTCTCGGCCCATCGATGTCGAAGATTCCGACGCGGGCGCCGCTGTCCGCGAGCACGAGTGACAGTGGCAGGCCGACGTGACCGGCACCACCGAGGACCACGACATCCAGGTCGGCTGGCATGGGCGCGGGCACGTGCGCGTCCGCGATTGCCTCGCTCATCCACGCACCTCCCCGGGGACGTCCAGACGCATCAGCGTGTGGAGCACTGCCTGCCAGATCGTCCCGTCCTCGTCAGCGTACGCGACGGTCCATTCCTTCGACGCTGCGAGCGCGGCAGCGAGCGGGGATTCCGGACCCTCCGTAATCACCATCGTGGCGCCTGCCCGAGCGAGGATGTCCGGCCAGCCAGTTTCGGCGGCGGCCACGTGCGCGGCGTCGGCCCAGATCGCTGGCGGTATGACCTCGATTCGCGAATCCAGGGCGTAGAGAGCATCGGGCACCGCGAATTCGAGCCATGAACCCCAGACCTGCGCGTTCCAGACCCGGTCTCCGGGCTGCGCGATGGCACGCAGCGCACGCGTGATGCCACTCGGCGCATCAGTGAGCACGCCGGCGGGTGCTCCGGTCCCCGTGTCGACGGGCCGCCAGGCCGGGATCAGCGCGATGCTGGCCGCGAAAAGGATGCCTCCGACTACGGCGTTGAGTCCGTGCCTGCGCGCGGCCCGTGAGGCGGGCACGGGTTCGCCAGCGTCGGCGGGCCGGCCGTCGGACCAGATCCCGGCAATGGCGCCGACTGCCACCCCCGGCCACCAAGCGACACCGCGAGATGCCAGGGCACCAAGCAGGGCGAAGCCGATCAGGCCCACAAGTGTCTGGGGCCGGACCCGTCGCTCGCGCATGGCGAGGCGCACGACCGCCAGCACCGTCAACCCCAAACTGCCCCAGAACAGGAGCCCGGGCACGTCCGTGAACCGGGGTGGTTGCCACTCCGAAATCTGGGAGGTGATCTGCGCGTTACGTGCGATCCCGAATGCGTACTCCCAGACGCGCCAGCCGAACGGAGTGGCGACCGTCGCCGCGAGAGTGGCGATCAGGACGATGCACCTTCGTCGAGCGTCGGCGCGGGTGCCGGAGCGCTCCCGGATGCCCTCGACAAGGGCGATGCCAACGAGGACAGGCGCGAGGATGAAGCTGCCATGCACGTTGGCCCAGACCGCAGCGATGACCGGGATGAACCAGATGGCGCGCGGATGCGTGCGGCGCGCGGCGAGCAGGACCAGGGTCAGCGTGAATAAGGCCATCGCGAGCAGTTGCGGCCGAAGCGCGAGCGCCGGCGCCATGACAACGAACGCGGCGAGGGCCAGCAGCGCCGCAGTTCGCGGGCGCATAGCCGGGGCACGCAGCCGGATCGCGAGCAGGATCAGCCCGCTGATGAGTCCGACGAGGGTCGCCCGAAGGATCACGAGACCGGTCCAGCCCGCGACGGCATAGATCTGGGCCAGGGCCACCTGCGCGCCCCATTGCTGGTCGAGCCAAGGCCGGCCGTTCGCGGTGAAGGTCCAGGAGTCGACCACCGGAATACCGGATCCACCGAGAATCTCCGCCCCGACGCGGAGTTGATAGGCGAGATCCACGGCCGACAGGGTGGCGATGAGTGAGGCGAAAACGGGCAGTGCGATCGCGAGGAAGGTCCACAGCTCCGCCAGCGTCGG
>JANMNF010000353.1:0-2737 GCA_031373765.1 Chloroflexota bacterium
ACGTCCGGCTCCCAGCTGTCCACGACCGTGCCGTGCCCTCGTTGTCGAGCGGCGACCTCGAATTGCCGGAAGACAGCTCGCTGAATGTCCGCAGTTGGGCAAGTCGCGATCTGGTCAACGAGACCGACGATGTCGCCGAACGCGAGGGGTCGCTCCGCAGTTTCGTATCGGAGCCATTTGTTGAAGGGCCGAACGCGCCCCTCGAAGGCAAAGACAGCCTCGAGCAGTGGTGCGATCGATTCGATGGCGTCGAGCCGGCCTTCGATCTCTCTTCCGGCCTCGAGATTTCGGAGCGAGCGAACAAGCGAGTTGATGTAGCCGTCGACGCGGTTCGCCCCGAGCACCCCCGCCTCGTCCGGGCGCAGCGTGCGCTTCTCCTCAACCAGTCGCGAAATCTCGCCGTCAAGGCGATCCAGGACGACCTTGACGCCAAGGAATGCCGCTCGATTCCATGCCTCCGCCGTAAGCCCATGCGCTCGGAATTGTTCGATCGTCATCGGCCACGTCTCGACGGGAGACCCGTGATGGCGTCGCCAGGGAGTGGGATCCATGGCGACGATCACGATTGCGTCGTGATCAGAGCGCGCCGTGACGAAGTGTTCGAACCCTCGTGAGCCCATGAGCACCACGCCGAGAACATCCGGGCTTGCCTCGACTTCCGCCATGAAGCGACCAAACGCCCCGCGATCGGGCCCAGCCAGTCCCCGCGCGTCGCGGGCTGCTATTTCTTCGCTGGTCATCGATGAAGTATCGGTGTCGATCAATCGCGCGCCGGGACGGCCGGATCGAAGGCGGTTGCGAAGATCTCGGCAAGCATTTCCTCGACCTCAACGGCCGCGCCGGCGGCCATCAGCTCCGCCGAGCGCTCGGCTCCCAGCTTCTGCACCGAGAGGTCGGCTGGGTCGGGCAGGTGGAGGACGGCCACCGGAGCGAGCATCACGCCCTTCTCGCGAACGAGCCGGTAGGTCGCGCCCGTGGCGCGTGCACCAAGTTCGGGGTTCCCGCTCGTGAGCAGGAGAATCGACGCCATCCCGAGGCCGCGCGCAAGCCCCGAGGCGCTGTCGACGCTGACGAAGAACCTCAGTCCTGCGACCGTGCGCTGCCACGAGGTCGCGGGGTCACCCAGTCGGAAGGCGATGGCGGCGAGGAGGGTCATGCTGTCGGCAACCTGGAGGTGCGAGGCCGCGCGCTCGAAGGCCTCGTAGTTCTGCAGCTCGAGTTCGTGCGCGCGTTCGTAGTCACCAGTGAGGAACAACGCCAGGACGAGCGCCTGTCGGGCCCGGGCAACCCCGTCGTCCTGGCCGGCCGCTGTGTACAGGTCGAGCGCGATCTGCTCGTGCTCGCGGAGCATCGCCGCGTCCTTGTTCACGACGCCCAGGAACCCGATGTCGTAATGCGCGTCGGCCATGAGAATCGGATCGTCGATCGTCGTCGCGAGGGCGAGTCGCTCCTGATACGCGCTGCCCGCGCCGGCAAAGTCGTTCATCCAGTACGCGAGGCCGCCCGCGGCCGACAGTGCGGTGATCCGGACCCGGTCGTCGCCCGGCGGTATGTGGCCGAGGAGCGTCGCGAGCAGCCCGCGCCCTTCCCGGAGCCGGCCGCGCTGCTGGAACCATCGCCAGATTGAGCCGAGGATCCGGAGCCCGACGTCGGGCTGGTCGTTCGCGATGGACCAGTCGATGGCCGTCCGCATGTTGTGGTCTTCGCGATCCAGTCTGTGGATCGTCGCTTCGCTGGCCTGGCCGAGAATCGCCGGCCCGGCTGACTCGGCGATTGCACAGTAGACCGCCGCGAACCGCGGCTCGATCGCCGCCAGCTCGCCGATGTCGCCGAGCCGCTCGAGCGCAAATTCCCGGAGCAGCGGGTGCAAGCTGAACCGGGTCTTATCAAGAGCGGCAGTGCTCGCGGCCGTGCTCGCGGTCGGTCCCTGGCCAGGGAGTTCGATCCGGACGAGGCTCTTGTCGGCGAGCGATTCCAGCCCGACCGCGACATCGAGTCCGAGGTCCCCATCCGGATCCGTGACGGCGTATGCGGCCTCCGTCGTGCACCCGCCCGCGAAGACTCCGAGGCGGGCGAAGAGCCGCTGCTCCGTGGGGCTGAGCAGGTCGTGGCTCCAGGCGATGGCGCCGCGCAGGGTCCGCTGTCGCTCGGGCATGTCACGGGCGCCACCCCCGAGGTCGAGGCTGCGGCCCAGGCGTTGGAGGATCATCGCGGGGCTCATGACCCGCACCCGCGCAGCGGCGAGCTCGATCGCCAGCGGTAGCCCCCCGAGGCGCTCGGCGATCGCCCGCACGGCAACGAAGGCATCGTCACCCAGCACCAGATCGGAGCGATGCGAGCGGGCCCGATCCACGAACAGCCGGACGCCGGCGTCCACGTCGAGCGGCGGGACGGGGTACCCGCGCTCGCCGGCGATCCGAAGGAGCTCCCGACTCGTGATGACGAGGCGGACGTTCGGAGCCGATCGGACGAGCCGCGCCACGATCTCGGCGCCATCGGGCAGCAGTTGCTCGAGGTTGTCGAGGACGAGGAGCGCCGAGCGGTCCCGCAGGAAAGCACGCAGCGCGTCGGCCAGGCCGATCTCGGGCGATTCCCGGACATCGATAGCCGACGCGATGGCCGATTCGATCAGGCTCGCGTCGCGGACCGCCGCGAGATCGATGAACCAGGTCCCGTGCGGAAATCGGTCCCGGACGTCCCGCGCGAGACCGAGCGCGAGCCGGGTCTTGCCGCTGCC
>JANMNF010000037.1:0-2332 GCA_031373765.1 Chloroflexota bacterium
GCGAGGGCCAGAACGGCGAAGAACGGGATCGGGTTCGGGTTCCAGATGAACGTCGATTCCTCGATCGCCGCCGGGGAAACGGCGAGGAGCAGGCCGGCGATCGCTCCGGCCGCGCGTCCGCCGATCGCTCGTGCCAGCCACCAGGTCACGCCAACGGCCGCGATGCCGAATCCGGCGATGCCTGCGAGGACCGCCATCGGACTGCCTCCTGACAGCCACGCAAAGGGCGCCAGCAGGTAGTAGTAGGCCGCACCGTGGTGGAACTCGCCGATCGACGTCGGGGGCCCCAGGAGCGGAATCTGGCCCTCCCGGACGAAGTAGAGCAGGGTCAGCATGTCGTGGCCCTGGTCCCCGTCGAAGTCACCGCGCCCGGCCAGGCCGGGGAGGCGTGCCAGAGCAGCCAGGATCAGCAGGAGAGCGAGGACCAGCGCATCTCGCTCGAAAAGGGTGGTGACAACCGATCGGAGGCGGGCCCCCGGGCCAAGCGCGGCGGCACCGGGCGGGGAGGCAGGAGGGAACACGCGGACATCGTACGATGCCGCCCATGTCGCAGGATCCAGAACCGCCCGAGATCGCTGCCGCCTGGGCTCCCGACGAGCCGGCGTTTGAAGCCCATGTGCTTCGGGCGTTCATCCGGGATGGGCGACTCGCATCGATCCCGGCCAGGGAACGCAAGAAGCTCGTGGTCTACCGGTATCTGCTCGACCAGGTGTTGCCGGATCCGGACGAACTGGTGGCCGAGCGAGATCTCAACATGCGGCTCGCGCTGTGGTTCCCGGATGTCGCGACCATCCGTCGAGCGCTGGTGGACCTGAGGCTGGCCGAGCGAACCGAGATGGTCTACCGCCGGTCCGTGCCTCGGCGCTAGCTCGTTCGGCGGCTTCGGGCGCGTCCGACGTCCGCCTCTGATCGACCGCCGTACATCGGCTCGATCAAACCGAGGTCGCCGTCGTCCCGGCGATAGAGGATGGCCACCCGCTCGTACTCGGCATTCACGAACACGAAGAAGTCGTGTCCGAGCTCGTCCATACGGGAAGCGGCGTCCTCCTCGAACATCGGCTCGATATCGAAGCGCTTGACCTTCACGATCTTCCTTGGCCGCTGATCGCCCGAATCGCCGTCGGCGATCCGCCGAAGAATGGCCTTCTCCTCATCCGGTCGCGCCCGCAGACGTGGCTTGGACTTGAAGTCAACGGCCCGTCGCTCGACCTTGTCGACGACCTCGTCGATGCCCGCTCGGTGCGTGGCGGCCGCGGCACGTCCGCGCAGGACCTGGCCGTCGATCATCAGCGTGACATCCACGATGTGGGAGTCATCAGTACTCCGGTGCTGCTCCATCGAGAGCTCGACCATCGCCTCGCTTCGATCGTCGAGCAAGCGCTCCAGGCGGGCGAGTTTCCGCTCCGCGTACTGGCGATCGCTGTCGTGGACGTCGAAGTTCTTGCCCTTGACGATGGTCTTCACCGCGGGACCTCCCGAGCTCGGCACGGTTCTGCTGTGGTCGGTGCGCCTCGGGTGCGGAAGGGTGCTGCCAGCCGCGCCCGCAAGCCGAGTATAGCCTCGGAGTCCGATCACAACCCTCGGTCCGCCTATCGTTCCCGCGCAACGGTCACGGCCGAGACAGCGAAGGCGCCGGCGTCGAGCAGGACGCGCGCGCAGGCTGCGAGCGTGCTGCCCGTGGTCATGACGTCATCGACCAGCACGATCCACGGAGCACCGTCCGGGCCCGATCCACTTGGCCACTCCGCTCCGCTGCGAATGCGAAACGCGCCTCGGACGTTGTGGCCTCGCCTCGCGCGGTCCAGATCGAATTGCGCGGCGGTCCGGCGCGTTCGTTCGAGGAGTTCGATGTGCACGGGCAGGCCAAGCGAGGTTCCTGCGGCCTGCGCGATCAGCGCGGCCTGATCGTAGCCACGGTCCCGGACCCGATCTGCCGATGCCGGGACCGGAACCAGGACATCACCACCCACGCCGGCGCGAGCCCAGCGACGAGCGATCGCCCGGCCGAGCGGCACAGCCACGCGTCGATCGCCCGCGTACTTCAGGTGATGGAGCGCCCGGCGGGTCACGCCGGTGAACCCGGTGCACCACTCGATCTGGGCGAGCGGCGCAGGTGTGTCACCGGGCATCCCGATCGGGACACCGGGCGGCCGATGGGCTCGGAGGTCCAGCACTGGCTCGCATTCCGCGCACAGCGCCACGCCCTCACGGCCGCACCCGGCACATACGGACGGCAGGGCGAGATCCAGCGCACGGCCCGTGACCGTGCTGATTCCCCGTACGACGCGCTCGAGAGTCGACATCGACCGATCATCGGCCGGACGGCATGTCC
>JANMNF010000077.1:0-1982 GCA_031373765.1 Chloroflexota bacterium
GGCATAGGCGTTGGCGATGTAGGCCACCGCGACGCCGGCGTTGAAGGTGTTGGCGCTGATCGCGGCCGCAGTCGCGAACCGATCGGAGCCCGCGTAGCGGACGACGAGCGGCACCGGTATCACGGGGCTCGACGGACTCGATGCCGGACCGGTGCCGATGGCGTTCGTGGCCTTGACCGTGAAGGTGTAGCTGGTGTCGTTGGTCAGGCCACCGACAAGGCAGCTCAATCCACCGGTCGTGGTGCAGGTTTTCCCATCCGGTGAGCTCGTGACCGTGTACCCGGTGATCGGCTTGCCGCCGTTCGAGGACGGGGCCGCCCAGGAAACCAGCACAGCCGAATCACGAGACTGCCCCAGCGCTCCGGTCGGCGCTCCCGGGACTGTGGCGGGGACCACGGCGTTCGACGGGTTGGACGGCGAACCGGTCCCGAGCCCGTTGGTGGCGGTCACGGTGAACGTGTACGAGGTCCCGTTGGTGAGACCGATCACGTTGCAGGTGAGGGGGGCACCGGATTTGATGCATGTCTTGTTGCCGGGCGAACTCTCGACCGTATAACCGGTGATCGGGCTGCCACCCATGTCGGTCGGCGCCGTCCAGGACACCACGGCGGAGGCGTTCCCAGCGATCGCGGCAGCGCCCGTGGGGATCCCCGGCACGGTGCCGCACGATACGTTGCCCGAGTCGAGCTTGGTTCCGGCGGCATTGATGAACTCATAGCCGGCGCTCCCGGCGACGAGCGTGAGCTTGAGCGCTCCAAGCGCGTTCGGGGTCGTGCCGAACTGGGAGGCGACGCGCAGGTCGGAGGTCGAGAAGTTCTGGATCCCATGACCGCCCGTCCCGACCACGAATTCCGTGATGCCGAGTGGCGCCGGCGCCCCCGTCCCATCGAGCGGCACCCAGCGCTGGTAGTCGTGGTCGTGGCCGGTCAGGACGATGTCCACGCCGGCATCCACGAGCATCGACCAGATCAAGTTCAGCCGAGGCGTGTTGCCCTGGGGACCGATGCTGTAGACCGGATGATGGAAGTAGGCGAGCGTGCAGGTCGCCGTGTTCGCTGCGAGGTCCGCGACCAGCCAGTCGACCTGGGGCGTGCCGGAAGTCGTCTGGTTGAACTGGCCGGTCCCGGTCGAGTCCAGGCTGATGAAGTGCCACGATCCGATGTTGTAGCTGTAGTAGTGCGGCACGTTGTCCCAGTAGTACGTGTAGCCGGGCGCGGTGGTGCCGATGTATTCGTGATTGCCGACCGTCGGGTTCGTGATCGATTTGAACCGTCCGTAATCAACGCTCGGGCTCCCGTACCAGTTGTCGAACTCCATCGGCGTGCCGCTCTCGTACACATCGCCGAGATAGAGCATCACGTCTGGATTCATGCCGGCGATCCGATTCGTCACGCTGGTCGCGTCTGGCTCGCCGCTGGCGCCATCGCCGGTGGCGGCGACGATGATCGCGCCAGATCCGGACCAGTTGCCCTGGGTGGGCGTAAACGTGTTGTTGTTCGGAGGCGGGGTCGAATTGCTGTTGCTCAGGTTGACCGGGATGGTGGCCCGACCACTGACCCAACCCGTGTCGCGCATGACTCCCTCGACCTCCAGGGTTGTGCTGGCATCCGCAAATCGGTTCGAATCGAGCGTGAAGGTGAAGGGCGTCGAGTAGTCGGTCAGGAGGTACGTGCCGCCCAGATAGAACACGGCCCGCTGCACCGGCGACGAGGGTGGCGTCCCGGTGTAGGTGAAGGTTGCGGTCACCGCTCCGGTCCCGTTGAGGGTCGCACCGACGCCCGGGACCGTGATGCAGGCCGTCACGGTGTAGAGCGTGCTCGGGGCAATCGTGGTCGTGCAATGCGACGTCGCCTGGACCCGCGGGACGATCGGGGACAAGCCGCCGGCGGCCATCATCATCAGGATGGCTGCGACGGAAGTTGCGACCAGCCGGCCACGCGGTCGAAGAATGCGAATGGTGGATCCCCCTTACCCGCCTAGAG
>JANMNF010000082.1:0-1603 GCA_031373765.1 Chloroflexota bacterium
TCCGTCACCCCGATCTCGAGCTCGATCTGCGTTCGATCCGCATCCCACTCGGATCCGTCAATCCCGTCCAATCCATGAAGGCGCGCCCACTCGGCCCGGACCGGGTCCGGGACGTCAATGCAGGTCATCCAGTTGATGACCGTCCCGCCGCCGACCGCGGACCCCGCGAGCATGCTCACGGACCCATCCCACGTCGACAGGAGCCCGTGGTTGAGGTAGAGGCGCGAAAACGCGTCGAGTTCCGTCCGCGGCATGGTCGTCTCGTCAACTGCGGGGCCTGCCTCGAGGACCAGCACGGAACGGCCGGCAGCCGCGAGCTCGGAAGCCATCACCCCGCCGCCGGCACCGGATCCCACCACGATCACGTCGGCATCCAGCTGGATCGGGCCGGAGGTCGGCGATCGGTCGATGTGCACTGGCTTCACAACCGTCGGCTGCGGCGTGGCGGGCGGGTCATCCGTCGCGTAGCCGATATCGGCCAGGAGGCTGTTCTGGCCGTCAGCATCCGGAGCTGAGTAGGCGAGGAACAACAGGAGCTTCCGGAGGGCCTGGAACCCGGATCGCTTGAGGGCGAGCGGCGAATGTGCCCAGCGGAGCATGAGTCGCTCCCGCTCCGGGATCGTCATGGCGGTCAGGCCCGCGAGGCGCCCCGCCGTCACGAGGTTCGCCAGTGGCTGCTCAAGGAGCCGGAGCACGAGTCGAAGCTGGGCGACCTGCGCCGGGTCGGCGGCACGGACGAGCGCCTGTGCCGCGAGTTCGCCGATCCGCGCGCCATCAACGCCGGGGACAAAGGTCTCCGCGAGGGACGCCAGCGTGCGGATCTCTGCCGCGCTGAATCGGCCGGCTTCCGTTTCCATTGGTGGCCCGTTGGCGCGGCGGGTCAGGCCCGGCCGGCGCCGGCGGCGACCGATGCCGGAAGCCGTTCGAACCCGTGAGCCGGCATGGGCTCGCAGCGGATCGGGCGATCCTCGCGATACCCGAGCGCGTAGTCGGCCTGGATCAGCGTATGGAGCTGGCTCGTGCCCTCGTAAATCACCGCCGCCTTCGAGTTGCGGAGGTACCGCTCGACCGGGAATTCGTTGCTGTACCCGTTGGCGCCGTGGATCTGGATGGCATCGAGCGCACTGGCAACGGCGTGATCGGTGGCAAACCACTTGGCGAGGGACGTTTCGCGCGTGTTCCGGACCCCGTAATTCTTCAGGAATGCCGCGCGCCAGACGAGGAGCCGGCCAGCCTCGATGCCGGCCAGCATCTTCGCCAGCATCTGCTTGACGAGCTGGTGTCGGCCGATCTCATCGCCGAACGTCTGGCGCTCGTGGGCGTACTTCAGCGAGGCATCGAGGCATGCCTGCGCGAGGCCAACGTTCCCGGCCGCGACCGTGAACCGCCCCTGATCGATCGCGCTCATGGCGATCATGAAGCCCTCGCCCTCCTCACCGATCCGGTGGTCGGCGGTGACACGGACGTTGTCCATGTTGATCAGGCCGGTGTTCCCGGCCCGGATCCCGAGCTTGCCGTGGAGCGTTCCGGTTGTGAGGCCCGGCATCCCGCGCTCCAGCAGGAACGCCGTGACGCCCTTGTGCTTCTTCGAACGATCGACCGA
>JANMNF010000088.1:0-11656 GCA_031373765.1 Chloroflexota bacterium
GAAAGACGACCGCCCACGCGGACTGATCCGCCTCCGCGGCAATGTCGAGATCGCCACACACGACGTAGGCGATGCGCGCCATGTCGTGGTGGTGCGCGGCGACGATCCGGGCGAAGGCAAACTCGTCGCCGGCGACGGCGCGCTCGACCGTCGACCAGGCCGGCTCCGCCTCATCCATCAAGCTACCGATCATGCACTAGAGATGCCGGCCGAACTCCGCCCGTTACATCGGGGATGGTTGGACCGGGGTCACGGACGGCCACCGGCCCCGGTCGGATCGGGGAACGTCATACAACGAGGTCCGGCCACCGACTGGCGATCGTTTCGCGGGTCGGCCCGGTCACGGCGAGAACCTTGAGCCTCGACGCAGCACCACGGATCGTGTACACCGACGACGGCGGAACGGCGAGCGCTTCAGCGATCAGTCGCTCGACGGCCGCAGTCGCCGCGCCGTCAACTGGCGAAGCCGCAATTCGGACCCGCAGGCGACCATCCATGACCTCTTCGATGGCATCGCGCCCCGCGCGTGGAGTGACGCGAACGGGAATGAGGACTCGTCCGTCGGTGCCGCTCACCGAATGCTTCGGACGATGGCCCCGAGCACGAGGATCACGATGAGCGGGGCGAAATCAAGGCCTCCGCCCGAGGGCAGGAACCGACGGATCGGGGCCAGCACGGGCTCCGTGACCATGATCAGGAACTGGGACAGACCCGAGCGACCTCGCTGGTCCACCCAGGACAGCAGAACCCGTCCGATGATCGCGATCTCGAGCGCGATCAGCAGGAACTTGACGAAGTTGAAGAGAAACATGGTCACCACGCCCCGAGTCTAGCCCGCGCCGAGGGAGCGTGCCCCGAACAGGACCCGCCCAATCCGGACCAGGGTCGCACCCTCTTCGACGGCGATCTCGAAGTCATCGGACATTCCCATCGACAGATCTGGACCGAGTCCCGCCTGTCGTGCCCGCAGGTCGCCGCTCAGGCGTCGCAGACCGGCGAAGGTCGTCCTGGCCTCAGTCGAATCGTGATGCAGTCGACCGACCGTCATCAGCCCCTCGATCTGGAGATTGGGCAGCTCGAGGATCTCGGGCAGCAGCGCCGCGATCTCTTCGGGCGCGAACCCGGCCTTCGCTGGGTCCGCATCCACGTTCACCTGGAGCAACACCGGGAAGCGGTCGCCTGGCCGTAGTTCCCCGCTGATCCGGTCGAGCTTCGAGGCCAGACCCAGGCTGTCCACGCTCTGGATCGTGCCGAACGTTTCGATCGCGCGGCGCGCCTTGTTTGACTGGAGCGGCCCGATCAGATGCCACGCCGCGCCGGGGACGAGCCCGACCTTGTCAACAGCCTCCTGGACCCGGTTCTCGCCAAAGGTGTCGATACCAACCGAGACGGCCGCGCGCAGGCGATCAGCGGGAATGGTCTTCGAGACGGCGATCATGCGGACATCGGCGGCGTCGCGCCGACTGCGTCGGCAGGCCTGTTCGATGCGCTCCTCAATAAGGTCTCGGGCCGCCGCGATCTCGGCTGCCTCCGCGGGACGCACGGACTCGATGTCGGACGCCGCGATGGGGGCGCGCGGCTCAGGGCCGGCATCCACCGGCGACGCCTACTTCTGCCGGCGCAGGAAGCTCGGGATCTCCAGGTCTTCCGCGTCATACGCGGCGCGCTTCACCGGCGCCGGCTCGCCGACCGACCGACCCTGCCGCGCGGCTGCCTCATCGGGTCGCGCACCCGGAGCATCCGGAACGCCGACGTCGTTGAGCTGGGTGCGCTGGCGCTCGAGCTCCTCCAGGAAGTCGCGCGGGATCCGTGCCGTCGCGTCCGCGGGCGCCGAAGTCGTCGAGCCGGCCGAACTGCGAGCGCCGGGGCGCTTGCCGTCGAAACCGGTGGCGATGACGGTGATCTGGACTTCCTCGCCGAGGCGCTCGTTGAAGCTCGTTCCGAAGATGATGTTCGCCTCGGGATCCGCGGCGGCCCGGATTTCCTCGGCAGCCTCGGTCACCTCGAACAGCGAGAGGTTGGAGCTGCCGGTCACGTTGAACAGGATGCCCTGGGCGCCCGCAATGTTGACTTCAAGCAGCGGGCTGGCAATCGCCTGACGAGCGGCCTCGACGGCGCGGTTCTCCCCACTCGCGCGGCCGATCCCCATGAGCGCCGAACCGGCGTCCTTCATGATCGCGCGAACGTCGGCGAAATCGAGGTTGATCAGGCCCGGCATGGTGATGATGTCGCTGATGCCCTGCACGCCCTGGCGGAGGACATCGTCCACGACCCGGAAGGCGTCGAGGATCGAGGTGTTCTTCTGGACGACGTCCTTGAGACGGTCGTTGGGAATGGTGATCAGCGTGTCGACCTTGCCCTTGAGCTCCTCGGCCGCCTTCTCGGACGTCAGCTTGCGCTTGGCACCCTCGAACGCGAAGGGCTTCGTCACGACGCCGATGGTCAATGCGCCGGCCGCCTTTGCGAGCTCGGCCACGACCGGTGCGGCACCGGAGCCGGTACCCCCGCCGAGCCCGGCCGTGATGAACACCATGTCCGAGCCCTCGAGGGCGGCGGCAATCTTGTCGACGTCTTCCTCGGCAGCTCTCTGACCGATGGCACTGTCGCCTCCCGCGCCAAGACCGCGGGTGATCTTGTCGCCGATCCGGATCTTGTGGGGGGCGTCCGACTGGAGCAGGGCCTGGGCGTCCGTGTTGAGCGCGATGAACTCGACGCCCATCATCTCGGCCCGGATCATCCGGTTGACGGCATTGCTGCCGCCGCCACCGACGCCGATGACCCGAATGAGGGCGAAGTTCTCAGAATCAGAACGCAGGGCCACCGTACTCCTCCATGGCCTTCTGGGGCCGGGGCTGAACTTTCTGCAGATGTGACCCGGAGCGATGATCAGGCGGGGTCGGCGGGGCGCTCAAGGTCTTCGGGCGAGTCTACCATCCGATGCGCGTTCCGTGACCGACCGAATTGGTCCTCGACGATGCCCGAAACTTGAGCGCGCGCGGCGTCTCCCTACGGGAAGATACTCCGCAGTGAATCCCGCATCCGGCCCAGGATTCCGAACGCCGGGGCTGATTCATAGCGCGTCGGCTCGTCATCAGCCAGGGATCGTGCTCCCCACATAAGCAGGCCGATTGCCGTCGAGTAGGCGGGCGTAAGGATCGAATCGGTGAGGCCCGCGACCGAGGTCGGCGCGACGACGCGTACCGGCATCTGGAGGACCTCCCGCCCGAGTTCGGCGAGCCCGGAGAGCTGGGCCGCGCCACCGGTCAGGATCAGGCCGGCCGGCAACATGCCGGCACCAGCCGAGCGCATCTCGGCCCCGAGCAACTCGAACGTCTCGCGCATCCGCGCTTCGATGATCTGGCACAGCTCAAGGCGGCTGATGGTCCGACCGGCATCCTCGCCGAGAACCGAGACACTGATCTCTTCATCGGCCGAGACGCCGCGCAGGTCACAGGTCCCGTGTTCGATCTTCAGTTCCTCGGCGACGGGCAACGAGGTCTTGATCCCAATGGCCACGTCGTTGGTCACGAAGTTGCCGCCGACCGGCAGGACGCTCGTGTGGAAGGGCGAACCCTCGTTGAACATCGCCAGGTCGATGGTCCCGGCGCCGAGATCCGCGACGGCGACCCCGAGCTCCTTCTCAGTCTCGGTGGCCACGGCCTCTGAAGCTGCGAGGGCATTCGCGACCCGCTCGTCGATCTTCACGCCCGCGGCAGCGACGCATTTCGTCAGGTTCTGAACCGCCGTCTGGGGCGCCGTAACGATGTGGGTCTCGACCTCGAGACGCAGGGCGCTCATGCCCAGGGGATCCTTGACTCCCTCCTGGCCATCGACGATGAACCCACGTCGCTCGACGTGGAGGACGTCGCGGTTCGATGGGATGGCCACGGCCCGGGCGACCTCGATAGCGCGCAGGATGTCCTCTCGGCTGACCTCGCGGTCGTGGGCGGTCACGGCAACCTGGCCTGTCGAGTTGAGGCTCTCGACCTGCGCGCCACCGACGCCGACGAAGGCCTTGTCGATCTTCCAGCCGGACAGGCGTTCGGCCTTCTCGACGGCATCGCTGATCGACCGGACCGTCTGGTCGATGTTGACGACGGCACCCTTCTTGAGGCCCGAGGACGGCACCGTGCCGTGACCGATCACGGTCACGCGGCCGTCACGACCCACCTCGCCGATGAGCGCACAGACCTTGCTCGTGCCTACGTCGATTCCGACGAGGACGCCTTCCACCACAGTTTCGCCTGCTCCCTCCCGGTCTCCCGGGTCAGATGAAGTGTCGCCGGATCAGCGCGACGTTGTTGAAGATCCGGAACCCGAAGTTGATCAGCGCCACGAGGTACAGATCCAGGCTCAGCCGATCGCCGATGAACGTGAGGATCACGGCGACAACGGCGTTCGTGACGAAGCCAGAGATGAAGACGCGATTGTCGTAGACACCATCGAGCTCGGCTCTGACCGCCCCGAGAACCGAGTCGAGCGCGGCGAGAATCGCCACGGCCGAGTACCGGCTGAACTCGAAGCTGACATTGACGTTGAGGACGAGCCCAAGCAGGACGCCCACGATGAGGCCTGCCAGGGGAAGCAACACGTTGTCTCGTCCTCGCTGCGATGTGTTTCGGCAAGGCTACTCGACCGCACCGGACCGGGGCAACCTGCGGCCCATTCGGTTCGAGCGCTCATGGGGCTGGCGACGCTTTCAGGACAACCGTGCCCGCCTTCTCGTCGGCCAGGATCACCTTCGCAACCGATCCCTCGCGGTCGGTGAGCAGACTGCGCAGCAAGCGGACCTGACCGGGAATCATCGCCGGCGTCCGGATGCTCGGCGTGTACAGACCAAAGACGGCCACCCATGATCTGGGGAGCGTCCCGATGACAAACCCCGTCGCCTCGGTGACGGTGATGACGAGCGAGTCGGCCTCGCTCCCGACATCGGCCGGGGTCAGGGACGCAAGGCGCGTTGCCGCGTCGAGGTCGACAGCGTCCAGCACGGAACCCACGGCGAGCGGCTCCGGTCTCGGACGGCTGTCGGCGACCGTCGGCAGCGCTGTGGACGTGGCAGCCTCTGGAGCCGCCGTCGCGAAGATGACGCCCTCGCGATCGACGAGGAACAGGCTGTCCCCCACCCTCCAGGTCAGGATCGCGGACCGCTCCTCGATGGTCACGACGAGCGTATCGGGAAGGCTGACCGAGACGTGGGCGTCAGCCACGCCTGGGAGGAGCCGCAAACGGTCCTCGATCGGTCCGGTCTGGACGCGGAACAGATTGGTGCCGTCGGTGGTTCCCACGGCGCTCACGAGCGCCTCATTGGTCGTCCAGGTGAGCGTCGGAAGTTCCGTCCGGGCGAGCGTGAAGGCCGTTGTCGAGGCGAGACCGTTCAGTGCACCGATCGAGGCGAGCAGGACGAGGACCGCCGCAGCGCGCGGCGGGTTCAGCCGCCATGGGATCCTGCGCGCCGTGAGGCCGGGTCGACGGCGTCCACCGGATCTGCTGGCATCTCCCCTCGAGCGAGCCTGCTTCGATGATTTGCCCGCCGCGCTGGGCCATCGACCGGTCGACCTCGTCGGGCCGCGACGAAATTTCACGCGCAGGTCCTCACCGCGGGAGGTCGGCCTTGGTCAAGCGGGTAGTTGGCCGCCCTGCGTGGCGGTCCTGGGCGAGCTCGATGATCCGCCGACAGACCGCGATGAAGTCGAGACCGGCCTCGGCCGGTAGCGTCGGAAACAGGCTGATCGGCGTGAACCCCGGAATCGTGTTGATCTCCGACAGATAGACCTGCGCACCGGCGACCAGGAAGTCGACCCGTGCGAAGCCCTCGGCCCCGGTGGAGCGGTAGGCATCGCGAGCCAGCTTCTGCATCACCGCACGTTGCTGATCCGGAATTTCGGCGCGCAACGACGTTTCGGACAGGCCGGGCGTGTACTTGGCCGCATAGTCATAGAACTCGTGGCCGGCCACGATTTCGCCTGGGCCATAGACGCCGAGCGGCGGTTCTGTGCCGATGATCGCGATCTCGAGATCTCGGGCGCCGGCCAGGTAGGGCTCGACGACTGCGACCGAATCGAAATGGAAGGCCGTCTCAAGGGCTGGTGCCCGTTCGCCGGGTACGTGCGCCAGGGTCATCCCGACCGAACTGCCAAGACGGGCCGGCTTGATCATGAGTCGCGGGTCCCCTGCCCCACTGGCGAAGGCTTCCAGCTCTCCGAGCACGCCGTCGGGATCCGACCGCCAGCGTGCTTCTCGAATCTCCCGCCAATCCAGGACCGGCAGCCCCAGTCCGCGCCAGATCCGCTTCTGGACCGCCTTGTCCATGCCGATCGACGACCCGAGGACGCCCGACCCCGTATAGGCGAGGTTCGACGCCTCGAGCAGCGCCTGAACGGTCCCGTCCTCCCCGAACGGCCCGTGGAGCGCGATGAACACGACCGACTCCGGGCGCGTGGCGGCCAGGCGGTCGATCGACGCTCCGACCTGGAACGGCCCATCCGCGCCGATGCCTGAAGGGTTGTCGTAGGCCAAGGCGCCTCGATCTCCACGGGCGTGATCGGCCGGGAGCCACCACCAGGCTCCGGCCAGATCGATCAGCACCTGCCGCGTCGGGAATCCGTCGGCGATGAGCGCGGCCGCGATCGCGGTCCCGGACACGATGGACACGTCGTGCTCGGCGGACGGGCCACCGAACAGGACGGTGATCGCCGGGCGAAGCGGATCGACGGTGCTCATTCGGGCGACGTGCCTCCGGTCTCGGGGAGCGGCCACGGCCAGCCGGCCCAGTCACCGACGAACTCGATCTCGAACTGGAGATCGATTCCATCGATCTGCTGGATCGTCGCACGAACGTGGTCGCCAAGCGCTCGCACGTCCGCGGCGGTGGCCGTCTTGTCGGCGATGATGAAGTTGGCGTGCTTCTCGGAGACCGTGGCACCACCGATCCTGTAGCCCTTCAGTCCGGCCGTTTCGATCCGCTGCCCGGCCGATGCTCCTTCGCTCGGATTGCGGAACACGCTGCCCGCGGACGGCAGGCCCAGCGGTTGGTGCGCCTGCCGCCATTTCCGGATCTCATCGAGCGCCGCACGAATATCGTCCGGTGGCGCAGGCGCGAGCTTGAACGTCCCGCCAAGAACCAGTTCCCGATTACCGGAATCCGATGGGTGCTTGAGCCGGCTTTCGCGATAGCCGAAGGCCAGGTCGGCGGCATCGACCTTCGACTCGACCCCATCGGCACTGAGGATGGTCGCCGACTCGAGAACGCCCGCGATGTCAGAGCCGTGCGCGCCGGCATTGCCCCAGATCGCTCCGCCCACGGTTCCCGGGATCGCCAAGCCGAACTCCAGTCCCGTGAGCCCGGCCTTCTGCGTCTCCGTTGCGGCACGGGCCATAGGTACGCCGGCGGCCGCGTGATATCGATCCTCGTCGATCCGGGTCTGCTCGGACTTGACATGAATGACGAGGCCCCGCACGCCCAGGTCCGAGACGACGACGTTGCTCCCGCGCCCGAGCACGAGGATCGGCAGGCCACGCGAACGCGCAAAGCGCACCAGACCGCGCACCTCGAACGTGTTGCGAACAGTTGCGAGCAGGTCGGCCGACCCGCCGACGCGCATCGTGGTCAGGCGAGCCAGCGGCGCGTGCTGATCAACGCGCACGCCGACTCGTCGGGCGATGTCCGCCGCGATGGCAACGGTGTCGAGAGCGGCCGGCAGGTCAGTGGTCATGAGCCGCCCCGTGACATCCGATCGATGGCCGAAGCGTCGAGGAGCGCCTCACGCGAACCCAGTGCCAGGACGATCGCCGCGAGGGCGTCGGCGGCACCCGGTCGCCCGAGGGATCGAGCCGCTGCTGTCATTCGAGCATGCGATGCCGGGTCATCGAGGATTCCGACGGCCTCGAGCAGGGCCGGGCCGTCGAAGTCTGCATCGTCAATCGCGCGCGCGGCGCCGGCCTCGACCAGGACCCGCGCATTCGCGCGCTGATGGCCGCCTGCGTGCGGATATGGCACCACGACCATCGGGACGCCGGCTGCCGTGACCTCCGCAAGCGTCGAGGATCCCGCGCGCCCGATCACGAGATCGGCGGCCAAGAGGGCTTCGGTCATGCCGTCGACCAGGAATCGCACGGGTCGATAGCGGGCACGCTGATCCGTTGGCAGGGCCTCGCGGCCCGCGAGAGCGGGCGCGTACCCGTCGTCTCCGGTGACATGGAGTACGTGGAATCGAGCCACGAGCGCCGGCAGGACTCCGGCCACGGCCTCGTTGAGGCGACGGACCGCCTGCGATCCCCCAAAGATGAGCACGAGTCGCTCGCCCGCGGGCACCCCCAGGCTTTCCCTTGCGGCCAGCGGGTCGACGTCGCGGAAGTCGCGGATGGGGGTGCCGGTCGTGAGGCATGGAGGCGACGCCGCGTGACCATCCGAGGACCCGGACCGCCCGAGGGCTGCACAGGTCTCGGTGAACGACACGGCCAGCACACTCGCGTGGCGCGCGGTGGCCCGGACGCTCCGGCCCGGGACCACATTGCCTTCCCAGAGCACCGTGGGGATCCGGAGGACGCGCGCAGCTACAAGGACCGGGATCGCGACATAGCCCCCGGTCGTGAAGACCGCATCTGGGCGATGCCGGACCATCATCAGGAATGCCTGCGGGATCGACGCCGCCAGCCGAACTGGATCGAGGATCAGATGCACATCTCGACCGGCCGTCCGGAGGGATCGCAGGGCGAGACGACGCAGCGGCACCCCAGCCGCAGGGACGATCCGTTCTTCCAGTCCGCGCTGGCCACCGAGCCAGCTGATGTCAGGCGGATTCGGTCGGCGGCGTAGCGCTTCCACGACGGCGAGTGCCGGGTAGATGTGTCCCCCGGTCCCGCCGCCCGCGATCAGCAGGTGCATCGATCTCCTCTTGCTGTTGCTGTCGCTCCACCGTCTCGCGCGAGATCGACAGAAGGATCCCGACGGCGGCGAAGCTGATGACGAGCGACGATCCGCCCGCGCTGATGAACGGGAGCGTGATCCCGGTCACGGGTATCAGCGCGACGACGACGCCGATGTTGATGAACGCCTGGATACACAACCAGGCCGTGATCCCGGTCGCGAGCAGCGCCCCAAAGGAATCGGGCGCCCGCATCGCGGTACGGATCCCCGCGTAAGCAAGGACGACGAAGAGGGCCACGACGGTTACCGCCCCGAGGATGCCGAACTCCTCGCCGATGATGGCGAAGATGAAGTCGTTCCACGCGTTCGGAAGGTAGAGGCCGCCGGCGAGCTTCGATTCGCCGAGGCCGGAGCCGAAGATCCCGCCGAGCGCGAGAGCGTACAGGCCCTGGACGGTATGGAAGCTCGCACCGAGCTGGTCATCCCAGGGGTCGAGGAACGCGCGGATGCGCTCCAGCTGATATTCCCGGAGGCCGACGACGATCGCGGTCAGAACACCGAGCACGGCCATGGCGCCGAACTGCCAGAGCCGCGCCCCGGCCACGAAGAACATCGTGAACGCCGCCCCGACGATGACCGTCGTGGTCCCAAGATCCGGTTCCTTGAAGACGAGCGCGATGACCGGCAACGAGATCAGGAGGAAGGGCACCGTGCCGCTCCGGATGCCGGAAATCCGCGTCCCGCGCGAGGCCATCCAGTGGGCGAGGTAAATCACGAGGGTCAGCTTCGCGACCTCCGCCGGATGAATGGCCGGCAGTGGCGAAATCAACAGCCAGCGGGCGCTGCCCCCGACCACCTTGCCGAGGCCCGGGACGAAGACCAGGACGAGGAGCAGGACGCCGATGGCGTAGGCCGGCAGCGACACGAGCCGGAGCCGCCGGTAGTCGATCCGCATCATCACCACCATGGCCACAAGGCCAAGGGACGCCCACACGATCTGGGGCCCGACAATCGCGAGCGAATCGTCACTCTTGATGTACGAGCGCATCGCCGACGAGGAGTAGACCATCAGGATGCCGATCGCCGCGAGCGCGACGACGGCGACCAGGATCGACCAGTCCGGTTGGTGTCGCTCCCGCTTGAGGATGTTCGTCTTCGCCGCGACCCCGACCCGACGCCCATGGGTCGTGGACCGGTCGCGTGCCAACGGCCGGGCACGGTCCCCGCTTCGGGCATCCCGATCAACGAGACGCCGCGGCAGGGAGCGGTCCGCAAAACCCATCAGTTGCTCCCTCTCGGTGGCGCCGCGGTCGTGGTGGACGGTTGGCTTCCAAGGGCAGCGACGGCCTCCTTGAATGCGCGCCCGCGGGCGGCATAGTCCTCGAACATGTCAAAGCTCGCCGCGGCCGGCGAGAGGAGGACGGTCGCGATCCGACCCGTCGGTCCGCTGCCCACGTCTCCGGCCGAGCGCCCGGCTGCCTCGGCCAGAGCCGCGGCCTGCGTGACCGCGTCGGACATCGATTCGGCGCGGGCAATCGTGCGCAGGCCGGAGCGCCCGAACAGCACCTCCATCGCATCCGCAGATTCGCCGATCAGAACGGCCGCGACGGCGCGTCGGGTAACCACATCGGCCAGCTCGCCCAGATCGACGCCCTTGTCTCGACCGCCGGCGATCAGCACGATTGGTGCAGGAAACGCTTCAAGCGCGGCGATCACCGCGTCCGGTTGGGTGCCCTGCGAGTCATTGACGAAGCGAACGCCCCCGATCACGGCGACCGTCTCGAGGCGGTGCTCGACGCCCCGGAACTGCGCGGCTTCGCGGCGGATGGCGTCGGGAGCTACCCCGAACAGGAGCGCCGCGGAAATGCCGGCGAGGGCGTTCCGCACGTTATGCCGACCCGGAATGGCGAGTTCGTCGACCGGCATGATCCGCCCGCCCGGGCCGGTGGCCGCCGGGCCACCTCCGACGAGCCCGAGGCGCTGTACGCCTGCTGCCACGATCCAGCCGTCGACGACCCCGACGCCCCCGGCGATCGGTCGATCAAGTCGATACAGGACCGTGGAAGCCGTTCCGAGCCCGGCGTAGGCGTCCACGACCGGGTCCTCGGCGTTGAGCACGAGTGCGCCATCCGGATCCACAAGTTCGGCGAGCCGACGCTTCACCCGACGATAGGCGGACATCGACCCGTGTCGGTCGAGGTGGTCCGACGTCACATTGGTATAGACAGCCACGGTCGTCCCACGCGACAGCGTCGGCAGCTGGAGCTCAGACAGCTCGATGACGACCCGGTGATCCACCGTGAGTTCAGGGAGCCGTTCCACGAGCGGGATCCCGATGTTGCCGCCGAGCACGACCGGGTGGACGGGATTGCCGCCGAACAGCGCGGCGGTCAGTGACGCCGTCGTGGTCTTGCCCTTGGTCCCCGTGACGCCGATCGTCGGCGACGGGCACAGCCGGAGAAACAGGTCCGGCTCCGAGATCAGCGCCGGGGCGCCGGGAACGCCCGTCGCGCGGGCACGGACCAGCTCGCCAAGCGCCGCGCGGAGCACGGGTTCCGTCGTCGGAAAGTCCGGGGAGATCGACGGCGACGTCACGACCAGACTGGCGTCGGCCCATGATGCGGCTGCATCGGAATCCGGCCCGAGGACGAGGTTGACCGGGCGCCCAGCGAGTTGATCGATCGCCGACTTGAGCTCGCTCTGCGGACGCCCGTCGTAGACCGTGACATCGGCGCCGGCGTCCATGAGGAACCGGGCCGCGGCGATCCCGGTCCGGGCGAACCCGAG
>JANMNF010000097.1:0-3553 GCA_031373765.1 Chloroflexota bacterium
ATCAGCGCCGCATGGCCCTCGTCCAATAGACGGTCGATGTCGCCGCCCCGCCAGCGGACGGTCACGCGGAGGTCGCCGCCGAGCTTCTGGACGAGGTCGTCGACGTCGCGGAGTCGCACGCTGTCGACTTGGCCGCGTTCGATCCTTGAAACGAGTGACTGACTCACGCCGACCTGCCGGCCGAGGTCCGCCTGGCGCAGGCCCTGCCGAATCCTGAGGGCGCGGAGTGTTCGTCCCAGGCGCGTGGTGTCCACGTCCGCGAGGATGACGCGCGCCAATTGGCCGGCGATCAGCGGGGAGTTGCGACAGGCCAACGCGGTACGCGCGCCGATCAGCCGCCCGGGACGATCAGCGGCGCCTGGCCTCGGCCGCCTTCGCCATCGCGAGCATCTCGAGCTGTCTGGCCATACCCGCAGCAGTGATCGCCTCGAGCTCCGTCATGAGCGGCTCGTCGATCTTCGTGAAGTTGAAGCACGACTTGCCCTGCATGCGCCGGCGCAGCTCGGGCGACATCGAGTCGAGGAGATCCGGCATCGCGTAAACGCTCATCAGATAGAAACTCACGTAGCGCTCGCCCAGGCGTGTCGCGGCGACGAAGCCCCACGGCTTGCCCTCGAGGCCCGGGTATTCCAAGGCGACGCCATCGGGACTGTCCTTCGTCGCCGACAGCGAGCCGAAGTACGGCACGAGGATCGCGCGAAGTCGATCGTGGACGGCCGCAAGATCAGGCATCGCGGGCCGCCTGGGCGTCGCCGACGTCGCGGGCCGCTCGGGCGTCGCCGGCCGCCGCCATGTACAACGCAAAACCCCGCTCCCGGAGCGCTGCAACCTCGGCGGCGAGCTCATCGTCCAGGGTCGCGAGTCGAAAAACCGATGCCCCGTTCTGGCACTCGCGAAGCGCCGACGAGATGCCATCGAGCAGCTCGGGGTGCCCGTGCATCGAGAGGAAGTTCAGTTTGACCGCACCGTCGACACGCTGGACCCCGGCGAACCAGTCATGGGCCTTGGCTCCGGGCCTTCGGAGGACCTCGATCGTATAGATCGGCCCGGCAGCGAGGCGGTCCCGGTACGTCGCCAGAATGTCCTGCAGGCGCGCCTCGATGGCGGCGAGGCTTGCCGTGTCCGGCGCGCTGGGCGACCGCGGACCACGCCTCAGTACGCGGCGAGCCGGCGAATCCCGTCTGCGATCTTCTCGGGATTGATCATGAACCAGTCCTCGAGCGCGTGGTTGTACGGGACGCCCGGGACCTCCGGGCCGGCAAGCCGCGTGACGGGCCCATCGAGGTAGTCGAACGCCTCCTCGGAGACCATCGCGGCCACCTCGGCGCCGTAGCCGCCAAACCGGTTGTCCTCGTACACGACCAGGCACTTGCCGGTCTTGCGCACGGAGTTGAGGACGGTTTCCTTGTCGAGCGGCCGGAGCGTCCGGAGATCGACGACCTCGACGCTGATCCCCTCATCGGCCACGACATCAGCCGCCTCGAGCGCGTAATGGGCCATCAGGCCGTAGGCGATCACCGTGAGCTGCGAGCCTTCCCGGGTCACGGACGCGCGGCCGAGCGGTACGACGTAGTCCGTGTCGGGCACGTCACCGCGGACCGATCGGTACATCTTCTTGTGCTCGAAGAAAAGCACCGGATCGTTGTCCCGGATGGAGGATCGCAGCAGACCCTTGGCGTCATACGGCGTGGACGGAATGACGACCTTCAGGCCCGGGATGTGGGCGAAGAACGCCTCAACGGACTGCGAGTGATAGAGCGCGCCGTGAACGCCACCGCCATACGGGGCGCGGATCGTCATCGGGACGCCGAAGCCATTGTTGGAGCGGTAGCGCATTCGCGCGGCCTCGGACAGGATCTGGTTGAACGCCGGGAAGATGAAGTCGGCGAACTGGATCTCCGCAATCGGCCGGAGCCCGTTCATCGAGGCCCCGATCGAGGCGCCGATGATCAGCGATTCGGTCAGTGGCGTGTCGATGACCCGGTCATCGCCGAATTCGGCCCACAGTCCATCCGTCGCCAGGAACACGCCGCCCTTCTTGCCGACATCCTCGCCCAGCAGGATGACGCTCGGGTCACGCCGCATCTCGTCGGCAAGCGTCTCCCGGATCGCCTCGATGAACGTCTTGAGTGCCATCAGTCCGTCGCACCTTCGGCGGCCGATCTATCGTCCGGACCGCCGTGGCCCTCCATCCCGTGGCCACCGCCAAGACCCCACGGCGGCGGCCCCTCGGAGGGCCACGCCTCGGCATAGACCCAGCGCATGGCCGTCGACGGATCCGGATCCGGCTCGGCTTCGGCAAACTCGGTCGCCTCGTGGACCTCGGCCTTGATCGAGGCGGTCAACGCTGCCTCGATCTCATCTGTCAGCACCCCAGCGTCGACGAGCTCGGACCGAAAGTGCGGGAGCGCGTCAAGCGCCTTGAGGGAGGCCAGTTCCTGCTCGGGTCGGTATTTCGTCTGTTGATCATCCGAGGAGTGACCGGTCAGTCGGATGACCTTCGCCTCGATGAGTGTCGGTCCGTCGCCGCGTCGCGCCCGATCCACGGCCTCCTTCGCCGCCACGTAGCAAGCGAGGACGTCGGAACCGTCGACGACCACGCCCGGGATGCCGTAGCCGGCTGCCCGATCCGCAACATCGGGGGTCGCAACCTGGCGACTCGCCGGAACGCTGATCGCGTAGCCGTTATTCTCGATGACGAGGATGAACGGCAGCTTGTGGATGGCCGCGAAGTTGAGTCCCTCGTGGACGTCGCCCTGGTTCGAGCTCCCCTCGCCCATCGACGACATGGCGACCTGCCCGGTGCCCCGAATCTTGGCCGCCAAGGCAATCCCGACGGCGTGGAGCATCTGGGTTGCGACCGGGGACGACAGCGACACGAGGTTGTTCTCGGCATTGCCGTAGTGACCGGGCATCTGGCGCCCGCCGGAGGATGGGTCACTGGCCTTGGCGTACTGGGCCATGAGGATGTCCTGGGCCGTCATCCCGAAGCTGAGGCAGGTCGCGATGGACCGGTAGAACGGGGCGATCCAGTCCTTCTTGCGCTCGAGCGGCCAGGCGATGCCCACCTGGGCCCCTTCGTGACCCTGGCCGCTGATCACGAACGGGATGCGTCCCGCGCGGTTGAGGATCCACATGCGCTCGTCGACCGCGCGAGCGAGCGCGACGGTGCGGTACATCGCGAGCAGGTCCTCGTCGGTCAACCCGACCGAAGTCGCGAGGTCCGATTGCGCCTTGCCCTTCGTCGTCATCGGTCGATCAGTTCGTCCCAGCTCAGAAGTTGATGGACTGGCCGTCGACGGCAAGGGCCGCCTCGCCGATGATTTCCGCGAGGGTCGGATGGGCGTGGGTCGTCCCGCCGATCTCCCACGGCGTGGCATCGAGCTGGAAGGCCAGGGAGGCCTCGGCGATCAGGTCCGTCGCGTGGGGGCCGATGAGATGCACGCCCAGGGTGTCCTTCGTGTCCCGGTGGCCGATGACCTTGGCGAAGCCCTCGTATTCGCCGCCGATGATCGCCTTCGCGATGGCCTGGAACGGCACCTTCCCGACGGTG
>JANMNF010000141.1:0-5092 GCA_031373765.1 Chloroflexota bacterium
CGTCTCGAATGCCAGCCGCACCCTGCTGTTCGATATTCACCGCTTGGCATGGGACGAGGAACTGCTCGATCTCGTCGGGGTGCCCGCGTCGATGCTGCCCGAGATCGTGCCCACGTCCGGAGTCATCGGGGAGACGGATCCATCCGTGTTCGGCGCCCCGATCCCGATCGGCGCCCTTGCCGGCGACCAGCAGGCGGCGACGTTCGGTCAGGCCTGCTTCGGGGTGGGGGACACGAAGACGACCTACGGGACGGGGGCGTTCCTGCTCCGCAATATCGGTACGACGCCGGTCGAATCGCCGAACCGGCTGATCACGACGGTGCTCTGGCAGCTGGCGCCCGGCGGGCCGGCCACGTATGCCCACGAAGGATCCGTGTTCGTGGCCGGGGCCGCGGTTCAGTGGCTTCGCGACGGCCTTCAGGCCTTCGATTCATCAGCCGACATCGAGGCCCTGGCTGCGTCGGTCGACGATGCGGGCGGGGTTGTCGTCGTCCCGGCGTTCACCGGACTCGGCGCCCCGTACTGGGATCCGGATGCGCGCGGCGCGATGTTCGGGATCACCCGCGGCACCGGCCTCGCCCACATCGCCCGGGCCACGCTCGATTCCATCGTCCAGCAGGTTGCCGATGTCGTCGAGGCGATGACCGACGATGCGGGTACGGCGCCCTCGATCATGCGCGTGGATGGTGGCGCTGCGAGCAACAACGCGCTCCTCCAGGATCAGGCCGACATGCTTGGTACCGCCGTCGAACGGCCGGTGGTCACGGAAACGACCGCCCTGGGTGCCGCCGGGCTCGCGGGTCTTGCCGTCGGCTACTGGAAAGACCAGGCAGAGGTGGCGGCAAACTGGGCTCTGGATCGCCGATTCGAACCGGTTATGGGCGATGACGAGCGCCTCAAGCGACGACGACGATGGGCCAAGGCCGTCGACCGAGTTCGGGGCTGGGCATCGGAGCCCTGACGCCCCTCAGATTTCAGGACTAGGCAGAGCCGCATTTACCGCGTATGCTCCGCGACGCCCAATGTCACGGCACGGTCCGTGACTGCATACGAGTAGACGACCACGTACCGGACTCCTCTCACGGCTGACGCGAGAACCCGAACGGCATCGCGGACGGCTACCGAGAGGAGTTCTCGTTTTGTACAACGACAAGAATCTGACCTGCGCGGATTGCGGACAGGAGTTCGTCTTCACCGCATCTGAGCAGGACTTTTACGCGCAGCGTGGCTTCACCGAGCCGCGCCGCTGCCCGTCCTGTCGAGCCAGCCGCAAGGCAGCTCGCGGTTCGAGCGGCGCGGGCTACGGCTCGGGCAGCAGCGATTACGGCTCGTCCGGTGGCGGTTACTCCGCCGGCGGCAGCTACAGCGCCGGAGGCGGCGGTGGTTATGGCGGCGGCGGCGGTGGTGGTGGCTACGGCGACCGCGATCGCGGTACCCGCGAGATGTTTGCGGCAACCTGCTCGAACTGCGGTAACGAGGCCAAGGTCCCGTTCCGCCCGACCAGCGGCAAGCCGGTTTACTGCTCCGACTGTTTCCGGACGATGCGGGGCTAGCTCTCTCCTCTCGGCGCGCGGACCCACTGGGGGTCCGCAGTAACCAGAGTCCAATACGCGACCCGGGCAGTCAGCCGGCCCGGGTCGTTGTGATTCCCGGGGTATGCACACCGACGCCAAGCAAGGGCGGGGACGCACCCCCGCACCCGGCCCGGCCGCGCCGCGGCCGTTGCCCCATATACGACCCCCAGTCGTACTAGGTGCGATTCCATTAGTTCCCGAACCCAAATTCCGGTCCCTGCTCAAGGGCTTCGTGCTCAGGTTCCCCAGATCGGCAGCGTTTTCTGGCGCGTGCGGGCCGCGCGGCGCACCTACCACGCACCCGGGTCGTATTTGGGTGGAATCTGTGGCCAAAGGGCGGATACCACGACCCCGGGTGGTATTTGACGGAATTCCGCCGGTTTTCGCGCCGGGCAGCCCCGGTTTCGCCCCGGCGAGCCCGGCAAGTCCCGGCGATCCTCGGTGAGTCGCCCTCAGCTCAGCATGACGATGACGATGGCCACCGCGGAAGCCGCCACGCCGGCGGCCTGAAACAGGGCGCCGCGCATGATCTGCCGCGAGGAGATCGTCCTGGCCGAAGCCACGTCGGCCCCGTTCATCGATCTCACGGCGGCGGCCCCGGTCAGACCGATTCCGATCGCCGACGCCAGGCTGACCAGCCCGAGCAGCTCGAACGGGCCGTTGATCGGATGCTTCGCGCCGACGTCGGCGAATGTCAGCGCCAGCATCGCGACGAGCGCCCCCAGGAAGCCCATCCCAATCGTGAATGACATGGCAATCGGGACGAGCTGGGCATTCGCGGTGGGTTGATTGCGCACGATGATGGCGATCCCGACGATCGCTCCAGCCGCGGCCGGCCCCGCGGCGAGGATCCAGGCCGTTCCGCCGACATCCCCATCGGTCATCGCGGCCAGCAGTCCAACCACCGCGCCAAGGGTGCCGATCCCCATGCTGAACGCCATCATGACGATCGCCAGGCCACGGCCGGTCGGGGGTGGTCGATCGATCGGTTCGGTGGTTGGGTACGTCCCCGAGAGCAGTAGGCCGACACCCACGGCCGCCCCGAAGGTCGCGAGACCGGTCATCACGAGCGGACCCATGGGTCGCCTCCATCGGTTGTGGCCATCGCGCGACCGCCGAACCCCGCTTCGCGGCCGAGTACGCCGGCCGATCCCGGGCAGACGCGGCGCCATTGTGCGCGTTACGATCCCGCGATGACGACCTCATTGCTCGCCGATGCCTTCGGCCACCACACCTGGGCGACCCTCCAGATCATCGATGCCTGCGCCAAGCTCACGCCTGAACAGCTCGCCTCGAGCGTGCCTGGGACCTACGGTTCGATCATCGACACCATCCGCCATACGGCGGGAGGCGACTCCGGATACCTGTTCGCCCTGACCGGCGGTCGCGTGCCGGAGATCGACGAAGACTCGATGGACCTGGCCCAGCTGCGGGCAACAATCGAAGCAAACGGCGTCTCGTGGATGGAATTCCTTGCCCAGGACCTTGACCCCGAGACCACCGTGACTCGACATCGCGACGACGGGTCGGACAGCCTCGCGCCCATGGGCATCCGGCTTGCCCAGGCCGTCCATCACGGCACGGACCATCGAAGCCAGATCTGTACCGCGCTCACGAACCTCGGTATCGAGCCGCCAGCCATCGACGTCTGGGATTTCGCCTTCAAGGACGGTCGGCTCAGCGAGACCCCACCGACAACCTGACGGCTCACCACCGAACGACGACATCAGGAGGACCGACGACTCATGGCAGACCTGAAACCCGGAGCGTTCGTCCTCAGGCCCGGCGAGGGCCGATCGATCGACATGGGAACGTTCGCGATGTCGGTGAAGGCGTCGGCTGAAGAAACGGCGGGGGCGTTCTCCCTGCTCGAGGCAACCGAGCCCGCCGGATTCGGGCCGCCGATGCACATTCACCACGATGCGGCCGAGGCGTTCTACGTCCTCGCCGGGGAGTATCGGATCTTCCTCGAGGATCGCGAATATGCCTGCCCGGCCGGGTCCTTCGTCTTCGTTCCGGCGGGCCTGCGGCACGGCTTCCGCGTCGTCAACGTGCCCAGCAGGAAATTGGTCCTGTTCAGCCCGGCCGCGATGGTCGGCTACTTCGACGAACTTGCGGCTGCCTTCGCATCCCGGGGTACGGCCCCGGCGAACCTCGACCAGATCGCGGACCGGCATGGGATGGAGATCACGGGACCGGTTCCCGAGGGCTATCTGTAGGCCGTCGCGCGCCTGTGCGCGGCCCCGCGTGTTGGCAAGTCCACCGCCGCGCCCGAAGGTCAGGCCGCGCCGCCTCCGTGGCCGCGCCCGCCGAGGAGCCCCAGATCGAATTTGCGCTCCTGGCCGTGGATCAGACGATCGATGTTGTCGGCGTGGGCGAGCCAGATCAGCGCCGGGCCCACAACGGCCCACAGGAGGTAGGCAGCCGGCACCGCGCCGGAAGCCACCGCCCAGATCAGCAGCATGGCCGGGAGCATTGCGGCCGACCCCAGGAGCGATCCAAGTGATACGTACCGGGTGACGAGAATCACGACAACGAAGACGGGCGCCGCGATCACGATCGCGACCGGCTGGATGATCAGCATGGTTCCGACGCCGGTGCCCACCCCCCGCCCACCGTGGAAGCGGAGAAAGACCGAGTGCGAGCTGCCGACGACCGCGGCGCCGGCGCACAGCACTTCGGCCAGCGGATCGCCGTTCGTCACGAGACGGGCCAGGAGGACGGGCAGCGCGCCCTTTCCGAGGTCGCCCATCACGACGAGCGCGGCCCATTTGCGCCCAAGGGCGCGCAGTGCGTTGGTCCCGCCCGTCCGGCCCGAGCCGATGGTCCGAGGATCAACCCCGCCACTCGCCCGGGCGACGAGGACGCCGAACGGGATCGACCCCGCGAGGTAGGCGAGGATCATCAGCAGACCGCGCTGGAGGCTCTGGTCCAAGGTGTCCCTTCTGTCGGCTCCGAGCGTCCGGAAGGTCCCGACACGGGGCCGGCGGACACCCGGATTTCGGCCGAGTCTAGCACCGGCTGCCGACCGCCAGCGGGCCGCACGTTTGCGCCTTCCTCGATGGCCCGCGTACCATCGTGGCCAATGACATTCCTGCCCGGTCGGCATCGTCCCAGGCGAGCCGCCGCCGCCGATATCGGGCATTTCGCGGCCGAACCGGAGTCTCGCTGACCATGGCCGTCGGTTCGTCCAACGACTTCGACCTGATCGTGCTCGGTGCGGGAACCGGGGGCTACAGTGCCGCCTTCCGGGCTGCCCAGCTGGGCCTGCGCGTCGCGCTCGTCGACGAGGGCAAGATCGGTGGGACCTGCCTCCATCGCGGGTGCATTCCGACAAAGGCGCTCCTCGAATCCGCGGCATTCGCGGATCGAATCAAGCATGCCAAGGACTTCGGGCTCGATCTCCCCGGGGACGCCGTCGTGGATTACGCGCGGATGGCCGCCCGCCGGGACCAGGTCGTGAAGCGGATGTGGACCGGGCTCAAGACGCTGGTCGACAAGAACAAGGTCGCCTGGAT
>JANMNF010000213.1:0-3994 GCA_031373765.1 Chloroflexota bacterium
TTGTCGGCCGGCAGGTTCAGCCTGCCGATCAACACTGACGGCGTCACGAACACGGCGGACTTCTACGCTTTCATGGACGTGGCCGGCTGTGGAGCCTCGCTCGTGAGCACCGAGAGCGCGACCTGCGCGGTCGATGCCGGAGGGGAGACATTTGCCAATTGGGCCGCGTTTGCCGCTACGCACCCGACGTATCGGATCGCCCCTGGGTCGATCCCGTTCATCATCGCCGATGGCACACTCGGCACGTACGTCGTGAGCGACATCGTTCTTCGCTAGGTCCTGATGCGAGGCGTCTGACAGATTCGCAGAGCAGAAAGGCGCCGATCCGGGATACCGGACGGCGCCTTTCCATGTCCGATGGTCGGGAAGGCTGGCGGCCGTCGATTCCGATACGAAAGGCCGCGTCACGGTCCGATTCGCCATTCCGACCCCTTGACAGAGCGGGCAGGATCAGTCCGATGCGATCGTCAGTCACTGGGATTCGAGCGACGCGAACGGCTCGTCCGGCCGGGCCTGCGGGTTCCTTCCGACCAGCCGGGGTCACCGTGACCCGACGTCGGGCGGGCGCCGGGTCGCTCATCGTCGTCGCAGCGCTTGCGCTCAGCATGTCGCCGGCATTTCCCGCACCCACCGCGGAAGCCCAGACGGTGCTGGGCGTGGCGACCACCGAAGGGGACGATCCAGCCCTGACGAGCGGCCTCGCGGCCGGAACGCCGATTGGAGCCCCGCGCTCGCACCAGCACCCGAATCCTCCCGAGCGGGGCGTCGCGGGAGGACCGACAGGCCCCGTGGCCGAAACGGCTCCGGTGGGACCACGGACCGACAAGACGACGTTGAAGCGCGTCCGCACGATCCGCGGACATATCCGTCCCAAGTCCGTCGTTGCCTCGGGCGCCGGTCTCGTGATCGCCGAAAACATGATGTATCGACACACGGTGACGGTCTATGACACCAAGGGTGACCTGGTCCGGACCATCAAGGACAAGGTGAACCTGTCTGCCCTGGGCTGGCCCGACTACCCGAAGTCGGTTGCTGGTGCCCCCGTCGAGGCCGCGTTCTCGCCGGACGGGCAGACGGCCTACGTGACCAACTATTCGATGTATGGGACAGGGTTCTCGAAGCCGGGCTGGGATCTCGCCACGCCGGCGGACAAGGTCGATGACAGCTACGTTTACCGGATCGACATGGCGAGCGGCAAGATCACAGCGGCGGCGCGGGTCGGCGCCGTCCCCAAGTTCCTTGCCGCGAGCCCGGATGGGCGATGGATCATCGTCGCGAACTGGACGAGTTGGGACCTGTCCGTCATCGACGTAGCGACGTTCCGCGAGATCAAGCGAGTTCCGATCGGCCCGGAACCCCGTGGGATTGCGTTCCTGCCGGATTCCTCCGGCGCGTTCGTCACCACGCAGTACCACGATGCCAGGCGGGGTTACCCGGCCGAGCTGTACCGCCTGGACGTGGCGGACTGGAAGCTGACCCCGATCCGGACCGACCTCGGGCGATATCCACGGCACATCGTGCTCGACGCTGAGGGTCGGTACCTCTACGCCTCGATGACCGGCGACGTGAAGGTAATCAAGGTGGATACGACGACCGGGAAGATCGTCGGCTCGGTCAGGACGGGGGCGGCACCACGGACCATCGTCCTGTCCGATGACGGACTGAGCCTGTATGTCGTCAACTACGACGACGACACGCTCGTCAAGGTGGCGACCGCGGACATGCGCGTCCTGCAGCGGCTGGCGACCGGCCACCACCCGGTTGGGGTGACGTTCGAGCCCACCTCGCGGACGGTCTGGGTGTCCTGCTACAGCGGGACGCTGATGCTCTTCCGCGAGGGTTGAGCCGGCACGAGGCGGCGCAGCGCGGCGCGGACAACCTCTGCGAGTGCCTCGTCAGTTTCGGCGGCGGTCCCGGCCGCTGGCAATAGCTCGAGCCTCCTTCGCCGCAGCCATCCTTCGATCCGCTTCTCTGAGTCCGGCGTCCATGGCGTCGAGGTCGGTCAGCGGTTGGCACCCGATCGAGGCTGACAGGCGAATCGCGCCGTCGGCGTGTTCAATTGGGATTTCAATGATCTGCGTCAGCGCTGCGATCGTCGAATCGATCTCAGCCTCGGTCCTCAGCCCGTCGGTCACGAGTACGAACTCATCCCCATGCAGATGGGCGAGGAAGCCGCCATCGGCCGCGAACTCGGTCAGTCGAGTACCGATCTCGCGGAGAATGTCGTCGCCGACCTGATGATCGAAATTGTCGTTGACAGCCTTGAAGCCGTCGAGGTCGATGTAGAAGATCGATGCGCCGACCGACTTCATGCGTCGGAGCTCGGCGGCATGCTCGTTGAGCGCGAGCCGATTCGGAAGGTGGGTGAGCTGATGGTGACGAATGAGCCAGTTCGCACGACTGCGATCGATCGATGACGACGCCGCGGCATCGGCGAATACCAGGACTACCGGACTCCACCACGCCAGCGTGACGTAGGTTGCGGCGAACACCCACGCGAGGGCCGATTCCGCGGTCATCATCGTGGCGACGGCCCGCCACGGAATGCCGAGAGCGTCGGACGGGCGCCGGCCCGATCGGACATAGACGGTCAAGACCGCGAGCGCGACGTTGATGATGCAGAACGTCAGCGCCCCGGCCGCGACCGCGACGAGATTTCCGAGCTGGGCATCATGGCCGATGCCGAGTTCGAGCAGCACGAGCGTCACGATTCCGCCCAGGCCCGCGGGAATCATGATCATGGCGTGGTTGGCGAGGACGCCGTACCACGCGACTTTGCCGCTCAATTCGCGCCACTCGAGGCTGCCGATCGCCGCGACCCAGATGGCCGCCGTCGGCCCGCCCAGTGCGAACGAGGCGACCACGGGTGCCACGCCGAAGATGATTGTGACGCGCCCCTCGTCGGTTGATCCGCGGGACGAGGTGGCGATCCCGACGGCAATCCAGACGATCACGCCGAGAACGGTCTGATCCACTCCAGGAACGTGAAACGGGACTGCGATGGCCGGCGCGAGCGGCACAAGTGCCGTCAACCCGATGAGCATCGCCAGGCCGACGAACACGTAGGCCCACACGAGAACGGCCAATCGGCCGGTCGGCCATGACGGTTTCGCCAGGCGCCCAAACCCACGGATCCGGACACGGCTGATCGGCCGCGCCGCCGCCTCGACGGCAGCGGCCGCAGCCAACGGATTCGTGCCGATTTCCGCTCGACTCGGCGAACTCATGTCCAGGTGACCGTCCAACACCGAGTGGTTCCTTCGATAGCCGTAGTCGAGACCATCGCACCCCACTCAAGCGTTCGTAATTCGTACTTTCGTACCCAACCGAACGCCGCTTGCGGCTGAACACCGCTTTCGGCTGAACGCCGCTGATGAGGGTCAGTCCGTCAGGATTGCAGTCATCGACGGAGCTGGCATCGTTCCGAGGGCGGTCCTGGAACAGTCCCTACACCGACCCGTCACCGTCAGGTGATCGATCTGGACCGTGAACCCGCGGTCACGACGGAGCGCCGCGACGAAGGCCGATGCCTCATCGGCGGGCAGGTCCTCGTCGGAGCCACAGACTGAACAGACGAGATGCCCGTGCTGGACGACGGCCTGAACGTGGAATTCCTCCCGGCCATCGAGCCCGTGGCTGTGGCTGATGACGCCGATCGATTCGAGGACGTCGAGCGTCCGATAGACGGTCGACGGCGTCGTCGCGGGCTCGATTTCCCGGCACTTCTCTACGAGCTGGCTCCCGGTCACGTGCCCTTCGGTTGCCTCGAGGACGGAGAGCAACGTCGCCCGTTGCGACGTCCAGCGCAGGCCGCGCTGTCGCAGACGCTCCGGGACGCGGTCCCATGGCGGCGAATGATGACTCCGTGCGAGCGGACGGTCGGTCACTTGATTCCGATCGACTCGAGCCAGCCGTCGATCGCGGGGAGCCCGCCGTCAAGCCCGAAGAGGAATACGGCCCCGACGATCAGGCTGAACGCGCCGGCCACGACCCC
>JANMNF010000311.1:0-7170 GCA_031373765.1 Chloroflexota bacterium
TCGTCCGGGACTGGCTCCCATGACTCGCCGTCAGCGGAGAGCCAGAACCGCGCATGCCGCTCGAAGAGTTCGGGCCCGACGGAACCGCCGGCCAGGAACCCTCCTCGCGTCGCCACCACGGTCGTCATGCGCTCCGCGACGCCGGCGCTGCCGAGCATCGGGACGAGGCGGACCTGCCACGTCCGACCGTCGGCCGACGTCCAGGCGACCGGCAGCTTCCCGGAACGCCCGACCGCAACGATCGTGTCCTCCTGTACGGCGAGCGCCACGGGGAAGGTGAACTCGGTCGTGCCCAGGCGGCTCAGCGACCAGGTCACGGCATCCGGCGACGTCCACGAAACGGGCCGCCATCCGGGGTACACGTAGCCGACGGCAACGAATCCGCCGCCGGGAAGCCCAGCGACGTCGGCCATGATCGCCTGGCCGGGAAAGTGGAGCGGGTGGCCGGACCGGACGATGTCTGTCCGTTCGGTGGGGCCTGGCGTCGGTGATGCCACCATGAACGCTTCCTCAGGACGATCCACGGGCGCGGATCGCCCCCAGTCGATACCCAGCTCAGGTGAAGGCTGCGGGGTCCCGGTCGCGCGAGCCGAGGTGGTCGGGGTGGTCGAGGCCGGGCCGCAGGCCGACGAGACCAGGGCAACGAACACCGCGAGGGCCACGAACCCGCGCCGGTTCGTGGAACGTGGCCCCGGAGTCGAACTCATCGCGGTAGGCGCCGCGCGCCCGAACCAACGGTCTGGTCCACCTTGGGATCCTCGTGGTCGTCGGACGGCCGAGGCGACGTGGCCACGGCCCCGTAGATCGCCCCCAGGAAGCGGCTGGGCACGCGATGGAGAAGTTCCACTTGATCGAACCCGGCCTCGGCGGCCTCCGAACGCCAGGAACCGAACGAGAATGGGTGTGGCACCCAGGGATTGCCCATGTCCACGTCGTACTCCACGACCAGCAGACGACCTCCCGCATTGAGGACAACGCGAATCCCGGCCAGAACCGCCCGTCGATCGGCGACGAAATGGAGGCTGTTGGCTGCAAGTACGCCGTCGAACGGCCCATCTGGCAGGCCCCGGGTGAAGTCGGCCAGGTTTGGCGTCACCCGAACAGCGGGAAATCGATCGGCGACGGCCGCCGCGGCGGCGCGAAGCCCTTCTCCGTCCCGGTCGACCGCCTCGATGGAGCCTCCCGTGCCGAGCACGTCGGCGAGGGCTGTCGTGAAGGCCCCATACCCGGATCCCAGTTCGAGCCATCGCGGACCGGTGTGCTCGACGCCGCGACGGATCAGCGCGACATGATCAGCGTGATCCATGGTCGGGTCGCCCTCCGGTGCGGCCGAACCGGGCGGCCGGGCCGGGCCGGGCGGTCAGGCGCTCGCGGCCTGCTCTGCGAGCCATTCCTCGTAGTTCGTCTCGTCGACACCTTTTTCGACGTCGGACTTCGTGAGGAGGAGGGGCATGCGTCGATCGCGGATCGTTTCCTCGGTGATGATGCATTTCCGGATGTCGGAACGTTCCGGGATGTCGAACATCACCTCGAGGAGCGCCTCCTCGACGATCGAGCGAAGCGCGCGAGCGCCCGTCTTTCGATCGAGGGCGACATCCGCCGCGGCCCGCAACGCACCGGGCGTGAAGACGAGTTCCACCTTGTCCAGCGACAGGAACCGCTGGAACTGCCGGGCCACGGCGTTCTTCGGCTCGACGAGAACGCGGACCAGATCATCGGCCGTGAGCGCCGACAGGGTGACGATGACCGGCAGGCGGCCGATGAACTCCGGGATCAGCCCGTACTTGAGGAGGTCCTCGGGCATGAGCTTGTCCAGAAGTCGACCCCGCTCAGCAGCCGACGGCGCCGCCTCGGACCCGAAGCCGATGGCGCGCTTGCCCACCCGCTCCTCGACGATCTTCTCGAGCCCGTCGAACGCGCCACCGCAGATGAACAGCACGTTCGTGGTATCGATCTGGATGAAGTCCTGGTGTGGATGCTTGCGCCCGCCCTGGGGCGGCACGTTCGCCACAGTGCCCTCGAGGATCTTGAGCAGCGCCTGCTGGACGCCCTCGCCCGACACGTCCCGGGTGATCGACGGGTTGTCCGCCTTGCGGGCGATCTTGTCGATCTCATCGATGTAGATGATCCCGCGCTGGGCCCGGGCGACATCGAAATCTGCGGCCTGGATGAGTCGCAGCAGGATATTCTCGACGTCCTCGCCGACATACCCGGCCTCGGTCAGCGACGTTGCGTCGGCAATGCAGAACGGGACATCAAGGACCCGCGCGAGCGTCTGCGCCAGCAGGGTCTTGCCCGAGCCGGTCGGCCCGACGAGCAGAACGTTCGACTTCTGGAGTTCGACTTCATCGATGGCGTGGCCCGCATTGACCCGCTTGTAGTGGTTGTAGACCGCGACCGACAGGACCTTCTTCGCCTTCTCCTGGCTGATGACGTACTGGTCCAGAGAGAAGGTGAGCTGGCGAGGGTTGGGCAGCTTGGTAACGGCCGGCTTGACCTTGGGCTGGTCGAGCAGCTCTTCGTCGATGATCTCCTGACACAGGTTGATGCACTCATCGCAGATGTACACGCCCTGACCCGCGATCAGCTTGCGGACCTGCTCCTGGCTCTTGCCGCAGAACGAGCAGCGATACGGGACCTTGGGACCCTTTGTAGTACTGCTCGTTGTGCTCACGCGAGTGCCTCGTTCATCGGTCGCAAGGTGTCCCGGCCCGGCGCCGGGGTCAACCCTTCGACTTCTTCGTCTCCGGCGCGGGGAGGTCCGCGACCTTGCTGCCTTCGCCGCCGGCGAGGCCGGCATCGTGGGCCTGCGAGATCAGTGACGCACCCTGAGCGTTGTAGACAGCGTCGATGATGCCATAGTCCTTTGCCTCGTCGGGCGACATGAACCGGTCCCGATCCGTGTCCGCGACGATCTTCTCGACCGTCTGACCGGTATGTCGGGCGAGGATCGCGTGGTTCAGTTGAACCAGGTGCTCCCACTCGCGCATCTGGATCACGGCATCCGGGGCGTTGCCGCGGAAGCCGCCCGAACCCTGGTGGATCATGATCCGGCTGTGGGGCAGGGCGTAGCGTTTGCCCTTCGCGCCGGCCGCGAGCAGGACCGCGGCCATCGAAGCCGCCTGGCCGAGGCAGATGGTGCTGACCGGGGCCCGAAGGTACTGCATGGTGTCGTAGATCGCCAGGCCCGCGGTCACGACGCCACCTGGCGAGTTGACGTACAGGCTGATGTCCTTCTCCGGATCCTCGGATTCGAGGAACAGGAGCTGGGCGATCACGAGGTTGGCGAGGTGATCCTCGATCACGTCGCCGATGAAGATGATCCGCTCCTTGAGCAGGCGTGAATAGATGTCGTAGGCGCGTTCCCCCCGGCTGGAGGACTCGATCACCATGGGTACGAGCATGGTTGGCTCCTGTCGCAACGTGGGGAAGGTGGTCAGCCGGCCGATGCCAGCGTGGGGTCGGCCTCGAGAACCGAGCCGGGATCAGTGGCATCAATGGAAGCGTTGGCCTCGGCCGAACTCGTGTCCATGCCGGGGACATCCTCGAGATGCGGCAGTGCCGGATGCTCCGGATGGGACGCCAGCCAGGCATCGACGAGCTGCTCGACGACGCGGCTCCGACGCAGCGTGCTGCGGATGAAGCTCCTGCCGCGAACGGATTCGAAGTACGCCAACGTCTTCTTGTCCTTGGCGTAGCGCTCGCGACTGCGGGCGACCTCGGCCTCGACGTCGGCATCCGCGATCACGACACCCTCAGCCTCGGCGATCTTCGAGAGCACGAGGAGGACGCGAACGCGCTTTTCGGAATTGGGGCGGAACTCCGTGTGGAGGTCGGCATCGGTCTTGCCGACGACCTTGAGATATGCCTCCTCGGTGATCCCTTGCCGAGCCAGCGACCCGCGGAACTCGTCATGCATCACCTCGACCTCCTGGTCGACGAGGATGTCGGGGAGCTCGAGCGTCGCATTCGAGACGCCGTATTCGATGATCTTGTCCGAGAACTCGTGGCGAGCGCGGTCAAGGGCATTGTGCCCAAGCCGAACCTTGATCTCGGCACGCAGCGCAGCCAGATCCTCGTACGCACCCATCGAGCGCGCGAATTCGTCGTCAATGGTCGGCAGGACCTTGACCCGGAGCTCGCGCATGTCGACGGCGAAATGCGCCAACTGCCCGGCGAGCGACGCCTCGGCGTAGTCGTCAGGAAAGGTGAGATCGAATCCGGAAGACTCGCCGGGCTTCAGGCCCAGGAGGTTGGCTTCGAAGCCCGGGATGAGCCGTTCATCGCCCAGGATGAGCGGCATGCGATCGGACGAGCCACCCTCGAACGGCACGCCATCTCGGGTCCCGACGTAGCCGATCACGGCGTAGTCACCGTTCTGGGCGCCGCGATCCTCGACCGGGGCCAGCGTGGCGTTCTGGTCGGCCAGCTCCTCGATGACCTTGTCGACCTTGGAGGCGTCGATCGTCTCGATCTCGGGGGTGAACTTGAAGCCCTTGTAATCGCCGAGTTTGACTTCGGGACGAACCTGCACGGTCGCGGTGAAGATAACCGGCTTGCCTTCTTCGGCCTGCTCGATCTCGATGTCGGCGTTGGTCAGCGGGGTCAGGTCGTGCTCGACGAGGGCGTCCCGGTAGGCGCGCTGGACCAGGTGGTCGAGCGCCTCGTCGAGGATCGCCGGCGCGCCGACGGATCGCTCGACGACGGCCCGAGGGGCTTTGCCCGGCCTGAAGCCAGGAATGCGGGTGCGGCGAGCGAGGTGGCGAACCGCCTCATCGAGCGCGCTGGTCAACTGCTCCGGCGGGAGTTCGAACCGAACCGCCACGGAACTCTTGGGTACGGGGGTGATCGTGCTGTTCATTGCGACGAAGTATACGGGGACCGGCCCGCCGAGCCGGGTCGCCGGGTGAGGGGGGCCGTGGGCGGGGTTCCGGGCGGGGTGGGGCCCGGCAGGGCCGGGGCAGGTCCCGTGCCAGCAGGGCCCGTGCCAGTTTCATACGCCGGGCGTATCAAACTCGCAGCGTTATACGTGGGGCGTAACAAGTCGACCAGATCGGGCCAGTGGCGCCGATTCTGTTACGCGACGTGTATGAAATCGGACAGGGTACGGTCGAATCGGGGGCCAATTGCTCGTTCCATACCTGGCACGTATGAAACTGACCAACGTGAGCTTCGCTGGACCGTCATCGCGTCGACTTGTTACGTGGGGCGTATGAACGGGCGGACCTGGAGAGCCGCGAGCGAGCCGCCCAGACCTGAGCCGGCCGAAGGGACCGAGTGCCGACCCGGCACCGCCCGTGGGGGCCGCCCGTGGGGGCCGGCACCTGGGGGCCAACCCGAACTTGGTAGGCGAGGTCGGACTCGAACCGACACGTCCATTGCGGGACACCGGCTCCTAAGGCCGGCGCGTCTGCCATTTCGCCACTCGCCCAAGCCGAGGATACCGTCGCATGGCGGGATCTGGAACCCGCCCACGAACCAGCTGGGTAGGCCGATTGCCCGCCCCGCGTGTCAGGCCCGCCGCGCGGGTCAGGCCTTGGGCTTGTCCTTGCCTCGCGGGGCGCTCGCGTCCATCCGCGTCCGGGCCTTTCGAAGTCCATCGGCAAAAGACGGTCCGTCCGGGGCGAAGAGCCGCTCGGCGAACTCGCGGCCCGCTCGAACTGACGCCGGTCGCAGGGCATTGGCGAGGAGACCGCCGGCCACGCCGAGGAGATCGGCATCGCGGCGCTCCGGGGCCCGCGATGCAAGGAATCGCGTGAATTCCCGCTCGAGCGTGCCGCGCACCTTCTCGCCGTCGGGACCCAGGGTTCGAAGCACAGCCTCGACCTCGTCCGGAAGCATGGACTTCGGCATCGGCTTGGGTGCCCCGAAGATGGCTCGTCGCGCGCCGCCGAGGACCCGCTTCGGGCCACCGAGGATCAGAAAGGCTGCCCCGGCAGCCGCGCCGCCGACTTTCAGGGGATCGTTTCGGAGCCGCGCCGGGATATCGATGGCCGCTCGTCCGGCAGCCTCGAGTCGAACGACCTCGTGTTCGAGTCCGTCCCGCGCGGCTAGGACTTCCGTCCGAGCGGCGTTCGTTCGCGCACCCACTCGATGGTCTCCTTTGTGGTTTCGATGGTCTGGGACGGATAGAAGCGCGCCTTGAGGGCATCGGTATCGATGCCGTTCCGACTGACCCCAAGCCCCATCAGGATCGGCCACGTGATCAGCAACGTGAAGATCCCGAGTGCAGCCGCGACCTGAGCCCCGACGACGAACTTGAAGAGCAGGACAGTCACGACCGCAGCGGCGAATACCGCGACCAGGAAGTCCCGGCCGATCCGGGATGCGGGCGTCCCCAACGCCACCAAGACCGCAATCAGTGCGATGTCAAGGAGGAACAGCATCCCCAGCAACACGCCCCAGCCGATCGATCCGAGGAGCCATTCTGCGAAGAAGAGCATCCCGCCGATCGGCACCAGCAGCGCGACGACGAACAGCACCCCAAACGCGACACCCGCGAGCAACGCCACTCGCCCGATTTCGGCACCGATCTCGCTCGCCTCCGTGCGGGCGAGGTTGATGTGAGCGTGAACCAGTCGCATCACGGAGTCACGGACGGCCGCGATCTGGTCGCGCAGGCCCTTCGGCGCCGTTTCAGGGCCAGGCCCCGAGGTGGCATCCGGGGCGGCGGGGCCTGCGGCGGCACCGTTGGAACCGGGGGCGGCGGCGTCGGTCATTGGGTCCTGAGTTGGATCCACGGAGTCTCCATGTAGCGCCGCGAAACGCGCCTGCGTGAGCCGATGATACCAACGGACCGCGTCAGCCTGATCCGGGCGGCGATACCATCGGCCCGATGCGAACGATCTTGCGAGCCGAAGTCCTGGCCATCGGCTCGGAACTCACGGTCGGCGAAACCCGCGACACGAACAGCGGCGAGCTTGCCGCCTCGCTGACCGCGGAGGGCGTCGAGGTCCTGCGCATGACGGCGCTGCGCGACGACCTCGCGACAGTCCGGGGCGCCTTCGAGGTCGGCCTCGAACGGGCCGACATGGTGGTGTCGACCGGCGGCCTCGGGCCGACGCCGGACGACCTGACCCGCGAATCGATTGCCGCCGCCATCGGCGAGACGCCGTCCGTGGACCCCGACCTCGAAACGTGGCTCCGCGGCCTCTTCGAGCGAAGGGGCAT